>JAKEIC010000118.1 GCA_022614695.1 Planctomycetales bacterium | reverse complement strand
GCCTCTCGACCCGGGGCGGCTCGGCCGGCCTCTCCTCGGCGGGCTTCGTCTCGCGGGCCGCGCGCGCGGCGAGCCTCTCGGCGAGCAGCCTCTTCACGTCCTCGAGGAGCTGGCCCTTCAGGCGCTCGATCCGCTGCTGGTGCTTCTCCAGGAGGGCCTCCACGTCCTTCCGCACGTCCTCCGGGAGGCGCCGGAGCTGCTCCTCGAGGTCCTGCGCCGCCGCGGCGCGCCCCGCGAGGAGCGCCGTCCCGAGAGCCACCGCCGTCGCGAACTTCCTCATGGTTCCTCCCTGTCCGTTTCCTCGAGGGCCTCGCCGAGCGCCCTCGCGAGCCGCCCAATCTCCTCCGACGTGTGTCCCACCGCGATCGAGATCCGGAGCCCGCTCTCCCCGTCGGGGACCGTCGGCGGCCGGACCGCGGCGACGAGGAGGCCCTCCTCCTCGAGCCGCCGCGAGACGGCCACCGCGCGCCGGGGGTCGCCCCCGTCACCGACGACCACCGGCAGGATGGGGGTCTCGCCTCTGGCCACCGGGACTCCATGCCCCCGCAGGGCCGCCCGAGCCTCGCCCGCGCGCGCGGCGAGCGCCGCGACCCGCCCGGGCTCCGACTCGAGGACCCGCAGGGCCGCGCCCACCGCCGCCGCCATCGGCGGGGCGAGCGCCGTCGTGTAAATATAGGTCCGGGCGCGGTTCCTCACCAGGTCGGAGAGCGCCGCCGAGCCGACCACCGCGCCTCCCTGGCCGCCCAGCGCCTTCCCGAACGTGACGACCGAGACCGGGATCGCGTCCGGAGGGAGTCCGAACCGCTCGGCCGCCCCCCGCCCGGTCGCGCCGATCACGCCCGTCGCGTGGGCCTCGTCCACGACCAGGACCGCGCCGTGGGCCTCGGCGACCGAGAGGAGTTCGGGGATGGGCGAGACGTCCCCGAGCATCGAGAAGACCGCCTCGGTGAGCACGAGCCTCCGCCGGAACCCCGCGCCCTCGGCCGCGAGGATCGCCGCGGCCGCCTCGGGGTCGGCGTGCGGGTAGACCCGCACCTCGGCGCGCGAGAGACGGCAGGCGTCCACGAGGCTCGCGTGGTTTCGCTCGTCCGAGAGGACGAGGTCCCCGCGGCCCGCGAGCGCCGTGACGGCGCCGACGTTCGCCTGGTAGCCGGTCGGGAAGGCCGTCGCGGCTTCCGCCCCCTTCCAGGCGGCGAGCTGCGCCTCGAGTTCGCGGTGGAGAGTCGTCTCGCCCGCCATGAGCCGGGAGGCCCCGGCCCCCGCGCCGAATCTCTCCGCGGCCTCCGCCGCGGCGCGCCGGACTCGCAGGTCGGCGGCGAGACCCAGGTAGTCGTTCCCGCAGAAGACGATCGCCTCCCGGGTCGGCCCGGGGGCGCCTCCGGGCCCGGCGAGGAGGACCCGCGGACCCGGCGGGCCCGCGGCGGCCGGCCTCGGCTCGCGGTAGAGCCCTTCGGCTCGGAGGCGTGCGATCTCCTCCTCAGCGATGGCAGCGACCGGGTCGGCCGCGCCGGCGGCGCTCTGCCGCGCAGGCACGCTGGGGGCTCGCGGTCCCACGCGGGGATCGTTCACGGGGTCGGGCGCGAGTATACTCGGTGCCGTCACGGGGCCGCCTCCCGGCTCCTCCGGTCCCGCCCGCCTCCGCGGGCGTCCTCATCTACCGACGAGCGAAAGGGTTCGGATACTCCCGTGAGACTCGCCGTTCTCGGAGCCGGCCGGATGGGCGCCGCGGCCGCCGCCGACCTGGCGGTCCGCCCGGGCGTGGTGGGGGTGACGATCGCCGACGCGGACCTCGCCCGCGCCGAGAAGGTCGCCGCGTCCGTGAAGAACGGCCGGGCCGTCCGGCTCGATGCGAAGAAGGAGACCGAGACCGCGAAGATCCTCGAGGGGCACGCGGCGGCCGTCTCGGCGGTCCCCTACGCGATGGCTCCGGCCGTGGCCCGCGCGGCCGTCGGGGCCAAATGCTCGCTCGTGGACCTCGGCGGGAACAGCGACGCGACTCGGGTGCTGCTCGGACTGCACGCGGAGGCGAAGCGGGAGGGCATCGGGATCGTGCCCGACATGGGCCTCGCGCCGGGGCTCTCGAACGTGCTCGTCGGCGCGGCGGTCGCGGCTCTCGGCGGGAGGGCCGCGGCGGCCCGCATCCGCGTGGGCGGGCTCCCGCAGGACCCGCCTCCCCCCCTCGGCTACCGTCTCGTCTTTTCGGCGCGGGGGCTCCTGAACGAGTACCTCGGGAAGTCCCGGGTCCTGCGCGCGGGACAGCCCGCCGAGGCCGACGCGCTCTCCGAGGTGGAGCACGACGACTTCCCGCCGCTCGGGATCCTCGAGGCCTTCCACACGGTCGGCGGCACCTCGACGCTCCCGGAGACCTTCCAGGGCGCGGTGGCCAACCTCGACGAGAAGACTCTCCGCTACCCGGGCCACCGGGACTCGATCGCGCTTCTCCTCGCGCTCGGCCTCGGGTCCGAGCAGCCGGTGAAGCTCGCGGACGGATCGGAGGCGGCGCCGCGGGACGTCCTCGAGGCCGTCCTCGAGCGCGCGCTCCCCTCCGACGGGCGCGACCTCGTCGTGATGCGGGTCGAGGCCGAAGGGGGGGCCGACGGCCGTCCCGGCTGGGTCCGGTACGACCTCCTCGACCGGGCCGACCCGGCCACGGGCTTCACCGCCATGCAGAGGACGACGGCCTTCCCGGCGGCCGCGGTCGCGTTCGGGCTCGCGAAGGGCGCGGTCGAGTTGCGGGGAGCGGCGCCGCCCGAGAAGGCGGTGCCGGCCGAGTGGCTCCTGCGCGAGCTCGAGCCGCGCGGGATCCGGATCGCGCGCACCGAGGGATCGGCCCGCAAGCGGTAGGCGGAGAAGCCGCACGAACCTCGCGGTCAGCCGCACGCTCGCAGCGCCCTCTTGCCATCCCCCCCTCCCGGGATACGATTCCTACCCGGCTCGGGAGTGGTTCCCGCGGTCCCGACAGATCGGCCAGACTGGAGGACAAGAGCATGCCCTTCCCGCATCCCGCCCTTCCGTATGCCATCGACTCCCTCGCCCCGCACCTCACCAAGGAGGCCCTCGACTTCCACTGGGGGAAGCACCACAAGGCCTACGTGGACAACCTGAACAAGGCCGTCGCGGGGACCCCCCGCGAGCGGAAGACCCTCGAGCAACTGATCCAGACGGAGGGGGCCGGCCCCATCTACAACAACGCCGCCCAGGTGTGGAACCACACCTTCTACTGGAACAGCATGAAGCCGGGGGGGGGCGGGGACCCGACGGGGCCGCTGCTGCAGGCGATCAAGTCGGCCTTCGGCGATGTGGCCAAGTTCAAGGACGCGTTC
>JAKEIC010000117.1 GCA_022614695.1 Planctomycetales bacterium | reverse complement strand
TCGGGGCTGCTAAGCCCTTGGACATGGTCCTTGTCTAGAATGGAGGTATGCTCACTGTCCACCTGAACCAAGCCGCCCGCGACGAGTTACAACGGTTGCACTCGCCCTCTGCGGACCCGGCTGCGGGGGGAGCGCCGGCGACTCGTCGGGCGCGGCCGCCTCGCCCGGAGGCTCCTCGCCCGCCTCCCCGGCCGCCCCGGCGGCACCCGCCCACCCCGCCACGGCGGAAGGGCTGAAGAAGCTCTTCACGGACATCCGCGCCGCGCACGACTCGGGCGACTTCGCGACGGCGGCGAAGCTCACGCGGAGCCTCATCCCCGACGCGGCGAGCGCGCAGAAGGGTCTCCGCGACGACGCGAGCGCCGCGGCGAAGAAGATCGCCGACGGGTACGCGAGCCAACCCTTCCCGGAGGACGCGAAGGCCGCGGGCCTCCTCGCGGGCAAGCCCGAGCAGACCGAGGTGCAGGTGCACGCCGCGACGACCGAGCAGATCGTCGCCTACGCGGAGGGGTCCGTCGCGTCGAACGAGTTCCCCGGCGGCGCCCGCAAGGCGGCCGAGAAGATCCTGCGGCCCGGCGTCACCTTCTACGAGGTCGAGAGGCTCGAGCCCGGGAAGGACCTCGGGGTGAAGTACCACCTCTTCTTCCACGACGGATCGGGATGGAAGATGCTCGGGAAGGCCTGGAACGCCCTGGCGGAGTAGTCTGCTGGCGGGTCGTCCGAGGCCCCCGCGAGCGGCTCCGGCCTACACGAGCGCGCCCGCGTCGGCGAGGCGGCGGAGGCCGGCGAGCGCGGCACGCCACGCGGCGGTGAGCTCGGGGGAAGGCCGCCCCACCCGGCTCACCTCGTCGAGCAGCGGGAACGTGCCGGCGGGGTGCCCGGGCGTCCAGGCGCCGTCCGCGCCGCGCCTGAGCGTCCGCTCGGCGGCGTAGCCGCGACGCCCGACGTGGAGGATTCCGCCCGAGTCGAGTTGCGCGCCGAGCACGGTCACGGCCTCGGCGACGGCCTCCGCGGGGAGGGGCCGGCGGCGCCGCTCGGCCCAGGTCACCAGAAAGGTGAGGCCGCGCAGCACGTCGTAGTGGTAGAAGCGCGGGAAGCAGGGAAGCAGCCAGGCCTCGTCCATGAGCCGGTCGCCCCGGCTCACGGACCGGCACAGGCGGCGCCGGATCAGGTAGGCCGCCCCGCGGTCGAGCAGCGCCTCCTCCTCCGGCGTGAGCGGCCGGGACAGCCCCCCCAATGCCGCCTCGAGGACGGGGAGCGTCGAGACGACCGAGCTCCGCGGAACGGGCCGCGTGTAGGCGGCCTCGTCGCAGTTCCAGCCGCCATCGGGGAGCTGGTACCGCAGGAACCACGGCCGCAGCCAAGGGAGCGCCGGGTCCACATTCACTCCGCAGGCGGTCAGCACCTGGGCGATGGTCCCGAGTGCGCAATGGCAGGCGACGTCGCGATACGTGTCCACCCCCGCCGGAACCTCCTCGGCCCGCAGGGGGAAGACCGGCAGGTACTTCGCGCGGAGCGCGGCCGCCATCTCGCCGACGATCTCCCGCGGGATCCGCCCCGCGCGGCCCAGTTCCCACAGGAGCGTCATCCGCCACCACGGACTGTCCCACTTGGGCCAGTACGGATCGGCGGCGATGGCGACGGACGCCTCGCGCGACGCGAGGTACGCGATGGTCTCCGCGACCGCCGCCTCCGACGGCGGCGGGGCCTCGGCGCGAGCCGGCGCGCCGGCCGAGGCGAGCAGGGCGCGGAGTCCCGCGGGACCGTCCACGGCCCAAGAGACTATCTCGCTCGCTGCGCCCGTTCGAGGCGACACCAGGGCCCGCCTGCGGTAGGCTGGAGGAGCCGCGGGGAAACCGGCGGCGGAGAGCAAGTCGTGCCGACGCCCGATCCGATTCCCGAACCGCTGCGCCTCGTCCTCGAGCAGACGTTCAACGTCGCGGAGTGAGAGGGCCGGCCCGGCCCCGGCGAGGAGGTTCTTCCACGGAGAAGATCACCGCCTGCCTCTGGTTCGACAACCAGGCCGAGGAGGCCGCCCGCTTCTACGCGTCCATCTTCCGGAACTCGAAGGTCGGAAAGATCACCCGATACCCCGAGGGGGCCCCCGGCCCCAAGGGGAGCGTGATGACCGTCTCGGTCCGGCTCGACGGGCAGGATTTCCTCCTGCTCAATGGGGGACCTGTGTTCAAGTTCAGCGAGGCCGTCTCGTTCATCGTGAACTGCGCGACGCAGAAGGAACTCGACCGGATGTGGGAGCGGCTCTCGGAGGGGGGCCAGCAGGTCCAGTGCGGCTGGCTCAAGGACAGGTTCGGCGTCTCCTGGCAGGTCATCCCGACGGTCCTCCAGAAGATGCTCGCCGACCGCGACCCCGCGCGGATCGAGAGGGTCTTCCAGGCGGTGCTCGGGATGAAGAAGATCGAGATCGGGGATCTGAAGAGAGCCTACGCCCGGCGAACGTGAGCCTACCGGGCCCGGCCCGACTTGGCCTTGGCCTTCCGGGGCGCCGGCCGTCCCTTCGCGCGGGACGAGGTCTTCGCGAGGACAGCCTCGTATCCCGCGACGTATCTCTTGACGGGCATCCGGCGGATCGCCTCGCCCACCACGTCGAGCGCCACGTCCTCGAGCTTCTTGAACCGGACGCAGCTCTTGCCCATGTCGAGCTTCTTCCCGGTCTTGGCCCACCCCTCGCGGAACCAGGCGTTCTCGCCCGGGCTACCGTAGACGGACATGAGGTAGACAGCCATGTACCCCTTCTGCGAGGCGAGGCAGGCGAACGGGAGCGGGGCCTTCGGGTTGCAGTGGTACCCTGCGGGATAGACGCGGTGCGGGACGTAGTAGCCGATCATCCCGTACTGCATCCCCTCCTCGTAGTCCTTGTCCAGGTTCGCGAGGATCACCTGGCGGACCGCCTGCATCGCCTCCCGCCGGTCGGGCGGAAGCTCGGCGAGGTACTCGGCGACGGTGGCGGCTCGGCTCTGCACGCTACCGGTATTTCTGAGCCCGGGCGCGGAGCGCGTCCCGGTCGGGCTTGCCCATCCGGGCGAGCTTCGGGCCGATCTCGTCCTTGGCGACGCCCTCGCGCTTGAGCTGGGCGGCCAGCTCCACGTCCTCGGCCGGGACGAAGGGAGTCCCGCAGCGGCGGCAGACCTTGCCGGGGCCCGTCTGGTTGCACCAGAAGCAGACCTGGACGGGCTCGGCCTCCTTGCCGCAGTTCACGCAGAGGTCGCCCGACTTCCAGTCCTTGGGCTGCTTCGTCTTGCAGTGCACGCAGTAGACGACCTCGGCCGACTCGACGACGACCGGCCCGCCCTGCCCTGAGCCCGTCGAAGGGCCGCCCGAGCCGCCGCCGGCGCCGTTCGCCCAGGCCATCACGGCGGCGGCCGTCTCCACCGAGAGGCCGGGCACGAGCGACGCGAGCGTCGCCGCGTCGCCGACCGTGCGGAAGTCGCCGCGTCCCTTGACGCCCGCCTTCGCGAGCTTGCCGACCTGCGCGGCCGTGAGCCCCTTCGCCTTGAGGATGTTCTTCTCGAGCGCCGTGAACGGCTTCGTGCCCTTCGCCATGCGACCCCCCCTTCGAGGCCGGCAGTATAGTGTCCGCGTGCTCGTCCGTCTCGTCTGCCGCGCCTGCGCCGCGCCGCAGCCGCCGGACCGGCGGGCGGGGGACCTCTGCCCGGCCTGCGGCGGGGAGCCGCGGCGGGAGACCCGCTGCGCCTGGTGCCTCGCGTGGGCGCCGGAGGGGAAGTACTGCCGCGACTGCGGGGCGGAGATGCCCCCGCCCGAGCAGTTCGGCGCCGCGCGCACGCTCAAGGCGGGAGGGGTGGACCGGTTCGCCATCGCGGCGCGGCTCCGGGAGATGCCTGCGGACTACGTGGCCGACCTCGGGCGGCGGTTCGAGGCCCGCTGGGCCGGCCCGCGCGAGGTGCTCGAGCGGCTCGCGCACGCCGCGGCCTATCTCGGGGACGGGGAGGAGCCGGCGGCGCTCCTGGAGTCGGCGACCGTGCGGCTCCTCGGGACCCTCCCGCTCGAGGGGCCGGTCCCCGCGCCCCCCCCCGCGCGAGGGGTCCTCCCGCCGCCCGCGGCGCGCGACCCGCTCCGGCTGCGCGGCCCCGAGCGCGACGCCGCGGTCGAGGCCCTCCGCTCGCTCCGCTCGGGCTGCGAGGACCCCGACCTCGGGGCGGCGGTCGGCCTCGCGCTCCTGCGGCTCTGCGCGCTCGATCCGCCGGCGGTCGCGGGGGTCGCGGCCGCCCTCGCCTCGCCCTCATCCACGGGATCGACGGGGGGCTCGACGGGCCTGTCCGGGACGGCGGCCCTGCTGGCCTCGCGGCTCTGGGTCCTCCCCGGGCGGTTCCCGCGCGAGAGCGTCTGGACCGACTACGGCCTCTCGCAGTGGATGAGCGGCCAGGCGCGCGGGATCGCCGACCGGCTGCGGGCGCTCGCCGCGGGGCCCGCCGGCCAGGACCCGCGCCGCGTCGAGGCCGCGGCCGCGGGGCTTCTCGCGATGGGGGACCGCGCCGCCGAGACGCGGCGCGCCGCCGAGGGCGCCCTCGAGTCGCCGCACCCCGAGACCCGGCTCGTCGCGGCGCTCGCGCTCGCCAAGAGGTCCGAGGAGCTTCCGCCCCGCGCCGCCTCGGTCCTGCGGGACGCCGTGGGCTCCCTCGGCCCCGCCGCGGCGCTCGCGGCCGCGCGGGCGCTGCTGCCGGAGGACGGCAGGCCCGTCCCGCCCGAGGTCACGGACCGGGTCCGCTCCGCGATGCGGGACCCCGACCCGCTCGTCGCCCTCGAGGCGATCCGCGTCGCGACCGGCCCCAAGCCGGTCCCCGCCCCGTTCGTCCGCGACCTCTTCGATCTGCTCGAGGACAACATCGCCCCCGAGATCCGCGCCGCGGCCGCCGCCGGCCTGGACCAGACGGCCGACCCGCCCGAGGAGGTCCTCCGGCGGCTCGTGGAGCTGGCCAACCCCGCCGTCCCCGAGGACATCTCCGGGCGCGCCGTCCACTCGCTCAGGCGCCACGCGCCCGGCCGTCCGTGGATCCTCGCGCCGATCCTCCGGCTCTACCGTCGCTGCGAGGGGGACCTCCGGTCCGCGGTCATGTACGCGGTCGAGGGATGGGCGCAGGAGGGCGTCCTTCCCCCCGCGCTCCTGCTGGAGGAGATCGGCCGCGAGCCCGACGCCGAGCGTCGGGCCGCCCTCGTCCATCTCGGCCGCGCGCTCGTCTCGAAGAGCCGGGACCCCTCCCTCTACGAGTCGGCGTTCCGGCTCTTCCTGCGGGACCCGGACCCGCGCTGCCGGGACGGCGCGATCTGGATCATGCGGGACGACTGGAAGGAGCGCCGCGACCGGGCCGGGTCGGACGGCCCGCGCCCCGACTCGGAGCCGATCGGGGCCGACCTCGCGGGGCGCGTCGCGGGGGACCCGTCCGCGTTCTGGCGGGACGTCCGGGCGCTCCTCTCCTCGGGGGCCGCGCGGGACTGCGCCACCGGCGAGCACCTCGAGTGGATCGCCGGGACGGCCGGCCCCGACCTCCTCGCGGCGCTCGCCTCCCGCCCCGCCGAGGCCGAGGCGCTGGCCGCCGCCCTCCTCTCGGCGGCCGGGGACGGCGAGGTCCGGACCTATCCCCGGGCCGAGTTCGTGAAGCTCTCGGGGCGGCTCGCCGAGGCGGTGCCGGCGGTCGCGCCGGCCGTGCGCGATGGGCTCGTCCGGCTCGGGGGGACCGATCCCCCCTACGACATCCGTCACTGGCTGGACCGGCTGCTCGCGAAGGCCTGATCGCGCCGGCGGATTCTCACCACCAAGACACGATCTGAGGTGAATCTCACCACGGAGACACGGAGGCACAGAGAAGATAACGGGATCATGAAGGGGACGCTCTCCGGATCTCCTCCGTGTCTCTGTGTCTCCGTGGTGTTCCTCTTGGTGCCTGGGTGGTCATTCCCTCTCCCGGGCCAGCCCCTGCTCTCGCAGGAACCTCTCTGCCTCGGCGAGGCACGTCCCGGTGTCGGCGACCTTGGCGCCCCCCGCGGGGAACGCCCGGAGCGCCGCGCCGGCGTAGCTCCTGCGGAGGAACGACGACCCGAGGAGGAAGACGACCCCGCGGTCGTCGGTCCGGCGGATGAGACGCCCGGCGCCCTGCCGGAGCAGCAGGAGCGCCCGGGGAAGCGCGAACCCCGTGAAGCCGTTCCGTCCCGCCGCGGTCTCCGCGTCGCAGCGCGCGCGGAAGAGGGGGACGTCGGGGGACTCGAAGGGGATCCTCTCGATGACGACGGCCGAGAGCGCCGCCCCGGGGATGTCCACGCCCTCCCAGAAGGAGCGGGCCCCGACGAGCACGGTCCGCCGGTCGGCGCGCATCCGGTCGGCGAGGTGCTCGCGGGAGCCCTCGAGCTGCGAGAGCACCTCGACGCCGGCGCGGGCGAGCTTCTCCCGGAGGCGCTCGGCGGCCGGCCGGATCCGCCCCCTTGCCGCCAGCAGCAGCAGGGTCCGGCCGCCGAGGGGTTCGGCGAGGCGCGCCGCCACGACCACCGTGTGGCCGAGGAACTCCTCCGGAGCCCCGTTCGGGTCGGGCGCGTCGGCCGTGACGAAGGCCCGCGAGACCTCCGCCAGCCGGAACGGGCTCCCCACCATGAGCACGGGGAGCCGACGCTCGGGGGGGAGCCGATCGAAGCCGATCCTCCGCGCGACGTAGTCGGGGTCGTCCCGGAGCGTGAGCGTCGCCGAGGTCAGGACCGTGGGGACCCGGGCGAGGACCGCGCCGTGGATCGCGCCGGCCACCGAGACGGGCAGCGCCCGGAGGGCCCCTGCGGAGCCCTGGAGCGAGGCGACGAGGCACGAGGAGGGATCGGGCCGCTCGAGGATCTCGTCGAGGAGGTCCCGCGCGGCGGCGAGGTCCCGCGAGGACCGCGTGAGCGCGGCGACGAGGCCGGGGAGCGGGGGGACGGCCCGACCGGACGCCTCGAGCGCCGCGTCCGCCGCTCCGGCCGCCTCCGCGATCCGCGCGCCGACCGGGGCGAGGCGCTCCGCGAGCCGCTCCCAGGCCGGCGTCCCCCGGTCCGCCGGGCCGATCCCGGCCTCGACCGCGCGACCGCCGTCCTCGGCCGCCTCGTCCTCGGGCCCGGCGTCGTCGGGGCGGACGAACGCCCGCACCGCCTGCGCGAGCTGGCCCGCCGCCTCGCGCAGCCCCTCGCCCGCCGCGCGCAGCGCCCCGCCGGAGGCCGCCAGATCCGACGACCCGGACCGCCCCGCCCCGGCGTGGGCCGCCGTCCCCGCGAGCCCGCCACGCCGGCCGCGACCGGAGAGCCTCTCGGTCGCCTCGCGGAGGCCCTCGACGGAGACCTCGCGCGCGAAGGCGCTCGTCGCGGCGTCCTCGAGGGCGTGGGCCTCGTCGAAGACGACGGCGTGCCAGTCGGGGAGTCCCTCGTGCCAGGTGAGCGTGAGGGCGTGGTTCGAGATCACGACGTCCGCCGTGCCCGCCGCCTCGAGGGCCCGGGCGAGGCGGCACCCGGGCGCCCGGCACCGCGCGAGGCCGCACGGCCCCTCCCCCGCGGTGGCGCGCGGGAGCCACCACGAGAGCCCGCGCCGGCGGCGGCGCACCGAGGCGGGGATGCGCTCCACCTGCCCGTCCGCCGACCGGCGCGCGTGGAGGGCAAGCCACGCGAGGGCGGCCCGGTCCTCCCCGGTCGCGTAGAGGTCCAGCTCCCCGAGCAACGCCTCGATGGCCGCGGGGCCGAGGTAGTTCTGCCGGCCCTTGAGGACGGCCCACCGGAGGCCGATCCCCGCCGCCTCCGCGAGGAGGGGGAGGTCCTGGCCCGCGAGCTGGTCCTGGAGCGCGAGGGTGTGGGTCGAGACGAGGACCCGGCGGCCCTCCCGCAGGCCCCAGGCGACCAGGGGCACCAGGTAGCCGAGCCCCTTCCCGACCCCCGTCGGCCCCTCGACGACGAGGGAGCGGCCCTGCGCGAGAGCGCCCTCGACGGCGCGGGCGTACTCGAGCTGCGGCGGCCGCGGCTCGTGGGCGGGGCCGAGGCGGCGGGCGAGGAGCCCGTCCGGCGCGAAGAAACGCTCGACGAAGTCGGGAGGCAGTTCCCGGGGGCCGGACGGCGCCGCCGTGAGGGGACGGGGCGGCGCCGCGTCGGCCGGTCCCTCGACCCGGGCCTCGAGCCAGGGGAGCCAGGGCCAGTCCGTCCCCCCGTAGACCCTCCGGAGCACCCGGAGGTCCTCGGAGAGCCCGCGCCCGCGCGCCCGGCGGAGCGCCCCGTCGGCGATCGCGGCGATCGCGGCGAGTGGTTCGGGCGCCGGGAGTCCCAGCACGGCCGCCACCTCGGCGAGGCCGTAGTCGGGGAGGTCCGGCAGGAGCAGCTCCACGACCTCGAGGACGTCGAGCCGTCCCGGAGCGCCCCCGGCGTCCCAGACCGCCGCCCCGAGACTCTCCGGCCAAGGAGGGTCCATGGCCCCTTCAGCGCCGGGTTCCCGGGGACGGGAGCCGCCCCTCGCACTCCGCGAGGCGGGCGCTCCAGTCCCCGGCGCGCTCGTCGGCCGGCGCGACGCGGAGCAGCTCGCGGTACGCCTCGGCCGCCCCCGCCCAGTCCTCCCGGTCCCGCCGGACGGCTCCGAGGACGCGCAGGGCCCCGACGTCCCCGGGCCGCAGCCGGAGGGTCTCGGCGGCGTCGGCCAGGGCCCCGTCGCCGTCCCCGAGGTCGTGCCGGAGCCACGCGCGGCTCCGGCGCCACTCCGCCACGCCGGGCCGGCCCGCGATCGCGGCGTCGAGGTCCTGGGCGGCCTCGCGGATCCGGCCGAGCCGCTGCCGCGCCGCCGCGCGGGCGACCGAGAAGTCGGGGTCGCCGGGCTCGAGGCGGAGCGCCCCCGTGAGGTCCTGCTCGGCCCCGGCCGAGTCGCCCGTCTCGTGCCGTGCGAAGCCCCGCGCGTAGAGCGCCTGGGCCAGGCCCTCCCGCAGGGCGAGGGCGGCCGTCGCGTCCTCGATCGCTTCCGGGTACTCGCCCCGGAGGACCCGCGCCGAGGCCCGGTTGGAGAGCGCCTCGGGGAACCGGGGTCGCAGCCGCAGGGCCTCGTCGTAGTCCCGGACCGCGCCCTCGAGGTCCCCGAGTTTCCGCCGGACGGCCCCCCGGTTGTTGCGCGCCTCGGGGTCGCGCGGTTCGCGGCGGATCGCCTCGTCCACGTCCTCGAGGGCCCCCGCGAGGTCCCCGAGGCCTTCCCGCACGAGGGAGCGGTTGCAGAGGAGCCCGGCGTTGCCCGGCTCGAGGGCGAGCGCCTCGTCGC
>JAKEIC010000116.1 GCA_022614695.1 Planctomycetales bacterium | reverse complement strand
TCCAGGTTGGACCCGCGGACGTACTCCATCGAGATGTACGGGGCGCCGTCCACGGTGCCCACGTCGAAGACCTGGACGATGTTGGGGTGGGAGACGCGGGCGACCGCCAGCGCCTCGCGGAGGAACCGCTCGCGGCACTCGGCCAGCTGGCGCCCCGACATCCCCTGGACGACCTTCACGGCGACCGGGCGGTTGAGCTTGAGCTGCGTGGCCCGGTAGACGGTCCCCATGCCCCCCTCCCCGAGGAGGGCCTCGATGCGGAGCCCGTCGAACTCGCGCCCGATCAGGGGGTCGGGCCTGTCGGAGGGAGGGTCCGGAGGGGCGCTCACGGCGTGAAGCGCCGGACGCGGCGGTTGCCGGAGTCGGCGAAGAAGAGGTTCGGGGGGCTCGCCGAGTCGAGGAAGAAGTGACTCGGCGCGTTCAGGTTCGCGTTCACGGGAGGGATCCCGTCCCCGTTGTAGCCGGCGAGGCCCGTCCCGCAGATGGTCGTCACGATCGCGGTCGCCTGGTCCACGCGCCGGATCCTCTGGTTCACCGAGTCCACGAGGAGGACGTGGCCGCCCGCGATCCGGAGCGCCGCGGTCGGGGTGTCGAGGCGCGCGGAGGTGGCGGCCTGGTTGTCGCCGTTGAAGCCTGGCGTCGGGGTCGGAGGCGGGATCCCCGCGAGCGTCCCGACGGAGCCCGACGCGACGGAGATCCCGCAGACCGTCGTCGAGCCCGCGCCGAGGTTCACGTAGCGGATCGCGTGGTTGCCGGTGTCGGCCAGGACGAGGTTCCCCGAGGCGTCCTACGAGACCCCCTCCGGCGCGGAGAACCGCGCCGTGCCCGTGGCGGCCCCGTCCGCGTAGCCCGCCGTCGCGGCCCCGGCGACGGTCGAGATCACGCCCGTCGTGGCGAGGACCCGCCGGACTCGGTTGCCCCCGGCGTGGGCGATCAGGAGGTTCCCCGAGGCGTCGAGGGAGATCCCGGGCGAGCCCGTCACGCTGGCGGCGGTTGCGAGGGACCCGTCCCCGCCCGCCCCGCCCCCGGCCACGGTGGCGATGGCCCCCGCGCCGACCGACACGTTGAGGATCGTCTGGCCCGTGGCCTGCCGGTTCACGACCCGCACGCGGTTGTTCCCCCAGTCGGCGACGTAGAGGTTGCCGCTCCCGTCGAGCGCGAGGCCCCGCGGCGAGGCGACCTGCGCCGAGGCGGCCGTGCCGCCGTCCCCCGAGAAACCCGAGGTCCCCGTTCCGGCCACCGTCGCGAGGGAGCCCGTCGCGAGGTTCAGCTCGTAGACCCGGTGCCCGTCCCGGTCGGCGACGAACAGGAGGGAGCCCAGCCGGACCACGCCCTCCGGCCGCAGGAGTCCCCCGCCCGCGACCGAGGTCGTCCCGAGGACCGACTCGATCGCCCCGCCCGCGACCGAGGCCCCCGCGTACGAGAGGCCGGTCGTCCCCACGTTGACCAACCGGACCCGGCCGAGCCCCGTGTCGGCGAGGAGCGCGTGCCCACCGGCGAGGACCGCCACCCCCTCGGGCTGCGAGAGCCGGGCCGCGGTCGCCGCGCCCCCGTCGCCGTCGTTCGCGGCGGGCGTCCCCCCGCCCGCGACCGTCGCGATCCGGCTCGCCGAGATCGTCACGGACGCGAGCGTGATGGAGGACGACTGGGCGTTCACGACCCGCAGCCGGCTGTTCACCGTGTCCGCCACGTAGACGTTGCCATTCCCGTCGAGCGCGACGCCCTTCGGCGTGTCGAGCAGGGCCGCGCTCGCGAGCGGCCCGTTGTCGCCGGAGAAGCCGGCCATGCCCGTCGTCCCGGCCACGTTGTCCACGTTCCCCCCCGCGATGGGCACCCCCGCGACGGTGATCCCGGTGGTCCCCGTGTTCACCACCCGGATCGCGTGGTTGCCCGAGTCGGCGACGTAGACGTCGCCGCCCGCGTCCACGGCGACCGACCACGGGGAGCGCAGCCGCGCCGTCGGGCCCGAGGCGGCCCCGCCGTCCCCCGTGCTCCCCGGGACCCCGAACGCGCTCCCCATGATCCGGGCTAGGCTCCCCGGCGAGACGCTCACGCCGGCGAAGGAGGTCGTCGTCGTCTGGTAGTTCACGACCCGGAGCTGGTGGTTCCCGGTGTCGGCGACGAAGAGGTTCCCGTTCCCGTCGAAAGCGATCCCGCGCGGGGAGTTCACCTGGGCCGACGTGGCGAGGCCCCCGTCCCCGGCCGTCCCGGCCGTCCCGGTGCCGGCCACGGTCGTGATGAACCCGGTGGTGCGGTCCACGCGGCGCACCCGGTGGTTGAGCGAGTCGGCGACCAAGACGTTCCCCGAGCCGTCGAGCGCAACCCCCGACGGGAAGTTGAGGGGCGCCCCCGTCGCGAGGACGTTGTCGCCGCCGTAGCCCGGGGTCCCCGTCCCGGCGAGGACCGCCGCCTGGTTCGGAGCGACCGTCACGCCGGCCACGGTGATCGCCGAGGCCTGCGCGTTCAGGAGGAGCACGCGGTGGTGGAACGTGTCGGCGACGTAGAGGTTTCCGGCGCCGTCCCGCGCGACTCCGCCCGGCAAGGAGAGGAGCCCGCTCCCGCCGCCCGAGAGCACCGTGGCGATGAGGCGGTTCAGGACCGGGAAGCCCGAGACGGCCGTCTCGCCCGGGTTCCCCGTCCGGGCGGGGGGCCCCGGGTCCACGGGGGTGATCCGGACGCGCGCGAGGGCGTTTACCCCGCCGATGTCGGCGAAGGAGTTCCAGACGACCGTGTGCGGCGCGCCCGCCGGGCTCGCGGGGAGTCCCGACGTCCCCTCGCTCGGGGGGCCGATGCCGAGGCTCGCCGCCGCAAACGGGGTCCAGGTGACGCCTCCGTCCGTCGAGGAGGCCTGCTCGACGACGATGTCCGAGGGGTTCCCCTCCGCGTCGAAGAGCAGGTACGAGAGGGCCACGTCGCCGGACTGCGAGCCGGCGGGGTTCGGGACCACGACCGACGGGACCGCGTTGGGGCTCGCGCGGTCCTTCCCCCCCTCGTCCTGGGTGAGGTACCAGGCCGCGCCCGCCTGCAGGTAGCCGCACCCGACCCCGGGGACCAGGGGCGCGAGAGACGCGAGGCCGAGGGCCGCGAAGATCCCGCGCCTCACGGCCCCCTCCCTCCCTCGCCCGCCCCGTCGGCGGACGCGTCGCGGGAGGACGGCCGCGGGACCGGGAAGCCCCCGCCCGCGCCGTAGACGCGGGGGGTCTGCACGCGGCCCGACAGCATCGCGTGCATCTGGACACCCCGGCTCGCGACCCGGAACGCCTCCTCGACGGAGACCCGGCCGTCCCCGTCCCGATCCGGCGCCCGGGCGGCTGCGTGGAGCCAGTTCAGCGTGAGCAACCCGTGCCGGCGCTCCCCCACCTCGGCGGCCCCCTCGCCCGGCCGGCAGGCCCAGAGCACCGCCGTCACGGGTCGGCTCGCGATCGAGGAGATCTCGGCCGCGACCCGCGCGGGGTCGGGGGGCGGGAGCCCGCAGGAGGCCCAGCGGACCTCCTCCGTTCCGCCGAGACCCGCGTCGAGGAGTAGGAGCGCCTCGGCGTCGGGCACCGAGGCCAGCGCCGAGGCGAGGTCCCCGAGCGGGATCGAGGTCTCGGCGAGCCTCCGCGGATCGGCGTCGTACGGGAGGAGGGCCGCCCCCCCGCGGCCGTCGGGGCCGGCGTACCCGGCGAAGGAGAGGAGGACCCGGTCCCCCGGTCGGGCCCGGGCCGCGAGGAAGTCCCGGATCTCGGACCGGAGGCGCGCCCCCGTCGCCTGGTCGTCGGCGAGGACTCGGATCTGGCGCTCGAGCACCCCGGCCGCCCGGAGCCACTCCCGGAGGGCGCGGGCGTCCGCGACGGGGTACTTCAGGTTGTGGAGACCGGGGTGGTCGTACTGGCCGCAGCCCACGAGGAGCGCCAGGGTCTGGCGCGTCGCGGCGGCGAAGGCGGGGGTGGCGGCCGCCTCGCGGAGCCCGCGGGAGAGGCGCGTGGCGAGGTCCACCTGGAAGCTCCGCACGGCGGCCTCCCGCAGCACCTTCCCGATCGCCAGCCAGTTCCCGGCGTCGAGCCCCGAGGGGACCGAGAGGCTCCCGAGCAGCGTGAACCCGCGCTCGAAGTCGTTGAACGAATCGGCCGCGCTCCCCGAGACCGGCGACTCCCAGACCGTCCGTCCGGTCGCGACGGCCCGGAGCCGCGCCGTCCCCTCGACCCGCACCTCGTAGTCCTCGTCGGGCACGAACCAGGCAGGCCAGACGAGCTCGATCCAGAGGAGGAGGTTCGGCAGGAACCAGCCGTTCGTCCCGACGTAGGCCGCCTCGAAGCGGGTGACCTCGACCTCGAGGAGCAGGTCGTCCCCCTCCGTCCAGGCGTCGGCCAGGGCTTCGTCCCCCGCGGCGCCTTCGGGCGCCGACCCGGCGACGGGCCGGACTCGCCGGGAGAACCCGGCGGCGCGCAGCGCCTCGACGATCGCGGCCCCGGCGTCGGCCTCGGTCCACTCGAGGGACCCGGCGTGCTCGGGAGGAGGTCGGGGCCGGACGCGGGGGGGGGCCACGGCGATCCGGACCGGGACCGGCGGCTCCGCCCGGAGAGCGGCGAGCGCGGGATCCTCGAGGAGCGGGGGCACGGGCCCCCCGGCGCAGCCCGCGGCGAGGGCCAGGAGGACCGCCCCGGCGCCATGTCTGGGAGGGATCACTCCGACCTCCCCGGGGTCCGCGCGAGGCGGAACCCCACCGCGGGGAGCCGCGCCTGCACGGGGTCGGCGCGGGACTGCCGCCGCTGCACGCGGCAGCCCTCCTCGGACGGGAGCACCTGCGAGGCGAGCGGGTCGAGGCTCCCGCCGCGCACGACGCGGTGCGGGTCGCCCTCGCGGGACCAGAGGCTCGCCGTCCACTCCATGGCGTTGCCGGCCATGTCCAGGCAACCGAGCGGGCTCCGGTCCCCCGTGCGGGAGCCCACGGGGGCGATCCCCGCCGCATGCGAGGCGGAATCGGCGCCCACGCGGGCGGGATCCCACCGGTCGCCCCAGGGATAGGTCCTCGCGGCCCCGATCGCGGGGTCGTGGCCCGCCGCGACCTCCCACTCGTCCTCGGTCGGGAGCCGCGCCCCCGTGAAGCGGGCGTAGGCCGCCGCCTCGTGCCAGGAGATCCCGACGACGGGCTCCGCGGCCGCGCCGGCCGGCGGCGCGCCGTCGTTCCACTCCTCGGGCCCGGGCTTGCCCGTGCTGTCCACGAAGGCGCCGCGCGCCTCGGAGGAGAGGCCGTCCCACCACCGGTCGTCGGCGTAGCCCCCCGCCGCGACGAAGGCGGCGAACTCGGCCCGCGTGACCTCCCGGGCCGAGATGGCGAACGAGCCGAGCGCGACGCGCCGGGGGGGGTTCGCCGGCTCGCCGGGAGCGCCGAGGGGGTAGTCGCCTGCCGGGACGTAGACCCAACCGTCGGGCGTCGCCCGCCTCTCGGCGAGCTCCTGGACGACCGGGCTCGCCTCGGGGAGGTCGGCGAGCGCGCGGGCCTCGGCGAGCGACCGCTCGGCGCGCGCGAGGTCCCCCTCCGCGAGGGCGGCCCGGGCCTCGGCGAGCCGGAGAGAGGCGGCCTCGCGACGGCGCGCCTCCTGCACCCGGCGAAACTCCGCGAGCTCGCCGGCGACCCCCGCGTCTCCCTCGGCGAGGGCCGCCGCCTCGGCCGCCGCGGCGATCGCGGCAGGGAGGTCCCCGCTCGCAGCGGCGGCCGCCGCCCGGTCGCGCCACTCCCGGAGCCGCGCCTCGCCGAGCTTCTCGCGGACCGCGGGCGAGTCCCAGACCTCCCGGGCCCGCTCGAGCTGCTCGCGCGCCTCGCGGCCGGTCTCCGGCTTGAGCAGCGCGACGGCCGCCGAGACGCGGCGGTCGTACTCGGCCCGCGCTTCCGCCACCCGCGCCAGCGTCGCACGGGACCCCGGGCCCTCCGACCCGTCGGCGACGGCCGCGGCCAGGTCCCTCGCCCTCCCCTCGGCGAGAGGGAGGTCGCGCGCCTCGAGCGCGGCGCCCACGGAGGCGTCGAGCGCGGCCGCGGCCTGCGCGAGGATCTCGCGGGCCCAGGAGTCGCCCTCGGGCGCCGGCGCCCGGCCGAGTGCCGACCGGGCCGCCGCGGCCGCGGCCGTCCACACGCCCCGGCC
>JAKEIC010000115.1 GCA_022614695.1 Planctomycetales bacterium | reverse complement strand
GGGTGAACGACCTGTCGCGGGGGCCTCACCGGTGGCCACGCCCCCGCGACCGGGAGCGAACCCCGGGTCCCCGAGGGCGGCGCCGATGGAGGCCGGTCGGGCCCGCCCCCCCTACCGCCCCCGCGCGGGATGCCCCCAGGCCCCCCGAGATTCAATCCCGGTGCACGTAGGTGCCGCCGTTCTGGTCGGCGAGCGCCTTCATGAAGGGGCGGTTCTCGTCCTTGCCTACGCCGATCGTGTGGACGACGATCCGGCGGAGGCGGTTCATCTTGCGGACCTCCTCGAGGATCCCGTCCGGGGCGGTGATGCGACCCTTGTTCGGCGCCCCGTCGGAGAGGAGGAATATCGTGTCGGCGGTTTCGGCCGAGGCGTAGCGCGCGTCCTGGACCGCCCCGGGGCCGCCCATCCCGATCCCGAAGGCCCTCTCGAGCGAGTCGAAGATGTTCGTGGCGCCGAGCGGCGTGAGCGTGTCAATGTACTTCAAGGCCTCCCGCTTCGTGGCGGAGCTTGCGGGCTGCAGCGTCTCCTTCCAGACCTCGAAGTTCTCGTTGTAGAAGATCATCGTGAACTTCGCGTCGCTCGGGAGCGCCGAGACGGCCTTCTTCAGCTCCCACTGCGCGACGTCGAGCTTGGTGTCGCCCTGCGGGCCGCCGCCCGGGTCGGACCCGTGGCCGCCCCCGGTGATGACGGGACCGCCCTTTGGCATCTCCCCGGCCTTCTCCTTCATGCTCCCCGAGCGGTCGAGGACGAAGACGATCCGCTTCGAGAACGTCTCGATCCCGTAGAACGCCACGCCCTTCTTCGCCGGCTCGTCGGGGAGCTTCCCCTCGATGGTCCCGACGCCGGCCTTCGGCTTCGGTCCCTCGCCCGCCTCTTCCTTCCCGAAAGTCGCCTTGTGGTCCGCCCACCACTTCCTCCAGAGGAGCCCGTCCCCGAAGAAGCGCATGCCGGTGAGCGCGTGGAGGACGTCCTCGATGTCGCCGCGGAGCCGCCCGTCCTCCTTCACGAGCGCCTCGATCATCGCCTCCACGACGTCGGCCTCGCGGTAGCCGAAGGCCTCGATCGCATCCACGGCCGCCGACCGGACCTCCCAGACCGGGTCCGCGAGGCCGGCGAGGACCTCGGCGCGCGCTCCGGTCGCCTTCCTCGCGACGAGCGCGTCGAGGAGGGAGACCCGGGCGAGGGCGTCCTTCTCCTTCGGGAAGGCGGCCCGCAGCGCCGGGACGACGGCGTCGTCCTCCGAGGCGCCGAGCGCCTGGGCGGCGCCGGCCCGCACCTCGGGCGCCGGGTTCTTCTCGAGGGCCTTGAGGAGCCACGGGATCGCCCCGCCCCCGGGGCGGGCCCCGAGGCCGTCGAGGATCTGCCGCTTCACGGCCTGCTCGGCCTTGGTGAGGTCGCGGATCGCCTTCAGCTCGGCCAACGCCCATTTGTGCCACTCCTGGTTGCCCTCGCTCATGGAGCCGTAGTGGATCTGCCCGTCGAGGCCGGCGACGAACTTGCCCGCGGCATCGGCGAACTCCGCCTCGACGGGGGCAAGGTCCTTGAGCGCCTGGTTCACCGCCGCGAGCCCGCGGGCGATGTCCTCGAGGGCGCGGCCGTCGTCTGCCGCGAGGAGCCGCTTCACGACCTCGGCCCGGCCGGCCCGGACTGTCGCGTGCGCCTCCCGCTCGGCGCTCCGGGCCTCGCGCACCCGCTGCCGGTCCTCGATGGCCGACTTCGCCATCGCCGCCTGCCGGATCGCCTGCCTCTCGGCCTTCGAGTCGGTGAAGAGCCGCTTCACGGGGAGCGGCACGAAGGTCTTCTGGAAGTCGGCGTGCAGCGCCTGCCACTCCTTCGGTGCGAGGTCCGCGCGCGCAGCGCCCGCGGCAAGGAGCACGAGGATTGCCAGCGCCAGAGTGCGGTCGTTATGCATACCGACGTTCGCCTCCTCCCACTTTGATGAACCGCGTCATCCGCTCGGGGATGACGTGGTTCATCGCTCCACGAACCGCCCGCCGGAGATCTCCGCGAGCTTCCTCATGAAGTCGGCCCCGCCGTCCTTGGCCCCCCGCCCGGCCGGCCCCTCCTCGGAGGGGTCCGTCCCGACCCAGATCGTGTGGATGACGACGCGGCGCGTGCGGAGTCGCGAGCCGATCTCCGCGAGGATCTTCCCGGTCTCGACGATCGTGCCCGAGTTCGGCTCCCCGTCCGTGAGGAGGAAGATCGTGTCCACGCCGTCGTCGAACGACTGGGCGGGGTTCTTCGGGTCCATGCCCAGGCCGAGGGCGAGGGCCAACGAGTCGTAGACGTTGGTTGAGGGCGCCAGCTCGAGGGCCTCGACGAGCCGCGTCGCCTCGGCCTTTCCCTCCGGGGTCGCCTTCCAGAGCCCCTTCCCGAGGAGCCGCGGGTTCAGGGCGAACGCGACGACGGCGAACCGCGCGTCCGTCGGGAGCCCCCGGATCGCGCGCCGGAGCTCGTGCTTCGCCACGTCGAGCTTCGTGGGCTCCGCCGGGAGGCCCCTCCCCGCATCCTGCGGAGAGCCTCCGGTCCCGGCCCCGGTCGCCACGGCGCCTCCGCCGGACGGGGAGCCGCCCTTCGGCGGACGGGCCTTCTCCGCCATGCTCTTGCTCACGTCAATCACGAAGGCCAGGCGCTTCGAGGTCGTCGGGATCCCGTAGAAGCTCGCCGAGGTGGCGTGGCCCTCCACCATGCCGGACGGGGCGGACGGAGCCGGCGACTCCGGAGTCTCCGGCTCTGCGGGCTTTCCCGGCGCCGGGGTCGGGGGCGCCCGAAACCGCTCCTTGTTGGAAGCCCACCAGGCTCGCCAGAGGTCCGCGTCCGCCCCGAGCGCCTGCCCGGTGATCGCCGCAAGCACCTCCGCGAGGTCCCCTCGGAGCCGGCCTGGCTCCTTCGCCAGCGCCTCGATCAGGGGCTCGATGGCGGCCGGGTTCCGCAGATCCCGGAGCGCGCTCGCCGCTGCGGCGCGGACGGTCCAGCCCTCGTCGGCGAGCGCCGCCGTGAAGAGGGGGAGGTCCGTCGCCTCCTTCCGCCGGCCGAGGGACTCGATCGCCGCCGTGCGCACGAGCCCCGCCTCGTCCTTCGCGAGGGACCGGAGGGCCTCCCCGGCGCCGGGATCGGGCACGGGCGTGAGCGCGAGGGCGAGATTCGCCCGGGGGACCGCGTCCGGCTCGGTCGTGGCGGCCTTCACGAGGCGGGCGGCGGCGGTCGGGGCGCGGACCTTCCCGAGCGCGGCGACGGCCTCGCGCTTGAGCGAGGAGATGGCGTGGAGCGTCCTCCGGATCTCGGTCAACTCGGCCCGGAAGGCCCGCGCCTGCTTGACGTCGTTGGCGAAGTCCTTCGTGACAGGACCCTCCTGGTTCTTCTCGATGTCTGCCGAGACCTGCGCGTAGAGCTTCTCCACCTGCTCGAATCGTTTCAGCAGGGCGTCCGTCCGCGGGTCCGGCGCCCGCAGCACCCGCACCAGGACGTCCACCGCCTCGGGCCAGTCCGCCTCGCCGAGCCGGCGGACCGCGTCCAGGCGCTTCACGGGGTCCGTCCCCTCGAGGTCGGGCTGGACCCGCGCCTTGAGCGCCGCCCACTCCTCGCTCGAGCCGACCTTGTCGGCAGCCGCCCCTCCGGCCGCGAGGAGGAGCGCCGCACCCGCCGCGAGGAAGCTCCCACGCACGGAGGCATCTTGGGCCCGCCCGCGCGAGCTATCAAGGTCTCCTCGCCCGCGCCCCTTGCGGAATCCCCGCCGATCGGCTGACATGCGCGCCCATGGAAAGGGTCCTCGAGAACTCCTTCTCCTGGTCGAAGAGCCGCCACCGGACCTTCGAGGAGTGCGCGCGGAAGTACTGGCTCCACTACTACGGCTCGTGGGGTGGCTGGGACCGCGCGGCGCCGGCCGAGGCGCGCGAGGCGTACCTGCTGAAGAAGGTCCAGTCCCGCCAGCAGTGGGTGGGCCAGGAAGTGCACGAGAGGATCCGCTTCGGGCTGAAGATGGTCCAGAGCGGGACCACGCCCAACCTCACGACGCAGCTCGACGCGCTCGTGGAGACCATGCGCCGCCGGTTCCGCGAGTCGCGGGCCGGGATGTACGTCCACAACCCGAGCAAGATCCTCCGCCTCTTCGAGCACGAGTACGCCCACCCCGTCCTCGACGAGGAGTGGGTGCGGCTGCGCGAGCACGCCAAGGACTGCCTCCGGGGGTTCTACGAATCGGCCTACTTCGAGGCGGCGAAGAACCTCCGCCCCGAGCAGTGGCTCGCCGTCGAGGACCTCACGAGCTTCGACTTCGAGGGCACCCCGGTCTGGGTGGCCCTCGACTTCGCCTTCCGCCGCGAGGACGGGGGCGTGACGATCGTGGACTGGAAGACGGGCCGGAGTCACACGGCCGAGGAGAAGGACGCGAAGGAGGCCGAGGAGGACACCCTCCAGCTCTCCTCGTACGCGCTCTACGCCCAGCACCGCTTCGGCGTCGCGGCGGACGGGATCCGACTCGTCGTCTACGCGCTGTCGCGCCAGCACGGGGACCCGGTCTCGGTCACCGAGGAGTCCCTCGAGTCGGCCCGCGGCAAGATCCGCGCGAGCATGGCCGCCATGCGCGGGCGCCTCTCCGACCCCGCCGCGAACACGGCCCGCCGCGACGACTTCCCCCAGACCGAGGACCTCCGCCTCTGCCGCTGGTGCCCCTTCCAGAGGATCTGCTGGCCGCAGGGAGTCCCGGAGGCGGCGCCGGCGCCTTAGGCCTCCTCGACTGACGCCGGCGCGCCCCTCACGGAGGCGCCTCCCGAAGGGGATCCGGGGGGAGCGACCTGTCGCGGGGGCGTCCGTCGTCGCCTGCGCCCCCGCGACCGGGAGCGAACCACGGGTCCCCGAGGGAGGCGCCGATGGGGGGGCAGGCGGCCGCTCCGCTCCGGGGTCGCTCAGCCCACCCGCCGCACGCACCGGAAGCCGATGTCCCGCGAGCGCGCGGTCGGGGGACGCGAGAAGCGGTTCGTCGAGCGGCACTCGGAGAGCGGCAGGAACCAGGACCCGCCCCGGAGCACCCGCATCCCCGCTCCCCCGCGCTCGTCCCGCGCCGGATCCTCCGCGCCGTCTTGGAGCGCGGCGTAGGCATCTCGGGCGTAGGCGTCGCGGCACCACTCCCAGACGCTCCCCGCCATGTCCGCGGCCCCGGCAGGCGAGCGGCCGGAGGGGTAGGCCGTCGCCGGGAAGAGGGGCGGCTGCCGCGCCGCGACGGCGTCCATCGTCGCCCGCCACTCGGCCCGGGGAACCTGCGCGACGGTCACCCACCGCTCGGCGCAGTTGGCCCGGCCCGGGTCCTCGTTCGCCCCCCACGGGAAGCGGCGGCCCTCCGGTCCCCGCGCCGCGGCCTCCCAGCGGGCCTCCGACGGCAGCTCCAGGCCCGCCCAGGAGGCGTAGGCCCAGGCGTCGTACCAGTCCACCCCCACGACGGGCCGGTCCGGGTCCGACCAGCCCCGCTCCCGCCATTGGGCGGGCGTGTGGTCCTTCCCGCGCGGCTCGTCGGGGTGGCAGCGTTCGTGGCCTCCTCCCGACGACCGCCACGCCTCCAGGAAACGACCGTACCGGGCGTTCGTCACCTCGTCCCGGTCCACGTAGAAGGCGGGGAGCGCCACCGCGCGCGCCGGCTTCTCGTCCGCCTCTCCCCTCGCGTCGCCCAGGCGGTACCGGCCTTCCGGCACCCTCAGCAGCACGGCCCCGTCGCGGGCGTTCACGGCCAGCGGACGTCCCGCGTCGTCGGCGCCGCCGTCCACGAGCCCCTCGGGGAGCGCCCGAAGCCTCTCGCGGAGCGCCGCCGCCTCGGCGTGGCCCGGCGAGATCAGGACCACGCGGTCCAGGGCCTCGATCGCGGCCGCGTTCTCGCCCCGCCGCGCGGCGTCCCGGGCCTCGCGCCACGAGGCCCGCGCCGTCGCGAGGCCGCCCTCGAGGTCGGCGATCCGCCTCGGCCGGACCACGTTCGCGCCCGAGGGGATCCGCCGGCGCGCCGCCTCCGCCTCGGCCCAGCGCCCGTCCGCAAGGGCCTCGAGGCCCTCCTCGATCGCGCTCTCGGCCCTCGCCGTCTCCTCCTCGATCCGCTTCCGCTCGGCCTCCGCCGCCGCACGCGCCTTCCCGGCCGCGGCCTTCCGGCGCTCCTCGGCCGCGAGCTCCTCGCGCTGGCGCGCCTGCATCTCCTCGATCCGCCGGCGGACCTCGGCGGCCCGACCCGAAGCGACCCCTGCGGACGGCGTCCCCGCGTAGCGCTGCTCGACGACGACGTAGGCCTCGAGGGCCTCTTGAAGTTCCCCGGCCCCCTCGTGCGCCGTCGCCTTCGCGAGCGCCTCGCCGGCCTCCTTCTCCCGTGTCTCCGCCGCCGCGCGCTCGGCCGCGGCCTTCCGCTCCCTCTCCCGCGCCCGCTCCCGGGTCCGCCCGACGGCGTCGCGCAGCCGCCGGAGCCCCTCGAGTCCCGCGTGCTCCCGCGCGAGGCGCGCCAGCTCCGCCTCGGCAGCCGGGAGGTCCTCCTCCTTCTCCGCGCGGAGGAGCGCGCGCTCCAGGTCGGCTCGGGCCGCTCCCTCCCGCCTCGCCTGGGCCTCGCGGCGCGCCTTCTCGGGCTCTCCCTCGACCAGTCCGGCCCCGCGCTCGCCCCCCCCTCCCGCGGGCGGCTTCGGGGGCGTGGACCCCCCGCCGCCGGCCAGGGCCAGGAGCAGCCCCCCGCCGGCGAGGAGGACCGCCGCCGCGACCCCGGGGAGGACCCGGCGCGACCTCCTCGCCACGCGGGCCGTGGGGCTGGTCGGCGGTCCCGGCTCGGCCTTCGGGGAAGGCTTGAGATCGCCGGGCGTGAACTCGAGGACGACCTCCTCCCCGGCCGAGGGGGTGATCCGGACGGAGTCGCCGGCTCGCCAGCGGCCCGTGCCGGGCTCGTCGGCGCTCCGGGCCGCCAGGTCGCTCCCCGAGACCCCGAGCAGCGCCTCGATCCGCTTCGCGAGGTCGCCGGCCGTCTGGAACCTCTCGGCCGGGTCCGTCGCCATGAGCCGCAGGACCACCTCGCGCGCCCCGTCCGTGAGGTCGGGCCGGTAGGTCCGCGGGTCCGGGTTGGCCGTCTTCAGCCTCTTCGCGATGATCCCCATCGGCGTCTCGGCCTGGAACGGCCGCTGCCCCGTGAGCATCTCGAAGAGCGTGACGCCCAGGCTGTAGAGGTCGGAGCGGTGGTCCACCCCCTCCCCCTCCATCTGCTCGGGGGCCATGTAGGCGGGGGTGCCGAGGAGCTGCCCCGACTGCGTGAGGGTCGCCATCCCCTCGCGCGCCTTGGCGAGCCCGAAGTCGGCGAGCTTCGCGGTCCCGTCCTCGCCGATCATGACGTTGCCGGGCTTCACGTCCCGGTGGACGATCCCGCACCGGCGCGCGGCCTCGAGCCCCCGCGCGCACTGGAGGAGGATCTCGAGCCCCTCGCGCTCGGCGAGCGGCCCGCGCGCATCGAGCACGCGGTCGAGGCTCGTCCCCCGGACCAGCTCCATCACCAGGAACGGGACGCCGTCCACCTCGCCCACATCGTGCACCTGCACCACGTTCGGGTGGGAGACCTGCGCGGCGGAGAGCGCCTCACGCTCGAACCGGTCGCGGATCTCCTTACGCTTCGGACCGGAAGGCACCTGCAGGAGCTTCACGGCCACGGGCCGCTGGAGGCGGAGCTGGACGGCCCGGTAGACCGTCCCCATCCCTCCCGCCCCGATCAGCGCCTCGATCTTGAGCCCCGCAAACTCGCGGCCGACGAGCGGATCGGCCTCGCCGGCTTTGGGCTCCTCCGGAGGGCTCACAGCTTCAGGCTCGCGACGAGCGAGATCTCCAGCACGACCGCCACGTTCTCTCCCGGGATCGGCACCAGCAGCGAGGCTCGCGCGTCCAGGGCGAAGCGTTTCCCGAACTGGTGGGCGTAGCCGATCGCGATCTCCCCGGCGAGGAAGAGGTCCGTGGACCTCTCCGTGAAGTGGAACCCCTCCGGGTGGCGCAGCCGCGCGATCCAGCGCTCGATCCCGAGCCCGAGGCCCGCCGACACGTAGGGGTCGGAGTCGG
>JAKEIC010000114.1 GCA_022614695.1 Planctomycetales bacterium | reverse complement strand
GCGGGCGGGGACGGCGTCCTGGGGCTCCTCGAGACATACGAGAGGAGCCGGGCCGAGGGCTTCGGGCCCGAGGTGCGGCGCCGGATCATGCTCGGGACGTTCGCCCTCTCCTCGGGCTACTACGACGCCTACTACCTGCGCGCGCTGAAGGTGCGGACCCTCGTGCGACGCGACTTCCTCGACGCGTTCCGCGCGGGCTGCGACGCGATCGTCGGCCCGACGTCCCCGGTCCCGGCCTTCCGGCTCGGCGAGAAGGTCGCCGACCCGCTCGCGATGTACCTCTGCGACGTCTACACCGTGACGGCGAACCTGGCGGGCATCCCGGGGATCTCGATCCCGTGCGGATGGACGGAGGGCCCTCCGCGCCTCCCGGTCGGCCTCCAGATCCAGGCGCCGCCCTTCGCCGAGGCGAAGATGCTCCGCATCGCGCGGGCGTACGAGAGGGAGACGGCGGGGGCGGAACTGCCGGGGGCGAGACCGTGAGCGTGCTCCCCACCATCGGACTCGAGGTGCACGTCCAGCTCGCGACCGAGACGAAGCTCTTCTGCGGCTGCCCGACGACATTCGCGGCCCCGCCGAACACGGCCGTCTGCCCGGTCTGCGCGGGGTTCCCCGGCGTGCTCCCGGTCCTCAACAGGCGCGCGGTCGAGCTCGCGATCCGGACGGCGCTGGGGCTCGGCTGCGAGATCCTCCCGCGGACGAAGTTCGACCGGAAGAACTACTTCTACCCGGACCTCCCGAAGGACTACCAGATCTCGCAGTACGACCTCCCCTTCTCGCGGAATGGGAGGCTCGAGGTGGACATTCCCCACGGGCCCGGCGGCGGCACGAAGGTCGTCCGGATCACGCGGGCGCACGTCGAGGAGGACGCGGGGAAGAGCCTCCACGACCGGCGGCCCGCCGAGACGTGCGTGGACCTGAACCGCTGCGGCGTCCCGCTCATGGAGATCGTGTCCGAGCCCGACCTCGAGTCGCCCGACGAGGCGCACGCGTATCTCGCCGAGTTGAAGCGCCTCCTCCTCGCCCTCGGCGTCTCCGACTGCACCATGGAGGAGGGGAGCCTGCGCTGCGACGCGAACGTCTCGGTCCGGCCGGCCGGGACGACCGCGCTCGGCACGAAGGTCGAGGTGAAGAACCTGAACACCTTCAAAGGCGTGAAGCGGGCCCTCGAGCACGAGATCGCGCGCCAGTCGGCCGCCCTCGCCCGCGGCGAGAGGATCGCGCAGGAGACGCGCCTCTGGGACGAGGGGCGCGGCGTCACGGCGCCGATGCGCAGCAAGGAGGAGGCGCACGACTACCGCTACTTCCCCGAGCCCGACCTCCCGGCCCTCGAGGTCCCGCGGGCGTGGGTCGAGGAGGCGCGGCGCGCGCTCCCGGAGAGTCCGCGCGCACGGCGGGGGCGGTTCGTCTCGGCCCACGGGCTCCCGGCCTCCGACGCGGCCGTCCTCACCGAGGAGCCGGCGGTGGCGGACTTCTTCGAGGCGCTCGCGCGAGAGATCGGGGAGGCGAAGGCCGCGGCGAACTGGGTCATGGGGGAGATGCTCGCCCGGGCGAAGGACGCGCCGGGCGGGTTCCGCGCCCTCCGCGTCACCCCCGCGGCGGTCGGAGACCTCCACCGCCGCGTGAGGGGGGGCGCGATCTCCGCGAACCAGGCGAAGGAGGTCCTCGCCGAGATGGCCGCGACGGGGCGAGCGGCCGCCGAGGTGATCGCCGCGCGCGGCCTCGCCCAGGTCTCCGACGAGGCGACTCTCGCCGGCGCGGTCGCGAGCGTCCTCGCCGAGAACCCCGGCTCGGTGGCGGACTACCGGGCCGGGAAGGGCGCCAAGGCCATCGGGTTCCTCATGGGCCGGATCATGAAGGCGACCGGCGGCCGGGCGAACCCGAACCGCGCGAGAGAGATCCTCGAGGCGGAGCTCCGGGGGAGGGCGGGAGCGTGAGTCGCGTGTCGGTACTCGCGACCTGCGTCGCGCTCGCGGGCTGCTCCGACGCCGGCACGGAGTCGCGGCGACGGGCCGCCGAGGGCCGGCTCGAGGCGGAGGTGCTGGACACGCGCCTCCTCGAGGCGCGCTTCGCCGCCGCGGCCGAGTACGAGCTGGCGCCGCGCGAGTTCCTCGAGGGGAGCCGGGCCGGGGCGCGCCAGCGGCTCGAGGAGGAGCTGGCGACGCTCCACCTCGAGATCGAGGTCGGGCTCCGCGAGCGCGAGAGGCAGCGGCTCGAGGAGGACGTGGACGTGGCGCGGGCCCGGCTCGAGGCCCTGCGCGAGAAGGCTCCCGAGCGCCAGCGCCAAGTGGCCGGGCTCCGAGCCGCACGCGGGGAAACGTTGCGCGGGATCGGCGGCCTCGAGGCGAGATTCGCGCGGCTGCTCGAGGAGGTGACCGCCGCGCTCCGGGAGCGGGCCGCCCGCCGGGCCCGGGTCCTCTCGGACGCGAGCGAGCACGATCCCGCCGAGCTCGGCCGGCTGCGCGACGACCTCGACCAGCTCGCCCTGCGGGTCCGCGAGTTCACCGAGGGGATCGAGGAGAGCCAGGAGCCCCTCGTCGGCACCGTCCGCGAGCTCGCGGACGAGGTCCTCGCCACCATAGACCCCGGGAAGGACCCTCCGGTGCTGCGCCGGGAGCCGGGCGAGGTCCGGGCCGTCGCGCGCCGGGTGGCCGACGAGGTCGGGGCGCTCGAGGCGCGGCTGGCGGTCCTCCCGCGTCTCCGGGTCGCCGCGCGCGCCGCCGAGGCGGCCGACCTGGCCCGCACGCTCGCCAAGTCCGACCCGGCCGACCCGTCCGCCCTGCCGGGGGTGACGGCCCTGCGGCTCGACGAGGCGGTGAGGGTCCTCGGGTCGCTCCTCGACTCGCGGAACGAGATCGGCCTCGCCGGGACGTGCCGCTCGGTCGTCGAGGAGCTGGCGGCGGCGGGGATGTCCCTCCGCGCCGCGGCGGAGACCGCGGCGACGCTCCTGGACGGGATCCGCGAGAGCCTCGGGAAGTCGCCGCCGGTGGGGCCGGTGAAGGAGGGGGGCCGGTGAGGCGGCCGACCCTGATCCTGGCGGTCGCGGTCCTCGGCGCGGCCGGAGCGGCCGCCCTCGGGACCGCGGCCGCGCGCGGCGCCGACGCGCGGGCCCTCGTCGTCCTCGAGGCCGCCTGCCACGAGGCGCGGATCTCGCGCGAGAGCCTCTCGGCGCTCCGCGAGGAGGCCCTCCTCGAGGGCGAGAGGCTCCGCGCCGTGCAGTCCGAGGCGCAGCGCATCGTGGTGAAGGAGGTCGAGGACGGGCCCCTCGGGCGGAAGTGGCGCGAGCTCGACGCCGAGTACCAGCGGGAGATCGCCGAGGAGCAGGCCCTGGCGGCCACCGTGGACCGGCGCGGGCGGCTGGAGATCGCCGTGGGGAGCCTCGAGTCGGAGCTGGCGAGCCTCAAGGACGAGAAGTCCCCCCCCGGGGAGGGAAGGCCGAGGTGAGGCGACACCTCTCGATCGTCCTACTCGTGCTGACGGCCGGACGCGTCGCCTCCGCCGACGGGTTCCACGAGCCGCCGTTCCGGGGGACGACCCCCGAGCGCTGGGAGCGCGAGATCCGGACGAAGCTCAAGATCCCGGCCAGACGCGCGACGCTCACGGGGCCGGGGGCCGACAAGGCCCCGCCGCCGGCGCCCGACGGCCCCGGCCTCACGACCGAGGAGCTGGGCCCGGTCGTGGTGCGGCTGATAGACCTCCTGCGCTACCTGAACCCGCGCAACGTGAACCCGGGCGAGTTCCCCGAGGTCGCCGAGAGGATCCCGGACTACCGGAGCGCCATCAAGCGCCTCCTGGCGGACCTCGGGGAGAAGGGGGTCGGCTACCTCGTCGAGGCGCTCGTGTGCGAGCTCCGGGACCGCCGCCGCGGGGACGGACGGCGCATCCCCGAGGAGCTGCTGGGCCGCAAGCGCGCCGACCGTACGACCTGGGGGACCACGGGAGACGACGACCTCCACGCGAGCCCCGAGTACGTGGACGACCTCATCGAGGTCCTGCGGCAGGTCGGCTGGCCGGCGCTGCGGGAGTGCCTGGACCGGCGGGCGAAGACCGACGACGACGCGGTCCGGGGCGATCTTGAGCGCTTCCTCGTCGAGACGGCGCGGCGCGTGCCGAGGCTCTTCCTGCCTGCGCTCGCGGAGGGGGCCGAACCCGAGGTGCGGCGCGAGGGGCTCGCCGCGCTCGTCGTGGCTCTCCGTGGGCCGGCGCTCGCGAACGACCGGGATCTCTCGGACAGGGTCGTCGAGGGGCTCGTCCTGGACCTCCGCGCCGTCGAGCCCGACCGGCGCGAGTGGGCGGCCGCGGGGCTCCGGGACCTCCTCGGCCAGGAGTTCGGCGGCGACCAGACCCGCTGGCGCGCCTTCTGGCACTCGACAGCGCCGGCGCTCTGCTCCGGCCCGAACGGGATCCCCGAGCTGATCGAGCGGCTCGGGGTGGAGGACCCCCTCGCCCGCGTGACGGCCGCCCGGAACCTCCGGAAGCTCGCGAAGACGGACCTCGGCATGGACGAGGAGCACTGGGCCCGCCCGCTCGCGCCGAAGGCCCGCGCCGAGGGGCAGAAGAGGTGGCGGGAGTGGTGGGAGAGGAGCCGGGAGAAGGTTAGCGCGGAGGGGGGGAAGTAGGGGCGGCGGCTACACCCGCCGGGCCGTCACCAGCGCGTTCCTCCCGAGTGGATCGAAGGGGCGGGCGAGCTGCACGTCCTGGAATCCCGCCTCGGCGAGGAGCGTCCGGTAGTCCCCCTCGGTCCGGATCTCCCCGGAGGAGCCGAGGAGCACCTCCCACTGCGCGAGGACCACGGCGGCGCCGTTCCCGAGGTCGCGGTCGCGGAGGATCTCGAAGACGAGGAGCCTCCCGGCCCCGGTTAGGACACGATGCGCCTCGCGGAGCAATCGGCGCACCGTGTCCTGGTCCCAGTCGTGCAGGACCCGCGCGAACAGGACCGCGTCGTGACCGGCGGGGAGCGGGTCCTTCCGGAAGTCGAGCGGGAGGACCGAGACCCGTGCCGCGCCGCGGGCTCGGAGCGCCTCCTCGGCGAGCGGGCATACGGCCGGAAGCTCGGCCACCGTCGCGCGCAGGTCCGGGAAGCGGGCGGTGAACGCCTGGGAGAACCGCCCGAGCCCTCCGCCGACGTCGAGGAGGGACCGCGCGCCCGCGAGGTCCGCGGCCCCGGCGAGCACGCGGCTCGGCCCCTCGGCTGCCGCGTCGAGAAACCGGGCGTACTCCCGGATGCCGTCCGGGTCCGCCCGCTCCATCCCCTCGTAGAAACCCCGGGGGGCCCGGCCGTCCCGGATCCTCGCGACGGCGCTGGGAGCGGCCCGGAGCGTCGAGGAGACGAGTCCCTCGAGCGCCGGCCCCAGCCCCCCGGGTCCGTCGAGGAGACGAGTCACGAGGCTCGCCGGGACTAGCCGTTCGCCGCGCCGCTTGAGGAGCCCGAAGTGCAGGCACGAGTCGAGGAGGACTCGGAGGGCGGGGCCGGGGACCCCGAGTCGGCGGGCCAGCTCGGACGTGGTCGCCCCGCCCTCCCCGAGCGCCCCGAACAGCCCCAGCTCGCGCGCCGCGGTGAGGGTCCGGGCCCCGAGGACCCCCTCGGCCAGGCGCCCGACCCGCCGCAGGTCCCGGAGCGCCCCCGGCGAGAACCGGAACCGCGCCCAAAGCCGGAGGCCGTCGAGGAGGGAGCGCCAGGACATGATCCGCGGACAGGGTATCCCGGTTCGAGCACGAGGACGAGCACGGGCGCGTACGCCGTGACCGTTCGCCGTCCTCGTGCCCGTGCTCGTGCTCGTGCTCGGAGGGCGGAGTGGATGGTCCCCTCCGGCTCGGTTATCTTGGTCCGGCCTCCCCACCATGGCGACTCTCCAAGTCCGCGACAGCGGCCTCACCTTCGACTTCTACGTGGGGGACCGGATGAAGGTGACCATCGGCCGCAACGACACCTGCGACGTCACGATCGAGGACGAGCAGGCCTCGCGGGTCCACTGCGAGATCACGCGCGGCGAGGAGGGGTTCGTCCTCGCGGACCTCGGGAGCAGCAACGGGACGCACGTGAACGGCCGGCCCGCGAAGCGTCACGCCCTCCGGTCCGGCGACACGATCGGGATCGGGAAGGCCACCCTCAAGTTCGACGACCCGAACGAGGCGGTGCGGCCTCCGGCGCTGGCCCCGCCCCCGGGGCCCACGCCCACGCCCGTCGTGCGCTGGACCGCGCCCGAGGGAGAGCCGCGCCCGCCGGGCCGCCGCCTCGGCGGCCGCCGGCGCGGGCCGGATCCGCTCCTCGTCGGGGGACTCGGGGCGATGGTGCTCCTGATCGTGGCGATCGTGCTCGTCCTCAACGTGCGGGGCGCCAAGGCCCGAGAGGGAGGGGAGGCGATCGCGCGGGCCAAGGCGCTCGTGCGGGACCACCGCGATTACCGCGGCGCGATCGAGGCCCTGCGCAGGGTGCCCTCCAACGCCCCCGACGAGGTGCAGCGCGAGGCCCGGTCCCTGCGTGAGGAATGGTCGAAGAGGATCGCGCCCGCGTCCGAGGCGGTCGAGACGCCGGCGGCCACCGCAGCGCCGACACCGGCCGAGCCCGTGGCGGCTCCCGCCCCCCCCGCGACGGACGCCGCCTCGCGCGCCCTCGCGGAGGCCGACAAGAGCGCGGCGGATCTTCGCGCGGCCAACCGCTTCGGGGACGCACTCGCGCTCTACAAGTCCTTCCTGGACCGCCACGCGGGCACTCCGGCCGCCGACGAGGCGAAGTCCCGCAGCGCCGACATCCTGAAGCTCGCCGAGTCCGAGTGGAAGCGGCGTCACGCGCGGGCGGGGGACCTGTGGCGGGCGCGCAAGTTCCAGGAGGCCCGCGAGGTCTACCTCGGCGTGATCGAGACGTTCAACCTCCCCGACATCACCCGGCTCGCGCAGAAGGAGATCCAGTTCGTGAACGACGTGGAGAACCAATAGTCGTCACCTGCCCCTCCTGCGGCACGGCCTCCGACGCCGACCTCCGCCACGAGGGCGTGGACGAGCGCGTGGACTTCGCGGACGGCTCGTTCGCGTGGCCCGAGGTGCGGGCCGCGCCGGAAGCGGAGAGGGCCCGCTGCCCTGGGTGCCGGGTACGGCTCCTCTTCTTCGAGGAGGTGGAGGTCGCGGCGCTCGAGGCGTGCGGCCTCCTCCATCCGAGGATCGTCGCGGACCGGCGGGGCGAGGCCGGCCGGGCGCGCCGGGCGCCCGACGGCGCGCTCGCCGCGGTCCCCTCGGAGGTGATCGCGCTGGTCCCCCGCTGGATCGCCTACCAGTGGCGCTGCGTCCCCTTCGCCGACGACGGCGACACGCTCTCCCTCGCGATGTCGGCCTGGTCGGTGGGGAAGGTGGAGGAGAAGCGTCTCGCCGGCCGCCTCCCACGCCGCCCGCGCGCGTTCGCCGTCTCGGAGAAGGACCTCGTCGCGGCGCTCGGGCGGTACTACGGTTACGCCGCCGAGGAGCTTTAGCCTGGCCAGCGGAGGGTGACCTCGGGGTTCTCGCCGAGGGCGACATCGATCTCGCCGAGCGGGACCCAGGTCTCAGTCCCGTCGCGCCCTCGGATGGACGCCTCGACGGGCCAGCGGCCCGCAAGGAGAGGCCCCGTTCGTACCCGGCCGTCCTGCTCGGTGTAGAGGCTCCGGGTTCCGTGCCTTCCGCTTGCCTCCTCGAAGAGGCAGGTCACCTCCCATCGACCAGGACCCTGCCCGATGCGGATTTCCGTACCTAGGGGGTTGCCATCCCGATCCAGAACGCGAAGTGCAGCGAACCCCGGACTCCCGAGCGCGATGTCGCGCTCGACGATCTGCCCCTCCACAAGCGACACGTCCCGGATTGTCGTCCCGACGAACCGGGCGGACGTGACCTCCACGACGTAACAACCGTCGGGCGCACCGGCGATCTCGAACGAAGACTCCTCGGCGGTGCGGCCGCGAACGAACTCCGAGCCCTCCCAGTCGCCGAACTTCTTGCCTTCCTGGGCCTCCACCCGGATCAGCGTCCACCCGACCGGCTCGCCGGCCGGGCCGCCGAGCTTCCCGCGAAGGCGTCCACCCCGACTCAGGAGAATCGTGCCCAGGTCCGTCTCCCGACCTGCCTCGACGGCCACCTCCCTCCAGGGTTCCTGACGGTATCCGACGACAAACGTAGCCAGGCGGTACCGGCCAGCCGGGAGCGGCCCCAGCCGGATCCGGCCATCCTCCAGGTCCTCGATCTCGTAACTGTACCCCTTGGGATTGTCCGCTCGCCCGAGCTTGAACCCGCCACGAGGGACCGGGGATCGGGTGGCGCCATCCAGCAGGCGTGCCGAGATTCGCCCTCCCTGACTGAGGAGGATCCGGGGATCCATCTCCTCAGGCGCGAGCTCCGTCAGGGACAGGAAGCCCGTTCCGGACTCTGGCGAACCCTCCGACTGGACCTTCAGCCACCAAGGCTTGCCACGAGACGCGGGGACCGTGAACGCGCCCGCGGCATCCGTCTTCGCATCCAAGAGGGGAGATCTCTCCCCGTACGCGGCGATCCGGTCATCCCACGCCCGGACTCGCGCCCCCGCCACGGGCTTCCCGTCGTCGTCCACGACGTGGCCGATCACCTCGCCGCCGACCGCAGCAGGCGCGGGGGCCGGGGGCGCCGGCGGCGGGACCGCCGGCGTCTCCTTCGGAGCCTCCGCGGCCGGGGCGGAGGCAGCCGGGGCGACCAGCCCCGGGTCCGCCGGCGCCGGCGGAGGCGTGGGAGCGACGGGAGGCAGGGCGGCCGGCGCCGCCGGGCGCGCGAGGGGCTCCCCGCCCGGCCCGTCCGCGGGTCCGCCCGAGACGAGGAGAAACACCGCGACCCCTATCGCCGCGAAGACCGCCAGCCCCCCGAGCGCCCGGCGCATAGCCCCGGAGTGTACCGCGCACCAATCCGGCCCCGCAGGGTCGAGAAATGGGGTCAGACCCCACTATGCCGAATTGGGGTCTGACCCCGTTTTCAAGAGGCGCCGAGAGAACGCTCCCGGTCGCGCGCCTACCTCCTCCCCGTCGGCGGGGGGACATCCGATTCCTCCCACGCCGCGGTGAACTCCGGGTGGATCGCGCGGGCGCGTTCGATGGCCCGGTCGGCGTCCGCCCGGAACCCGAGCGAGCGATACGCGTGCGACACGTGGACGAGCGCCATCTCGTCGTCCGGGAGCCACTCCTCCGCCCGCAAGAGCGCCTGCCGCGCCGCCTCCCGGTCCGTCCGGGCGAGCGAGAGGGCCTTCATCCGGAAGTAGTGGCCAAGGAGCTCGCGCTCGAGCTCGTCGCGGGTGAGGTCCACCGCCGCGTCCTCCGCCGCGGGCACGGCCCAGCGGTCCCAGGGCTCCGGAGGGGGATCGGGCAGCGGCCGCCCGTCCGGTCCCGAGACCGGGAGCGCCCGCATCATCAGCCCGTGCGCCACGAGCCGGAGGAGGCTGTCGCTCCCGAGGTCCTTCGGGAGCGTGAAGTAGATCTTGTCGGAGAGGTGGAGCGGGGTGGCGCTCCCGCGGAAGCGCATCCCGGCCGGGATGAGGCGCGTGTCGGGGCGGACTCCCTCCGCCGCCGTGAGGTAGAGGAGCGGGAAGAGGACGTTGTCGTCCTCGGAGAGGAGGACGGCCCTCTCGTCGAGGCGGTCGAGGATCTTCCGCGAGACGTCCCGCGCGAGGGTGTTCCCCGAGCGGTCGCAGCGGGCCCAGTGGAACGGGACGAGGAGGGCGGCCAGCGCGAGCGCCGCCGCGGCGCGGACCGCCGGGCCGGGGAGTCGCGGCAGGAGCGCGCCGAGGCCGAGCCCGGCGAGGACCGCCACCGTCGCGTGGAGCGGGATCCAGTAGCGGTCCCAGAGGAAGAGGTCCTTCCGCCCCGCGTGCGAGGCGAGCGCCGCCACCGAGACCGCGGCGAAGAGGCCGACGAGCCACGCCTCCACGCGGCGGCCGCGCAGCGCGACGATCCCGGCGCCGGCGAGCGCGACGCCCGCCAGGGTCATCTCGCTCGGGACCGTCCCCAGCGCATGGCCGAGGACCCCGACCGCCCGGCCGATGTCCTCGGGGCCGCCGATCCAGGCCTTCTTCTGGTACTCGATACGGAGGAGATACCCCGCGAACTCCCCGAGGGAGTCTGTCGGATACCAGTGGACCGCGGGCTCGCCGGCGCCGAGGGCCGGGAGCCAGACGGTCCGGAGCGGGAGCCAGAGGTAGAGCGCGAAGCCGGGCGCGAGGCCCGCCGCGAGGCGGAGCGACACGGGCCTCGGCAGCCCTCGAATCCCGCGCGCCGCGAGGACGGCCCCGACCGCCGCGACGAGGGCCGCCGCGGCCGCGAGGTGGTTCGCCAAGCCGAGCCCCGCAAAGAGCCCCGTGGCCAAGGCCGCCCGGGTCGTCCTCGTCCGGGCCCAGGCGAGGCCCGCGCGCAGGGTGAGGATCGAGAGCAGCGTGTTCAGCGCGTAGACGCGCGCGACCGTCGCCTCCTGCCAGAACGAGGTCGCGAAGGCAAGCGCGAGCGCCCCGCCCGCGGCGGCCGCGCGGCGCCCCGGGCGCGGGGAGAGGAGGTCGAGCAGCAGGAAGGCGAGCGCCGAGACGGCCCCGGCCGCGCAAACTCCCGAGAAGAGGTTCGCCCGCAGCGCCGGCGCGCCGACCGGCAGGAGGTGGACGAAGAGTCCCCCGGCCAGCGTGTAGAGCGGATACCCCGACGGGTGCAGCACCCCGAACGTCGCGAGGCCGGCGGCCATCTCGCCCGAGTCGCCGACGTACACGGTGCGACACGTCGTCGGGAGGTAGACCGCGAGCGCCGCAAGGCCGCAGGCCAACGCGACGAGGCGGTCGCGGCGTCGCTCGGGATCCACGGGGCGAGAGTCTACCTTGACCTCCTCCTCGGCCTCCCGGATCATCCGCGCGGATGATCGCGGAGCTGGTGCTGGAGAAGGGCTGGGCCACGGCCGAGGAGGTCGCGGCCTGCCAGCGCGAACAGAAGCGGCTCGCCGGTCACGGCCAGTACAAGCCCCTCGTGCTCATCCTCGTCGAGCGGGGGCTCCTCACGAAGGAGCGGGCGGAGGAGGCCTCGCGGGAGCTGGACTTCCGCGAGGCGCGCGACGAGGACCGGGAGATCGGGGAGGTCGCGTGGCAGGCCGGGATCATCCCGCGGGAGCGGGTCGAGGAGTGCCTCGCCGCCCAGAGGGACGCCTACGCGCGCACGGGCGAGATCCGGCGGCTCGGGCTCCTCCTCGCCGAGCGCGGCTACGCGACCCCCGAGAAGGCCGTCGCGATCCTCGAGGCCCGCGAGAAGGCGCAGGCGAAGGTCTCCCCCGCCGACGCCGCGAAGCGTCCGGTCCGGAGGTCGTCCTCCGCGCTGGTCGCTCCCAAGAAGGCCGAGGCCCCCGCCGGGGCGCGCGACGACCTCCTCTTCGCGCGCCTGGCCCTCCAGCGGAACCTCATCACCCGCGAGCAGCTCCGCGAGGCGCTGATGGAGCAGGCGGTCGCCGCGCGCTACGGCGAGTACGTGTTCCTCGGCGACCTGCTCCGCGAGAAGGGCTTCGTCACCCCCGAGCAGTGGAAGGCCCTCGTCGCCGTGGAGGAGACGACGAAGGTCCTCCGCCAGGACCTCCTCTTCGCGAAGACGGGCCTCAGGATCGGGAAGCTCGTGCGCGACCACGTGGATGGGGCGCTCTCCGAGCAGCGGGCGGCCGTCGAGGAGGGGCGGACACCCGTCCCGCGCCTCGGCGAGATCCTGCTGCGGCGCGGTTGGCTCACGGCCCCCGACTCGGTCGCGATCCTGGCGGCCACCGAGGCGCTCGAGGAGAAGCTCCTCAAGAAGCGGGGCCCCGACACGACGCGACGGCTCAAGCCCGATCTCCCGCCGCTGCCCGGGACCCGCAAGGCCGACCGGGTCTTCGCGACGCTCCTCGTGCGGCGCCGCCTGCTCGACGCCGACGCGGTCCTCCGGGGCTTCCGCGAGCAGGCCGACGCGGAGCGGGCCGGGACGGCGCTCCCGATCGGGAAGGTCCTCGAGGGGCTCGGGGTGCTCGCGACCGAGCGGCGCCGGGAGGCGGAGCGGGCGGTCGCCGAGGAGATCCTCGCGTGCGGCGGCGACGAGTGCGACGGCTACGTCGAGAGGTCCGGCCTCGCCGGCCGGAGCGCCCCGTGCCCCAAGTGCGGGCTCCTCCTCGTCGAGAGCGAGGAGGTCGTCCGGCTGCGCCCGTCGGACCGCAAGCCCGCCGTCGAGCCCGCCTCGGAGCCGGCCTCCGGGCCGGCCGCCGACCGCCTCGGGGAGTACCTGCTGGTCCGCGAGCTGGGACGCGGGGCGAGCGGCGTCGTCTACGAGGCGCTGCAGGAGTCGCTCCAGAGGCGCGTCGCGCTCAAGGTCCTCCTCGACGAATCCACGCTGGACCAGAAGTCGGTCGAGCGGTTCCGCCGCGAGGCCGAGTCGGCGATGAAGCTCCGGCACGAGAACATCGTGCCGATCCTGGATGTGGGGGAGCTCGACGGGGTCTCCTACTACACGATGGCCTACGTGGAAGGCCGGAGCCTCGACGAGATCCTCACGGAGCGGGCGATCGAGCCCGAGCGGGCGGTCCGGATCGCGGCGCAGGTCGCCCGCGCCCTCGAGCACGCGCACGGCCGGGGCCTCGTCCACGGCGGCATCCGTCCCGGGAACCTCCTCGTGGACAAGACCGACCGCGTGCACCTCACCGACTTCGGGCTCACGAGCCCGACCGGGGACTCGACGGCCGCCACCCGGTCCGTGCTCGAGACCCCCGTCTACACGGCCCCCGAGCGGCTCGCGGGGCGCACCCCGGCGACCCCCGCCTCCGACGTCTACGCCTTGGGCGTGACGCTCTACGAGGCGCTCGCGGGGGAGCCGCCGTTCAAGGCCCGCAACGTCGCCGACCTCGCGGTCCAGATCCGGGACACGAACCCGCCGCGCCCGTCCAAGAAGAAGCCGGGCGTGCCCGGCCCGCTCGACCGGGTCGTCCTCCAGGCGATCTCGAAGAACCCCGAGGACCGGTACGCGTCGGCCGGGGGGATGGCCGAGGACCTGGAGCGCTTCCTGCGCGGCGAGAAGGTGAAGGCCGGCGGCGGCGTGTTCGGGGCGCTGCGGAGCCTGCTGGGGAGGTAGCTACTTCAGCCGGGCCGCGTCGTAGGGGCAGTAGAGCCACTCGTCGGTCGAGTAGCCCCGCTGGCAGCGCTCGCAGCGCTTCACCTTCGCCGGCGGCCACGTGAACTCGATCGAGGTCACCTTGTCGAGCGGGATCGCCAGCTCGACGAACCGGGCGTCGGACGCCTCGCCCCGGATCTCGGCCTTCGCCGGGTCGTTCGGGACGCCGGCGTGCGTCTTGCCCTCGCGGTCGGCGATCGTCACCTGCGTCCACTTCCCCTTCTCGGGCCCGCCGAACTCGATCTTCCCGATCCGGTGGAACGGGACCTTGGCGACCGCGGAGCCGAGCTTGTACTCGAAGGCGTCCGCCGCCGAGAGCGAGACGGAGAGGAGGCCGACCGACTCGGCGAAGAGCCGCGCGTTCGAGAGCCGGTGCGCGGTCCCCGAGCTGTCGCGCACGACGGCCTCGGGACCGCGCTTCTCGCCGCCCGGCGCCCCGGTCTCCTGGGCCAGCGCCGTCGCCACCGCGAGCAGCCCCGCCCCGGCGAGAACCGCTCCCAGGATCCCCCGCGTCGCTCCCATCGCCGCCTCCCGGCCTCTCGGGCCGAGGCGCCATTCTGCACGGCCGACGCGCGGGGTCAACGAGGAGCGGCGGCCGCCGGATTTTTGTTGACTTCACCCCCCCCCGTCGGATCATTCCGCGCCATCCGTGGTCCGTCGGCGTCGAGCGGTGACTCCGAGCGTGGCGGGGCCAAGCGCCAGCGCGGCAGGACCCCGGCGGGACGCGCGCGGCGTCCCGCCGAAGGAAACAGAGGGAAGAGAGGGAGCAAGAGCATGACCCCGAAGGAAGTGATCGCGTTCGCCAAGACGAACGGGGCGGCGGTGGTGGATCTCAAGTTCGTGGACCTGCTGGGGACCTGGCAGCACTTCACGATCCCCGTCTGCGAGCTCGACGAGGCCCTGTTCACCGACGGCTCGGGCTTCGACGGCAGCTCGATCCGCGGCTGGCAGCCGATCAACGCCTCGGACATGCTCGCCGTCCCGGACCCGGTCACCGCGGCGATGGACCCCTTCGCCGAGAAGCCCACCCTCACGCTCATCTGCAACGTCGTGGACCCGATCACGCGCGAGAGCTACGGCCGCGACCCGAGGAACATCGCAAGGAAGGCCGAGGCCTACGTCCGCTCCTCGGGCGTCGGCGACGTCGCCTTCTTCGGCCCGGAGCCCGAGTTCTTCGTCTTCGACGGGATCCGGTTCGAGACGAACATGCACGAGTCCTACTACCACGTCGAGTCGGGCGAGGGCTCGTGGGCGACCGGCCGCGCCGAGTCGCCCCAGAACCTCGGCTACAAGCCCCGGACGAAGGAGGGCTACTTCCCCGTCCCGCCGACCGACTCGATGCAGGACCTCCGCACCGAGATGATCCTCACGATGGAAAAGGTCGGGATCCACGTCGAGAAGCACCACCACGAGGTCGCCACCGCCGGCCAGGCCGAGATTGACATGCGGTTCCAGCCGCTCACGAAGATGGCCGACTGGCTCATGTGGTACAAGTACATCGTCAAGAACGTCGCGCGCCGCCACGGGAAGACCGCGACCTTCATGCCCAAGCCGCTCTTCGGCGACAACGGCACGGGCATGCACACGCACCAGTCCATCTGGAAGCACGAGAAGCCGCTCTTCGCCGGGAACGCCTACGCGGGCGTCTCGGACACCTGTCTCCATTACATCGGAGGGGTGCTGAAGCACGGGCCGGCGCTCGCCGCGCTCGTCTGCCCGACGACGAACTCCTACCGGCGCATCGTCCCCGGCTACGAAGCGCCCGTGAACCTCGCCTACAGCTCGCGGAACCGCTCGGCGTGCATCCGGATCCCCATGTACTCGCCCTCGCCCAAGGCCAAGCGGATCGAGGTGCGGTTCCCCGACCCGACCTGCAACCCCTACCTCGCCTTCTCGGCGATGCTCCTGGCCGGGCTCGACGGGATCGAGAAGAAGCTCGACCCGGGGAAGCCGTTGGATAAGGACATCTACTCGCTCAGCCCCGAGGAGCTCTCGGACGTGCCGTCCCTCCCGGGCTCGCTCGACGACTCGCTCCGGGCGCTCGAGCGCGACCACGACTTCCTCCTGAAGGGTGGCGTCTTCTCGCGCGACCTGATCGAGACCTGGGTCGAGTGGAAGCGCGAGAAGGAGCTGGCCCCGGTGAAGCTGCGGCCGCACCCGTACGAGTTTGCGCTGTATTTCGATGCCTGAGAATTGACTTTGATCGGGGGGAGGCTTCGCGGACTCCGCCTCCCCCCGGTTGCTCGCTCCGCTCGCCCCCCCACGTCGCGCTTCGCGCTCCTGCGCACCGGAGGTGGCGATCGGATGCCGTTCATCGTCGCGGATCGAACCGCTGCCGCGTCGGCCTCCGAACGAGTGCGCCTCCGGGTTGCCGGGCCGGCCCCTCGCCTGTTACCGTCTCCCCCATGCCCGGGGGAGGGGCGGCGGCCCGACGGACGCTCCGGATCGTGAACCCGTCCTGGGGCGAGGACCCCCGGACCGTCGTCATCTCCGCCGCCCCCATGGGTGGCCGGTGGGTCGGGCGCCTCGAGATCCAGCACCCCGACGGGAAGCTCGAGTCGCTGGCGCCCAAGAAGCTCTTCGGCTCGACGGCGGTCATCGTCGCCGGCGCGACCGAGGCCGAGGCGCTGGCGAAGACGGAAGAGTGGCTGCGCCAGAAGTATTTTGTGGTGTGACGGCCTAGTGCCCGCGCACTCCGTCGCCATCACCCGCAACGGCGAGTCCCACGGGACGTTCCACGTGCACGAGCGGGGGGAGGGGGGGCCGGCCCGGGTCGGGCTCGTGCTCGCGGCCTACTGCGCCCTCTGGCGGGAGGGGCTCCGGATCGAGGAGGACCCGGCGGGGAGGTTCCTCCCGGACCTCTCGCTGGCGGACCCGGACGGCGCGCTCCGGCTCTGGGGCGAGTGCGCGCGCCCCGAGATCCCGCGGATCCGGCGCGTGCTCGAGGCGCATCCCTGGGCGGAGGTGCTGGTCGTCGTCGAGGGGCCGGCCGAGGCGGCCTCCGCCGTCTCCTTCCTCGGGGAGATCGGGGAGCCGGCGCGGCTCGCCGTGGTCGAGGTGAACCGGGGGCTCGGGAAGCGGTTCCTGCCCGGCCTCCGGAGCCGGAACGTCCTCGCCGCCACGGCCACCGAGGGCCGGCTCGCGCTCGACTGGAACGGCCGGCCGATCGAGACCGCGGTGAGGACCCGGCGGCTCGAGAAGGTGCGCGCGTGAGCGTGACCCGGGTCGTCTTCGTGCTCGTGGACGGGCTCGGGGTGGGGATCCCCGATCCCGGGAGGAACCCCGCCGCCCGACCCGACCTCCCGATCCTCTCGCAAGTGGCCGGCGGCCACGGGGACGGGACCCTCCCCTACGGCGGCCGGCTCGCCCCGGCGGACGCCGGCCTCGGGGTGCCCGGGATCCCGCAGAGCGCGACGGGCCAGACGACCCTCCTCACGGGTCTCAACGGGGCGAAGCTCGCCGGCCGCCACCGGCTCGGGCTCCCCGACCGGGGGCTCCGCGAGGCGCTCGCGGAGCACTCGATCCTGCGCGCCGCGACCGAGGCGGGCAGGAAGGCCGCTTTCCTGAATGCGTTCGGGCCGGCGTTCTTCCGGTTCCCTCGCCAGGGCCGGCGGCGCTGGATCGCGAGCACGACGACCGCGACCATCGCGGCGGGGCTCCCGCTCATGACCGTCGCCGATCTCGCGGCCGGCCAGGCCGTCTCCCACGACTTCACGAACGAGCACCTGCGCCGCGAGGGGTGCGACCTCCCGCTCCACGAACCGGAGGAGGCCGGCGTCCTCCTCGCCCACGCGGCGGAGCCCTTCGAGTTCTCCCTCTACGAGCACTTCCTCACCGACCGCGCCGGCCACGCGGGGGACCCGGCCCTCGCGTCGGCGGTCCTCGGGAACCTCGAGGGGTTCCTGCGGGGGCTCCTCCACGCCCTCGACCTCACCTCGACGCTCCTGGTGCTCGCGAGCGACCACGGGAACGTCGAGGACCTCTCGACGCGCGGCCACACCGCCAACCCGGCGGCCGTGGCCCTCTGGGGACCTGGGGCCGCGGCGCTGGCCGCGACCGTGAAGGACCTCCAGGACGTCCCCCGCTGCGTCCGCGAGACGCTGGGGCTGCCCAAGCTCCCCGCCGCGGCCTGATATCCTTCCCCTCCCCGTGGCCGCGCCGTCGCCGATCCAGCGGGCCGAGGTCGTGGACCGGAACGTCCTGGACCGGATCGCGTCTTGGGAGGGGCGCGCGGCGCCGCACGGGGAGCCGGAGGGGCCGATCCGCGAGGGGGCGGGGCTCACCCGCGCGACGGCGCTCCGGCTCTTCGAGTCCCAGGTCCTCTCGCGCCACTTGGACCTCGAAGCCCGCGCGCTCCGCGCGCGGGCTAAGGGGTATTACACGATCGGCTCCGCCGGTCACGAAGGCAACGTGGTGCTCGGGGCGCTCGCCCGCCACACCGACCCGGCGCTCCTGCACTACCGCAGCGGCGCGCTCTTCGTGGAGCGGGCCCGGCAGGTCCCCGGCGTGGACCCGGTGCTCGACATCCTCCTCGGGATGGTCGCGAGCGCAGACGACCCGGCCTCGGGGGGCCGCCACAAGGTCTTCGGGAGCGAGCCGCTCTCCGTCCTGCCGCAGACGAGCACGATCGCGAGCCACCTCCCGAAGGCCGTGGGTCTCGCGCTCTTCCACGAGCGCGGGAAGTTCCTCCGGCTCCCCCTCCGCTGGCCGGCCGAAGCGATCGTCCTCTGCTCGTTCGGGGACGCCTCGGTGAACCACGCCGTCGCGCAGACGGCCTTCAACGCCGCGAGCTACGTCCTGCACCGCAAGCTCGCCCTCCCCATCCTCTTCGTCTGCGAGGACAACGGCATCGGCATCTCCGTCCCGACGCCCGCCGGCTGGATCGAGAGGAGCTTCGCCGACCGGCCCGGGATCCGCTACCTCGCGGCCGACGGGCTCGACCTCGCCGCGGCCTGGGACGCGACGGCCGAGGCGGTCGCTCACGTCCGCGAGCGGCGGCAGCCGGTCTTCCTCCACCTCCGGGTCGCCCGGCTGCTCGCGCACGCCGGAAGCGACGTCGAGACCACCTACCACACCCTCGAGGAGATCGCGGCCGAGGAGGCGAAGGACCCGCTCCTGCGCTCCGTGGACCTCCTGTGCGGGGGGGGCGCCGCGTCGTCGGGGGAGCTGCGCGACCTCTACGAGCGGGCGCGGGCCCGCGTCCGGGAGGCCGCCGCCGAGGCGCTGCGCCGCCCGAAGCTCTCGACAGCCGCGCAGGTCGTCGCCGCCCTCGCCCCGAACTCGCCCGAGCGCGTCCGCGCCGAGGCGGCGCGCGCCGACTACGGCCCCGCGCGCTCGAAGCTCTTCGGCGGCGAGGCGAACCTCCCCGAGCGCGGGAAGCCGCGGCACCTCGCGGCGCTCCTCTCGGCGGGGCTCCTCGACCTCCTCGCGAAGTACCCCGAGATGTTCGTCTTCGGCGAGGACGTCGGGAAGAAGGGCGGCGTCTACCACGCGACGGCCGACTTGCAGGCGCGGGCCGGCCCGGCGCGCGTCTTCGACACGCTCCTCGACGAGACGACGATCCTCGGGCTCGCGATCGGCGCGGGCCTCTGCGGCTACCTCCCCGTCCCCGAGATCCAGTACCTCGCCTACGTCCACAACGCCGAGGACCAGCTCCGGGGAGAGGCCTGCTCGCAGCAGTTCTTCAGCGCCGGCAAGGTCCGGAACCCGATGGTGGTCCGCATCGCGTCCTTCGGATACCAGGAGGGGTTCGGCGGCCACTTCCACAACGACAGCTCGCTCGCCGTTCTGCGCGACATGCCCGGGCTGGTGGTCGCGGTGCCCTCCCGCGGGGACGACGCCGTCGGGATGCTCCGCACCTGCCTCGCCGCGGCCCGCGTGGACGGCCGCGTCTCCGCCTTCTGCGAGCCGATCGCCCTCTACATGCAGCGCGACCTCCACGCCCCCGGCGACTCCGGGTGGTGCTTCCCGTTCCCGCCGCCGGGGGAGGCCGTCGCCCTCGGCGAGCCGCGGCTCTACGACGTCCCCGGGGAAGGGGTCGCCGGCGCCCCGGAGCTGCTCCTGGTCGCCTACGCGAACGGCGTCCGGCTCGCGCTGCGCGCGGCCCGGAAGCTCGGGCGTCGGGCCCGGGTGATGGACCTCCGCTGGATCGCGCCGCTCCCCGCGGAGGCGATCCGCCGCGAGGCCGCCGCGGCCGGCGGGCGCGTTCTCGTCGTGGACGAGGGGCGCCGCTCGGGCGGCGTCGCCGAGGCCGTCGGCGCGGCACTCCTCGACGACCCGCCCGCGCGGCTCCGGATGCGACGCGTGACGGGCGACGACACCTACGTGCCCCTCGGCGACGCGTGGCGCCTCACGTTCCCGTCCGAGGAGGGGATCCTCGCGGCAGCCCGCGAGATGCTCGCGGGCTAGCGGAACTCCTCCGGGCCGTTGCGCGTCCCTCCCCGGGAGAGCCGATTGTCCACGCCCTCGCGGGTGCTAGAATCCCGGTTCGTTCGCCTCGCTCGAGGGGGCGGGGCCGGGAGGCGTCATGGCGAAGGACAAGGGAGGCCCGAGTCTCCACGAGGTCGCCGAGGGCGCGGGGGTGGACGTCGAGATCGCCCGACAGATCCTGAACGAGATCCCGGGGCAGAACCACCCGAAGGACCTCCAGGACCGGGTCTTCGGGACCGCGCGGAAGCTCGGCTACGACCTGAAGAAGCTGAAGATCGGGAAGCGGATGGACCTCGGCCGGCAGACCCTCGAGGAGGTGCTGCGCGAGATCGAGTCCCACCCGGAGTGGGGCCGCGGCGAGATCCTGAAGCGCCTCGCCCAGAGGCTCGACCTCGTGAAGCGCGTCCAGAAGAAGGCCTTCGCCGAGGAGTTCCCGGATTAGCGACGGCGGACTCCGCGCCGGGGACCTGGTCCGCCACAACGGCCGCGTCGCGCGTGTCCAAAAGGTCCGTGCGGACGCGGTGCTGCTCAGCGAGCTCGCCGACTTCACCATCCGGATCTACGAGCCGCTCCGTATCGAGAAGGTCCGCGCTCCGGCGGCCCTCCGCCGTCTCCCCCCCGGCCTCTACTCGGCGCTCCTCTTCGACGACCCGGCCGAGGTGGAGCGGCTCCGGGACCGCGAGAGCGTCCGGCTCATGCGGCTCATCCTCAGCGAGCGGGCGACCCCGCACGGGAAGAAGGAGTTCAAGCAGGTCCTGGTGCACGACGACCGCGTCGTGACGGAGGAGAAGTGGGACGCGTTCTGGACCGCCGCGTACCGCGGGATGCGCGAGAGCCCCGACTTCGCGACCGACGAGCGGGGGCGCTACTTCCTGCGGCCGCCGCCCTCGCCCTCCTAGGCTGCTCGGCCGCGCCGCCCGGCCCCGCGGTCTCGGCCGCGGACTTCCGGAACCTCTCGCGCGGGGGCGAGCTCAAGATCCTCGCCCAGCAGGTGCCGGAGCGGATCGAGGAGGAGGCGAAGAACCTCGCGGGCCTCGCGCCGCTGCCGGACGGGCCGCGGCTCGAGGTCTCGGGGGACTACTCGGTCCAGGGCGGGACGATCCGGCTCGAGGGGCGATGGCGGGACCGCTCGGACGGTCGCGAGGGGACGGTCGAGGTGCGGCGCGAGATGCGGTCGGACCCGCGCCGGCTGGCGGCCGTGCAGAGGGAGTTCGCGCTGCGCGTCCTCGGGGACGCGCTCCCGGGGACGCCCGCCCTCGCGAAGCGCCTCGGGAACGCTCTGCGGGAGCAGGGGCTGCTCGCCGAGGCGCGGGAGGCCTACCGGCATGGGGCCGGATCGGGGAGCGCCGAGGAGCGGGCGGGGCTCCGGTTCGCCGAGGGCTTCGTCTCGGACGAGATGGGCGAGCGCGAGGCCGCCGCCGAGGCCTACCGCCGGGCGCTCGAGGCGGCGCCGGGCCACCGGGAGGCGCGCGTGAACCTGGGGCTCTCGCTGCTGGCCCTCGGGAGGCTCGACGAGGCCCGAGCGGAGCTCGAACGGGCCCGCGCCGACGCGGCCGACGACGTGGAGCCTCTCCTGCACCTGGCGCTCGTCGAGGAGAGTGCCGGGGACCGGGAGCGGGCGCTCGCCCGGCTCACCGAGGCGGTGAGGAGCCGGCCGCACGAGATCGCGCCGCGCGCGAACCGGGCGGAGCTGCTGCTGCGGCTCGGGCGCCACCGGGAGGCCCGCGAGGACTTCGCCGCGCTCCGGTCCGAGCACCCGGAGTTCCTCCCCGCGCTCCTCGGGCTCGGATACGCCTGCGCCGCGCTGGGCGAGCGGGACTTGGCGGCCGCGCACCTGAAGAGCTTCCTCTCCTCCGCCGAGGGCCGGCCCGGGCTCGGCGAGCTGGCCGAGCGGGCCCGGACGGAGCTGCAGAAGCTCGAGGGGGGGTAGACGTCACACCACCAAGGCACCACCGGAGAGGGAGTTCACCACAGAGACACGGAGACACAGAGGGGGAGTATTGTGGGATTCGAGAACTTCACTCCGTCTTCTCCGTGTCTCTGTGTCTCCGTGGTGAATAATCACACCTCATGGAGTCCGCGACGCCGCCCGCCCCGCGACCGCGCCGGGGCTGGCCTTTCCGAGTCGCTCGCGCCGCGCTCCTCGCGCTCGTCCTCATCCTCCTCCCGCTCGTGATCTTCGAGGAGAAGCTCATCTACTTCCCCGCCCGCGACCCCGCGGGGAGCTTCGACCCCGTCCAGATGGGGCTCGCGCGCGCGCGCGAGGTGGAGACCGCGGCCGAGGACGGCGTGAGGCTCCACGCCTGGTGGGTCCCCGCCGAGCCGGAACGCGCGGTCGTCCTCTTCCTCCACGGCAACGCCGGGAACCTGACCCACCGCGCGGACCATGTCCGGCTCCTCCGCGAGATCGGCTGCTCGACCCTCCTCCTCGACTACCGCGGCTACGGCAAGAGCGAGGGCTCGCCCTCCGAGAAGGGGCTCGCGAGGGACGCCCGGGCCGCCCACGCGCTGGCGCTCTCCCTCGGCGCCCGGCCCGAGAGCCTCGTGGTCCTCGGCGAATCCATCGGGGCCGCCGTCGCGCTCGGGCTCGCCCTCGAGCGCCCCTCGGCCGCCGTGATCCTCGTCTCCCCGTTCACGAGCGTCGCCGAGATGCGCTCCCGCGTGATCCCGCTCCTCCCCGTCGAGTGGGTGATGCGCACGAAGCACGACAACCTCGGACGGATCCCGAGCCTCGACCGGCCGCTGCTCGTCCTCCACGGCGAGGGGGACGAGATCGTCCCGTTCGAGATGGGGCGGCGGGTCTTCGAGGCGGCGGGGACCGCGGTCGCGAGCCCGCCCCCGAAGGAATTCGTCGCCCTCCCGGGGACGGGCCACAACGACGTCCCGGACATGGGCGGCCGCCGCTACCGGGACGCGATCCGGGAGTTCGTCGCGAGGCACTGCCGGTAGCGCGCGCGACGCGCGCGCTAACCCGCCAAAAAGAACCCGGCCGCGAGCACGAAGTACACCGCGAGGAGCTGCACCCCCTCGAGCCAGTTGCAGACGCCGTCGGCCGAGAGGTAGTTCACGATCATCACGGCGAACATCATGGCGGCGACCTCGAGGACCGAGAACTCGAGCGTGAACGGGGTGCCGACGAGGGCTCCGACGACCACGAGGATCGGCACGACGAAGAGCGCGATCTGGATGGCCGAGGAGGTCCCGATCTCGATCGAGAGGTTCACGTTGTTTCGGAGCGCGTAGAGGATGGCCGAGGTCTTCTCGGCGATGTTCGTGACGATGGCGATGAAGACGACGCCGATGAAGGTCTGGGTGAGGCCGAGGGCCTTCCCGGCCGGCTCGAGGACCGAGACGAGCAGCTCCGCCTCGACGGCCGCGGCGAGCGTGGACGCGGCGAGGACGGCGGCGGCGACGCGCGCGCTCCACACCGGCTTCTCGCGCGCCTCCCGCATCTCGTCGGTCACGTCGAAGAGGTGCCGGTGCGTCCGGAACGCGAAGACGAGGCCGCAGACGTAGGTGATCGCGAGGACCACCGAGACGAAGGCCGAGAGGAGGGGCAGGTCGCGACCGCCGAACTGGGGAGAGGTGCGTACGAACACCGTCGGCATCGAGAGGCCGGTCACCGCGATGATGAGCATGGTCGAGGAGACGCCGGCGGTCCGCCGGTTGAACTTCTGGTCCTTGAACCGGAGCCCACCCGCGAACATCGAGAGCCCGATCAGGAGGAGGATGTTCCCCATCACCGAGCCGACGATGGAGGCCTTGACGACCTCGACGAGCCCGGCGCGCAGGGCGAGCCCGGCGATCGCGAGCTCGATCAGGTTCCCGAAGGTCGCCGCGAGAAGGGCGGCGATCGCGTCGTTCGCGCGGAGCGCCAGGTCCGAGGTCCCGCGCCCGATGAACCGCGCGATCGGGACGAGGGCGAGGACGGCGGTGACGAAGGTGGCGGCGGGGGGAGCGCCCGCGTACCGGCAGGCGATCGAGGCCGGGACGAAGACGAGGAGCGTCGCGAAGACCCTGTCGAGTCGCCGGACCGCGCGGTCGGGACCCGGCGCGCTCGCGGCGGCGGGTGACGCGGTCTCCGGCACGGGCGGGATGGTACGCGGGGGCGGAGGGAGGGGGAAGGCGGGGAGGGCTGCAGGGGTCGCGTCTTCGGGTAAGATGCCCGCGGAACACCGATGTTGACTCGACTGCAAGTCTCCGGCTTCAAGAACCTCTTCGATGTCGATCTCCGATTCGGTCCGCTGACCTGCATGGTCGGCCCGAATGGAGTGGGCAAGTCCAACGTATTTGATGCCATCCGGTTCCTCAATCTGCTCTCCAGAGTCACGATACCCGAAGCAGTCCAGCAACTCCGCGAGACGAGGGGACGATCGCAGGATCCGAACTCACTCTTCACGTCTTTCCAGAACTTCATCGCTCCGGGCTTCGAGTTGACCGCAGAGATGCTCCTCGAACGTGAGGTTGAGGATGACTTCGGAGTACGGGCAAGGGCGGCGACCACCGCGGTCCGGTACTCCGTTGCTTTCAGACTGCATCGTGAGGTTGCCGGGGAACGTCTCGAGTTGGCTCGCGAGGAGTTGGTGCCGCTGACTAGGCGCGAGGCGCGAGCAAGCATCGCGTTTCCATCAAAAAAGAAGTTCCGCGACTCCTGCCTTGCGGGCCGCCGGTCTGTTCCCTTTGTTACCACCGAGGGGACCGGCGAGGCAGCTCAGATCCGCCTCCACCAGGAGGGTCACGGCGGCAGAAAGGTCCCCGCGCCGAAGTCCTCGCGCACTGTGCTTGGCGGGACGATATCGGCCGATTTCCCTACCGTCCTCGCCGTACACAGAGAAGTAGAGTCTTGGCAGACGCTGCTGCTCGAGCCGTCGGCCATGCGAGCTCCCTCCTTCTACACCGATCCCAAGAGGATTGACGCGCGCGGCGGAAACATCCCCGCAGCCCTTGCGAGGCTGTCCAGGCAAGACAAGGGGGGTGTCTACGCAGCAGTGGCGAACCGGCTTGGAGAGTTTATCGATGACGTCTTGTCGGTCGACGTCAGGGACGACCAGAAGACGGAGGCTCTGACGCTCGTCGCTAGGGGAAAGGACGGCGTTGAGCGGCCTGCCCGATCGCTGTCAGATGGAACGCTGCGTTTCCTCGCTCTTACCGTTCTTTCTCTCGATCCCTCGGCTCGGGGTGTGATCTGCCTGGAAGAGCCCGAGAACGGGATCCATCCCGAGAGGATCTCGTCGATGGTTCGACTGCTCGGAGACATCGCCGTGGACGCCAAGCTGGCCGTAGGCTCGGATAATCCGTTGAGGCAGGTGATCATCAACACCCACTCGCCTGTCGTGGTACGAAACGTCGCACCAGACGATGTCATGTACGTGGAGACGGCGTTCGTTGAACGGGATGGGAGTCGCGGTAGCGTAGCGACCGTCGCGGCTCCGAAGGCGACGTGGCGCGCAGGCAAGCCGGTCGGAGCTCGGACTCTAGCCCGGGGGCAGATCCGACCCTACCTGGAGGGCTCGAAGTCAATCACATCCCACCAAATGCGCCTTTGGGAAGAATCCAGCGCGCTCCAGTCCCGGTGAGTTCGGCAGACGCGATCCGGGTCGAGTACACCCTTGTAGCGGATGGCCCCAGCGACCGATGCCTTGTAGGAATCATCACCTGGACTCTCCAGAAGGCCCTTGAAGGGCGCGACCTGGACCTCATCCCTCGGTTCGCAGACTTCCGGTATCTCCGTCAGCCGCCGCGGAAGTTGGAGGATCGCCTCCGGCTGGCCTACTCTGAATACGGAGGGGATCTTCTCTTCGTCCACCGGGATGCGGAGAGGCAGACCCGTGAGAGTCGCGTGCGGGAGATCGCACGCGCAGCGCGTGCTGCGGACATCCCTCGCTTCGTACCGGTAGTGCCTGTCCGCATGACCCAGGCTTGGCTCTTGATCGACGAGGCAGCCATACGGCGTGCAGCTGACAGCCCAAGCTCCTTCGCGGGCCTCGAGATACCGGCACTCAATGCGCTGGAGATGCTCGCGGACCCCAAGGCGTTGCTTACCGACCTTCTTGTGCACGCTTCCCAGAAGAGGGGCAGGCACCTCCTGCGCTTTCGGCGTGATCTCGCGACTCGTATCCAGCGAGTCGCGCAGATTATCGATGACTTCTCGCTCCTCCGCACCTTGCCTGCCTTTCAGGCATTCGAGGCGGACGCTCGAGCGGCAATCGCACAGCTGGCTGGCTGAGGCACGAGGCCATGTGGGCAAACCCAGCCGATGTCGGGGATCGACCGGCTACCCGACTGCCCCCGCCGCGTCCTCGGAGGCGTCGAGGCGCGGGACGGCGCCGCGGCAATCACGGCTACGCTCCCTTGACAAAGTGACCACCGGTGGTCACCATTACTCTGTGAAGGCCGTCGGCATCAAGCAACTGAAGGCCCGCCTCTCCGAGTACGTCCGGCTGGTGAAGTCCGGCGAGACGGTGCTGGTCACCGATCGGGAGGAGGTCGTGGCCGAGCTCCGCCCGGCGCGACGGCCCTTGCCGCCGGGCCGAGATGCGGCGGAGACCCTGGAGGCTCTCGTGGGCACGGGCGTGGTCACCCCTCCCGCCATCCCGAAGGAGAAGGGATGGACCTGGAAGGTGAAGGGCCTCGGACTCCCTCCCGGCACCGCCCTCCAGATCCTCGACGAGATCCGCGCGGACCGGGTCTGAGGGATGCCCACCGCCCCCGCAGCCTACGTAGACACGTCGGCCGCGCTTCGGGCCATCCTCGAGAAGGGAACCAGCCCGGAGATCGAGGCCCAGCTCGGGGCGGCATCGGTCGTCGTCACCTCGAGGCTCTCGCTCGTCGAGTCGGCGCGCGCCTTCCTCCGCGTGCGCGTCCTCGGCCGGGTGTCCGAGACGCAGCTCGCGGACGCCGAACGCGAGATCGGAGTGCTCTGGGCCCGGGCGTACATCTGGGACCTGACGCCCGAGATCTGCAGCGTGGCCATGCGCATCGCGCCCGGGCGGGTCCTCCGCGCTCTCGATGCCCTCCAACTCGCCACGTTCGTCGTCGCCCGCGGTTCCACGGCCGGCCTCTCGATGCTCACGGCGGACGAGCGTCTCCGCGAGGCGGCAACCACGGCCTGAGCCGCGCCGTCCGGCCCCCTACCCGACCGGTCCCGCCGCGTCCTCGGCGGCGGCGAGGAGGGCGCCCTCGCGGACGAGGCGCGCGGCCGACTCGATGTCGGGGGCTAAGGGGCGGTCCTGCTCGAGCCGCGGGACGGCGCGGCGGAGCACCTTCCAGGCGGCCTCGACGCCGCGGCCCGGGCGGAGCTGCCGGTGGAACTCGAGCCCCTGCGCGGCGCAGAGCGCCTCGATGGCGACGACACGCTCGGCGTTCGCGAGGGCGGCGCGGGCCTTGCGCGCCGCGTGGGGGCCCATGCTTACGTGGTCCTCTCGGCCGGCGCCGGTCGGGATCGAGTCGGCGCTCGCGGGGTGGGCGAGGGCCTTGTTCTCGCTCGCGAGCGCGGCCGCCGTCACCTGCGCCATCATGAAGCCCGACTGGAGCCCGCCGTCCTTCGTGAGGAAGGCCGGCAGGCCCGAGCTGTCGGGATTCACGAGAGACTCGGTGCGCCGCTCGGACATCGTCCCGAGGACCGTCAGGGCGAGCGAGAGGAAGTCCGACGCCATCGCCGGCGCGATCGCGTGGAAGTTCCCGCCCGAGAGGACCTCCCCCTCCCCGAGGAAGACGAGGGGGTTGTCGGTGACGGAGTTGATCTCGCGCGTGATCGTCTCCTCCACATGGGCGAGCGCGTCCCGGATGGCCCCGTGCACCTGCGGGACGCACCGGAGGCTGTAGGCGTCCTGGACCTTCCCGCAGTTCTCGTGCGAGCGGAGGATCTCCGAGCCGCGCATGAGCCGCCGCACGTTCTCGGAGACTACGGCGTGGCCGGGATGGGGGCGGAGGCGCGCGATCCTCTCCTCGAACGGCCGGATCGAGCCCTTGAGCGCCTCGAGGCTCATCGCGGCGACGAGGTCGGCCGTCCGGAGGAGGTTCCGGGCCCCGAGCGCCGCCCGCGCGAGGATCGCGGTCGTCACCTGGGTCCCGTTCACGAGGGAGAGCCCCTCCTTCGCCTCGAGCCTGAGCGGCCGGAGCCCCGCGGCCCGGAGGGCCTCGGCTCCCCCGAGCCGACGCCCACGGAAGGTCGCCTCGCCCTCGCCGACGAGCACCAGCGCGAGGTGCGCGAGCGGCGCCAGGTCTCCGCTCGCCCCGACCGAGCCCTGCTCCGGGACGACCGGGAGGACGCCCTTCCGGAGGAGCGCAAGCAGCCCCTCGGCGACCTCCGGCCGGACGCCCGAGTGGCCCGCCGCGAGCACCTGCGCCCGGAGCGCGAGGACGAGCCTCACCTCGTCGGGCGGGAGGGGCGCGCCGACGCCCGCCGCGTGGCTCCGGAGCAGATTCAGCTGGAGTTCCCGCGCCTCGTCCGGACCGACCCGGACGTTCGCGAGCCGGCCGAAGCCGGTCGTGACGCCGTAGATCGGCTCGGCCCCCCGCGCGAGCTTCTCGACGAGGGCGCGCGAGCGGAACATCCGCGCGCGCGCCGAGGGCCGGATCGAGACCTCGGCCTCCCCCGACGAGATCGAGGCGAGGTCCTCGAGGCGGAGCGACCGGCCGTCCAGCAGGATCCGGATCATCCCTTCGACACGATCTCGTCCAGCCACCCGAGGATCTCGCCGAGTTCCTTCTCGGTCGTGTCGCCCATGTGCGCGATCCGGAAGGTCTTGTCCTTGAGCTTCCCGTACCCGTTCGCGATCTGGACCTTCCGGGTCTGGGCGAGGGTCTTGATCAGCTTCTCGGTCTCGAGCTTCGTGTCGTTCCGGATGCACGAGAGGGTCACCGACTCGTAGCCCGCCTCGGGGAAGAGCGAGAAGCGCTTCCGGGCCCAGGCGCGGCACTGCTCGGCGATCTTCCGGTGCCGCGCCCAGCGGTTCTCGAGCCCCTCGGCGAGGATCCGGTCCATCTGGCGGTCGAGCGCGACGAAGTGCTGGGTGGACGGGGTGTTCGGGGTCTCCTGCTTCTCGTCCGACGCCGCGAACTCGAGGAAGTCGAAGTAGAGGCCGCGGCCGGGGACCTCCTTCGCGCGGGCGAGGGTCCGGTCCGAGACCGCGACGACGGCGATCCCGGGCGGCACCGCGAAGGCCTTCTGCGACGAGGCGAGGCAGACGTCCAGGCCCCACGCGTCCACCGAGAGTGGGACCCCCGCCATGCTCGAGACCGTGTCCACGAGGAGGAGGACGTCGGGGAACTTCCGGACGACGGCCGCGATCTCGGGGAGCGGGTTCATGAGGCCCGTCGAGGACTCGTTGTGGACGACCGTGATCGCGTCGTAGGAGCCCTTCTTCAGCGCCGCCTCGACCGCCTCGGGCTTCACGGCCTTCCCCCACTCGACCTCGAGCTTGTCGGCCTCCTTCCCGCAGGCGAGCGCGATCTCGTGCCAGCGCTGGCTGAAGGCCCCGCAGACCGTGGAGAGGACGCGCTTGCGGACGCAGTTCCGGATCGCCGCCTCCATCGCGCCCGTCCCGGACGAGGTGAAGACGAAGACCCGACCCTTCGTCGAGAGGAGCGTCTTGAGCTTCGGGATCAGCCGCCCGTAGAGGGTCCGGAAGTCGGTGGACCGGTGCGACATCACCGGCGTCGCCATGGCCTCGCGGATCTCCGGCGAGACCTCGATCGGGCCGGGGATGAAGAGGCGCTTGTGGGACTCCGCCATGGGGACCTCCTTGGGCGCCGGCGTGGACGCCGGCTGGTCGAACTTCACCGCCACGAGTCCCGAGAGGAGCTTCGGGTAGAAGTCCGTGGACTTCTGGGGCATCGTCTCGCCGGCGGCCGAGCAGGCCTCGACCTCCTCGATCCGGGTCGGGTTCAGGAGGAACGCCGCCTGCGCCTTCCCGCCGGAGACGGCCGCGAGCGCCTCGGCCGGGTCCCGGTGGTAGCCGACCGTCTCCCCCTTCTCGAGGACCGCGGCGCCGATCCCGAGGTGCGGCTCGAGGAGGAGCCCGTGGAGGACCGTCACGTCGAGGCGCTTCCACGCGGACGCGCGGGGTCCGGGCACGAGCGAGGCCGGGTCGGCTCCGGCCGGGAGGGCGAGGAGCCGGGCCTTCTTGTCTCCGGCCCGGACCATCACGGTCCCGCGCCGCCCCTCGGAGGCGAGCCGCGCGAGCGCGTCGAGCGCGGGCGCCGGGTCGCGGGGGGAGCCGGGGAGCTCCGCGACCTGGAACGGCGGGGCGACTCGAGCCGGGAGCGCCTCGAGCCGCTCGGGGACAACGCCGCGGACGGTCCGGTGCGTCGCGAGGATCGTGAGGCCGGGGTCCGAGAGCGGGACGAACGTCCCGAGCACCCGGTCCGGCGTCTCGATCACCGTCCCCTTCGCGCCCCCGACCTCACGGCGCCCGATCTCCCGGCTGTAGTTGAGCGCGGTCTCGTAGCGGTGGTGGCCGTCCGCGATGACGACCGGCCCCGCCGAGACCGCCCCCTGGAGGGCCGCGACGGCGAGCGGGTCCGAGACGGCCCAGACCCGGTGCTCGCAGCCGTCGTCGTCGCGCGCCGCCAAGTCGGGGGGCCGCGCGGTCGCCGCCGCGAGCGCCCGGGCGGCCGTCCCCTGCGGGTCCGCGTAGAGGAAGAAGATGCTCTCGAAGTGGCCGCGGACGGCCCGCAGCAGGTTCAGCCGGTCGGCCTTCGGTCCGGCGAGAGTCTTCTCGTGGGGCCGGAGCGCAACGCCGTACTCCACGAGGTCGGCGAGCGCGACGAACCCGAGCCGGCGGAGCCGGCGCCCGCCGGGGGCGGCGTAGTCCACCGTGGTGGCGTAGATCGCGGGCGTCTCGCGCCGGACGAGGACCCCCTCGCGGAGCCAAGCGTCGGCGGCGTCGCGGGCGCGGGTGTAGACGTTGCGCTCGGGCCCGTCCCCCGGCTCGGCCCTCCCGAGGACGATCCGGACCCAGTTCCAGGGGCTCCGCGCGTGGTAGGCGTCCTGCAGGGCCGGGGAGATCTTGTCGTACGGCTGCGTGACGACCGCCGAGAGGTCGGGGACCTTCCGGGTGTCGTAGGCGATTGCGCGGAACGGGTGGACCCGCATCGTGAGGGGCCGGGATTCTAGGAGCGCCCCTCGGGGGCGACAAGCCGCCCTACTTCTTCGCCGGGCGGTCCTTCTGGACCACGGTCTCCCGGCCGGCGCCCTGCTTCTTGAAGAACCCCGAGTCGGAAAGCTTCCGCATGACCTCCGGATCCTCCTCGGAGATCTTGAGCGAGACCGCCTCGCAGCCGAGCTGCTGGAAGGCGTACTTCTCGAGGGCGCGGAGGATGTCGTCCCCGATGTCGCTCGTCCAGAGGCCCTTGTCCTGGACGAGCACCGTCGCGGCGAGCTCCCCCGGGGCGGCGCCGGCGCCCGGCGCCCGGCGCAGCGTCAGGTAGCCCACGTAGTCGCGGGAGTCCGCCTCGATGATGTAGTGCTCGGTCTGGGCCGCCTCGGGCGCGTCGCGCTGCTCCTCGCGCGTGTACCGGCGGAACCGGACGCGGCGCCCCTTCACGCGCTCCATGCCGGCTCCTTCGCGGGGACGCCCTCGAGGAAGTTCCGGAGCAGCGCCGTCCCCGCCTCGGTGAGGAACGACTCGGGGTGGAACTGGACCCCCTCGGCCGCGGCGGTCCGGTGGCGGAGGCCCATCAGCTCCCCCTCCGCCGTCCAGGCGGTCTTCACGAGATCGGCGGGCAGGCTCTCCTCGCGGACGATGAGCGAGTGGTAGCGGGTCGCGGGGAAGGGGTTCGGGAGGCCCCGGTAGACGCCGAGCCCGTCGTGGTGGATCTCGCTCGTCTTCCCGTGCATGAGGCGCCCTGCGCGGACGACCTCGCCGCCGAGGACGGCCGCGAGTGCCTGGTGGCCGAGGCAGACGCCGAGGATCGGGATCTCCCCGAGGAAGCGCCGAATCACGGCGCCCGAGACGCCCGCCTCGGCCGGGGTCCCGGGGCCCGGGGAGATCACGAGCCGGTCGGGCCGCCTCTCCGCGATCGCCTCCACCGTGATCTCGTCGTTGCGGAAGACCTCCGGCTCGGCCCCCAGCTCTCCGAACCTCTGCACGAGGTTGTAGGTGAAGGAGTCGTAGTTGTCTATCAGCAGGACCCGGGTGGCCATGGTGCCGAGGTGACGGGAATCCTACACCCGTTGCCGTGCACGGGACATCCCCCTACCGCCCCGCCTCCGCCCGCGCCCGGGCCTCGAGCGCCGCGATCTCGGGGAGGCCGCGCACGAGGGGGGGAGCGGACTCGAGGACGGCGAGAGCCGTCCGGGGGCGGCCCGCGTCGAGGAGGCATCGGGCCCAGAGCCGGCGCGGCTCGGGGCGACCCGGGGCCGCCGCGAGGGCCGCCTCGTAGCAGACGGCCTGCATCGCGGGGTTTCCCCGCAGCTCCTCCACGCTCCCGAGCGTGAGCAGGCCCTTCCAGTCGGGCGGTCCGGCGCGCGCGACCGGCGCGAGCACCTCGACGGCCTCGTCGAGGAGCGGCCGGGCCTCCTCGGGCCGCCGGGCGTCGAGGCGGGCGATCGCCGCGTTCTGGAGACAGGCCGCGAGATTGAGGCGGGAGATGCGCTCCACCGGCATGAGCCGGACCGCCTCCCGGTGCTCGGCCATCGCGCCGGCGAGATCGCCCTTCTCGGCGAGCGCCTTCCCGAGGTTCCCGTGGAAGCGCGAGGAGCGGGGGTTGGCGGCGAGCGTCGCCCGCGCCAGCGTCTCATCGTCGCGGAAGTCGCCCGCACGGACGGCGGTGCGGAGGGCGAGGAGAGCGACCAGCGCCGCGCCGGCGACCGCCGCCCCTCGCCGAGAGGGGACCGCCGCGGCGCATGCCCAGGCGAGCCCGACGGCCGGGAGGTGGAGGAAGCGCTCCGCGAGCGGCACCGAGAGCGGGACAAGGTTCGATACCGGCAGCAGCGCCGCGCCGGCCCACGCGAGGCCGGCCGCCACGCGGGCGCTCCTCCGGCGCGAGAGCCACGCGGCCGCGAGCCCCGCGGCGAGGACCACCCCACCGAGCGCGACGCCCGCGGCCGGGAGGGTCTCCGGGAGTCCGCGGTCCGCGCAGAGGGTCGCCGGCCACGCGAGCAGGCGCGCGTACTCGCCGAGGATCCAGAGGTCTGCCGCGACGAGGCCCGGGATTCCCCCCGGGATAGGAGGAACGCCGGCCTCGGCGGGATTCCGCATCGGCCCGAACCGGCAGGCGAGATAGGCCGCGAGCACGAGTCCGCAGGCGGCCGCGGAAGGAATCCAGGGCTGGAGCGGGCGCAGCCTCCCCCGGGCCCACGCGACGGCCGCGTAGATCGCGGGGAACGCGAGCGCCGACTCCTTGCTGCCGAGCGCGAGCGCCGTCGCCGCCCCGAGCGCCGTGGCCCTCCCCGGCCCGCCGGGCCCGCGCGCGGCGAGGAGCGCCCCCACGAGCAGGAAGGCGGTCGCCAGGAGGTCCTCTCGGAACGAGGCGAGGGTCACGGCCTCGGCGATCGCGGGGTGGACCGCGAAGAGCGCCGCGCCGAGGAGGGCCGGGCCGGGAGCGAGCCCCAGGACGATCAGCAGCCGGCCGAGGAGCCCCGCGCAAAGCGCGTGGACGGCCACGGAGACCGCGTGCAGCGCGGCGGCCGAGCCTCCGAACGCCGCGAACTCGAGGAGGTGGACGCCCGTCGCCACCGGCCGCCAGGAGAGCTCGAGCGACTCCCAGTAGCCGGGCCCGGCGAGCCTGGCGAGGTTCCCGAGGTCCCGGAAGTACGGGTTCCCCGCGAGGAGCATCGCGTCGTCGTAGACGAGCCCGGCCCCGACCGACCGCACGTGGGCGAGGAGCGCCGCTCCGGCCGCGAGCCAGGGGACGGCTCCCGGAGGGATCGCGCGGCGCGCCTCGCTCACGGCGCCAGTCTATCGCGCGCGCATGAACCTCCCGGGGCCCCTGCAGGTTCTACGCTCCATGGACCGCGCCGGGGGCTACGACGAGTACGGATGGATCGCCGACCTCTATGACCACGTCATCCCTTACCGGGACCGGCCGGACGTCGCCTTCTTCGTGGACCTGGCCCGCGAGGCGAAGGGCCCCGTCCTCGAGATCGGCTGCGGGACGGGCCGGGTGCTGATCCCCACGGCCCGCGCCGGGGCCGCGATCGTAGGCCTCGACGCCTCTCCGGGGATGCTCGCGGTCTGCCGGGAGAAGCTGGCGCGCGAGCCGGCCGAGGTGCGCGGGAGGGCCCGCCTCGTCGAGGCCGACATGCGCGATTTCGCCGTGCCCGAGCGGTTCGCCCTCGCGACGATCCCGTTCCGGCCGTTCCAGCACCTGACGGAGGTCGCCGAACAGGTCTCCTGCCTCCGGGCGATCCACCGCCACCTGCGGCCCGGGGGGCGGCTGGTGCTCGACATCTTCGACCCGAACATGGCCTTCCTCGTGGACGAGGGACGGTCGCGCGAGTTCGGCCACGAGCCCGAGTTCACGATGCCGGACGGCCGCCGGGTCGTCCGGACCCACCGGATCGCCGAGCGCGACCTCGCGAACCAGAGGTTCACGGGCGAGCTCGCCTACCACGTCACCCACCCGGACGGCCGGAAGGAGAACCTCTACCACCGGTTCCCAATGCGATACCTATTCCGCACGGAGGGCGAGCACCTCCTTGCCCGCTGCGGCTACGAGGTGGAGACGGTCTACTCGGACTACGACCGCACTCCCCACGGCGAGAAGTACCCGCGCGAGCTGATCTTCGTCGCGCGGCGCGCCTGAGGGCGCGCCGCTAACGCCGAAGCTCCTCCAGCTCCTCGAGCGTCCGCGGCCAGTCGTCCTTGAGGAGCTTCGAGAGCGAGCGGTCGGCGAGGACCTTCCCGCCCGTCTGGCAGCCGGGGCAGTAGTTCGTCTCGTTCTCGGCGTGGCGGATCCTCTGGACGGGCGCCCGGCACTCGGGGCAGGGCTTCCCGAAGCGGCCGTGGACGGCCATGCCCTCGCGGAAGGCCGTCACCTTCTCGGGGAACGCCTCCCCGGCCTCGCGCAGGAGGCGCTCGGACCACCCGGCGAGGGTCTCCCGGGTCGCCCGGTGCAGCCGCCGGACCTCGTCCCCGGAGAGGCGGGACGTGAGCGCCACGGGGGAGAGCCGAGCCCGGTGGAGAATCTCGTCCGAGTAGGAGTTCCCGATCCCCGCGAAGTTCCGCGGGTCGGTGAGCGAGCGCTTCAAGGTGTGGTTCTCGCGCGCGAGGGCGGTCCGGAACTCCTCCTCGGAGCACGCGAGGGGCTCGATCCCGCCCGGATCGTGGGCGCGGAGCCCCTCCTCCCCGCGGACCACGTGGAGCGAGGCGCGCTTCTTCTGGCTCGCCTCCGTGAGGACGAGGGTTCCGGTCGAGAAGTCCAGCGCGGCGAGCCCGATCTTCCCCGGCACGCCCGCGCCGCGCGCCTGCCACCGGAGCCTCCCCGCGATCATCAGGTGCAGGACGAGGAAGAGGCCGTCGTCGAGGCCGAGGACGATCCGCTTCCCCAGGCGTCGGAGATCCGCGACCCGTCGCCCCTCGAGCGACGAGATCGGCGGGTCCACGGACCGCAGGAGGAACGGGCTCCGGAGCCGCGCGCGCGCGAACGTCGCCCCGCCGATCCGGGGCCGGAGCGCCGCGAGGTAGCACTCGATGTCGGGAAGCTCGGGCACATGCGGCATGATGC
>JAKEIC010000113.1 GCA_022614695.1 Planctomycetales bacterium | reverse complement strand
GCTCTTCCGATCTGGGCTCGCGCGCGCCGGCCCCGGGGATCCCGCCGGGGCGGGCGCCGCCGCGGCCGCATTCGCCGCCGCGCTCTCGGACCCGGACGCCTCGGTGCGACTCGCCGCCGCCCGGGCGTGCGGGCGCCTCGGCGCCACGGGCCCGACCGCCGCGGCGCTCCGCGAGCGGCTCGCCGACGCGGCCGAGGACCCGGACGTGCGGGGGGTGGCCGCGCGATCCCTCGCGGAGGGGCGGGACGAGGCCGCCTCCGCCGCGCTCGCCGCGGCCGTCCGCGACGGCGCGCGCGGCTTCCCGCTCTGGCCCCTCGACGAGGCGGCTCTGGAGGCGCTCGCGAAGCGACGCGGGACCGCGGTCCCGGCCGACACGGGCGGTCTTCCCGCGGCGCGCCGGGCCCGACTCTCCGCGGCGCTCGAACTCCTCGCGCCGACGGCGGCGGGCGAGGCGCCGAAGTAGGCCGCGACAGGTCTGACGCGGCCCTATAATCCCCTCGCCGTGCGTCTGGGACTCCTCACCGGCGGGGGCGACTGCCCCGGCCTGAACGCCGTCATCCGCGCGGTGGTGCGCCGGGCGGACGCCGGAGGCGACACCGTCCTCGGGATCAAGGACGGCTGGGGGGGGCTCGTCCAAGGGGAGGTGGAGCCGCTCACGAGGCTGGCCGTCTCCGGCATCCTCTCGCGGGGCGGGACGATCCTCGGGTCCTCGAGGACGAACCCGTTCCGGGACGGGGACTCGGGGGAGCGGTGCTCCGCGAACCTCCGCCGCTACGCGCTCGAAGCCCTCGTCGCGGTCGGCGGCGACGACACGCTCGGCGCCGCCCTCGAGTTCTCCAAGCGGGGCGAGAAGGTCGTCGGAGTCCCGAAGACGATCGACAACGACGTGGGCGCCACCGACTACACGTTCGGGTTCGACACCGCGGTGCACATCGCGACCGAGGCGATCGACCGCCTCCACACGACGGCCGAGGCCCACAGCCGCGTCATGGTCGTCGAGGTGATGGGCCGCCACACGGGATGGATCGCCGCCTACGCCGGGATCGCGGGGGGCGCCCACTGCATCCTGGTCCCCGAGAAGCCCGTGGACCTGGGGCGCGTCTGCGACGTCATCGAGAGGCGCCGCAAGCGAGGCCGCCACTTCAGCATCGTGGTCGTGGCCGAGGGGGTGCGGCTCTCGGAGACCCGCGGCTACGTCGTGCAGGAGGAGACGCCCGACGCCTACGGCCACGTGCGGCTCGGCGGGATCGGGCACGTGATCGCCCGCGAGATCGAGTCGCGCACGGGGATCGAGACCCGGGTCACGATCCTGGGGCACGTCCAGCGAGGCGGGTCCCCCACGGCCTACGACCGGATCCTGGCGACGCGTCTCGGCGTCGCCGCCGTGGACATGGTCCGCGCCGGGGAGTTCGGCAAGATGCCCGCGCTCCGCGGAGACCGGATCGTGCCCGTCCCGCTCGCCGACGCGATCGCGCACCCGAAGAGGCTCCCGCCCGAGATCCTGGACGTGGCGGAGACGTTTTTCGGGTAGGGAGGCCCGGAGATCTGTTGGGGGGCCGTTTCTCCGGGACCGTCCTCGGGTAGGACCCGGAGAGAACCAGGGGATTCCTCAAGGGGGGATCCCCCTAAGGGGACCCGGCACCTCCTCCCTCGGCTCGCCGGATGAGCCCCGCGATCAGGGCCGACAGCCGGCCGCAGAGCGACCGGACCCGCATCCGGGCAGACTCTCCGCAGGCGCGCCGGTGCCCGAGCAACTCGGCGGAAGCCGCCAGCTCGAGCACGGACCCCGCCGCGATCCGGAGCGTCCGCGCTCGGTCGGCGCCCCTCCTGCCCATCGCCTCGGCGAGGTTCAGGACCGCGGACCCCGAGGCCCGCGCCGCCTGGTCGGCGAGCCAGGCCTCTCCGCGGGGGGCGCCTCGGACCACGGCGACGACCTCGGGGTCGAGTTCGAGGGCGACCTGCCAGGCGTCGAGACGCTCGTGCGGGAGACCGTGCACCGGGCACGGGTCCGGACACGAGCAGGGACGAGGATCGGTCACGTTCACGACGAACTTCTTTCGAGGGCGCGAAGCGCGCCCCTAGATGAAAGGGGGGGCGCGCTGAAGCGACCGAGGAGGGAGTTCGTCGTCCGGGGTGACCGACCCTCGTCCTCGCGACCGGACTCGGACTCGGATCCGAGATCGGAGGGCTGCCGATCCCTAAGGACACCCGCCGACCCGCCTAATTCGACGGCACCCGCGGCACCTCGGGCCGCGTCCACTCCGACGCCGGCCGCCCCGCGTTCTCGCGCCACCAGCGGCGCATCGCGTGGGCGAGCCGGGGGCCCCGGCGATCGGGCTTCTCGAGCGCCTCCGCCGGGGCTCCGAGGATCCGGAAGAGCGAGACCGCCGCCGCGATCTGGACCTCCAGGTCGTCGTCCTGCAGCAAGGGAAGCAGCGCCGGGACCTCGGGCGGGCCCCCGACCGACGCGAGCGCACTCGCGGCCTCGATCCGGCCCTGCTTCCCCATCGCCTCGACCGGGAGCCCGAGGAGGCGCGCCACGGCCGGCGCCGCCTCGCGGTCCCCGAGCGCGGCGGCGGCCGCGCAGGCGCCCCAGAGCACCGCCGCGTCGGGCGACGCGAGGGCGGTGCGAGTCGCGCGCCGCGCCGGCCCGCCCGGGAGCCTCGCGAGGACGCTCGCGGCGCGCCCGGGCACCTCGCCCGCGCCCCGCAGGTGCGCCTCGACCGCGCGCGCCGCCGCCTCCGGGTCGAGGGCCGCGAGCGAGTCGGCCGCCGCTTCGCGCACCGCCGCCACGGGGTCCGCGAGGAGCGCGCCGAGCCCCTCCGCCGCCCCGGCGGGGGCGGCCGCCCCGCCCGACGCGAGCGCGCGGGCCGCCTTCGCGGCGGCGACGCGGACGACGTAGTGCTCGTGCGCGAGGAGCGGCTGCAGGATCGCCCAGGCCACGGGAGGCGGCGCGCGGGCCGCGGCCCGGGCATAGGCCGCGAGCAGCTCGGGGTCCCCGTCGAGCCAGAGCCCGGGCCCGTCCGGCCCGTCCGACGTGTAGAGCCCCAGCCGTCCGAGCGCGTCGAGGGCCGCGGCCCGCTCGCTCGGCGGCGCCACGGAGTCCGCGAGGAGTCCCCGGAGCGTCTCGGCGTGCTCCGGCCCCCCGCAGGCCCCGAGCGCCGCGGCGAGCGCGCTCCGGACATGCACGTCCCGCTCCCCGCCGAGCCGGGCGGCGAGCCGGTCCGCCACCGGTCGGGCCGCGGCCCCCGCGGCGGCGAGCCCCCGCGCCGCCGACCGCCGGACCCTCACGTCCGGATCGTCGAGGACCCGCGCGAGGACCGGGACGGCCGCCGCGCCCGCCGCGGCCGCGAGCCCCGCGATCTCCTGGAGCGCCCCCGCCGCCACGGCCCGCGCCTCCTCGTCCCCCGTTCCGATGGGTCCCACGGGCTCGAG
>JAKEIC010000112.1 GCA_022614695.1 Planctomycetales bacterium | reverse complement strand
GCGTCCTCGTACCCGGGATCCAGGGCGACCGCGTCGGCCAGGTCCGCCAGGCCGCCCGTGAGATCGCCCAGGGAGGCCCTCGCCGCGCCCCGGCCGCAGAGGGCCTCCTTGGTTCGGGGATCCATCGCGAGGGCGGCCGAGTAGTCGGCGATCGCCCCCGCGAGGTCTCCGGATTCATGCCTCGCCAGCCCGCGGTACAAGAGGGGTCCCGGGAACCGTGGTGCGAGCGCGAGAGCGGCGTCGAAGTCGACGATCGCCCGGGGGAGGTCCCCGAGCTGCCTCCTCGCCAGGCCCCGATTGAAGTAGGCCCAGGCGAACGGGATCCCCTGCTCGATCGAGTCCTGGTAGAGGCGGACAGCCGTCTCTCGGCTCCCGCTCGGATCGCAGCCCTCGACGTACGCTCGGAGGAGCGTCGCCTCCCAGCCTTCCGCGTCGCGCAACTCGTCGCGGGCCTTCGACCAATCCCCCTCGCCCGCGCGCAGGGCCCCGCGGGCGATCCGGCCCTCGTCTCCCGGGGCCTCCCTCAGGGCTTCGAACTGGGACCGCGCCTGCTGCCCGGCAGCGCCCTGGTTCTCCAGGCGGAACGTGGCCTCGAGTCCCAGGAACAGCCGGGCTCGGGAGACCTCCGCCCCCGTGGCCTCGCCGACGACCCGCTCCCACTCCGCGCGAGCGGCCTCCGAGTCTCCCACCGCCCACAGCAGGAGTCCCCTGTCGAGCCGCAAGGCGTGGCGGTCGGGCGCGGACCGGAGCGCCTCGCCGAGGAGCACCGCCGCCCGGCGCGGGGCGGTGGTGCGCAGGGCCGCGGCCCGCCCCGCGAGGGTCTCGACCTCGTCCTTCGCCGGGGCCTCGGGGCGGACCGGGGCCGACGCGGGGCGCGCCTCGCCTGCGGGCCAGAGCGGCGCCGCGGCGAGCGCCGCCGCCGTCGCCAGTCCCGCGGCCGCGAGCGCCCCGAGGATCCGCCGCCTCCTCCCGGGCCGCCGCGCCCGGGGGCTCACCCCTCCGAGGACCCTTTGGAGGTCCTCCCTCAGCGCCCCAGCGTCCCGGTACCGTTCCCGGCTCCGCTTGGCCAGGCTCGCGAGCACGACCCTCTCGAGGCCCGGCGGCGCATCCGGCCGGAGCCCTCGCACCGATGCCGGCTCCCGCAGGAGCACCTGCCCCACGACCGCCGCGTCGGTCTCCCCCTCGAACGGCGACCTTCCCGCGAGCATCGCGTAGAGGACGCACCCGAGGGACCAGACGTCCGTCGCGGGCGTGAGCGAGGAGACCTCGCCGCGGGCCTGCTCGGGGGACATGTAGGCCGGCGTCCCGAGCGCCTCTCCGGTCCTCGTGAGCTTCGAGCCGGTCGCGACGGACTTCGCGAGGCCGAAGTCGGCGAGGAAGGCGCTCACCGGCTGTTCCCTCGGGCCGCGAGCGCCTCCCGCGCTCGGGCGAGGGTCCGTTCGGCGATTCGCCGGTTCTGCCAGCCGGGCAGTGCGATCTTGAGGGCGTGCTCCAGATCTGCGATCGCCGCCGCAGCGTCCCCGAGCCGCAGGCTCGCCTGACCGCGGCCCGCGACCGCGTCCGGGGACCGGGGGTCGAGCGCGACCGCGTCGTGGAAGTCCCGATGGGCCCCGGCGAAGTCTCCCGACGCGGCCCTGGCGTTCCCGCGGTGAATGAGAGCGCCCTTGTTCCGGGGGGCCACGGCGAGCGCGGCGTCGTAGTCCGCGATCGCCCCAGGGATGTTCCCGGCGGCGAGCTTCGCGTCGGCGCGATTGACGAAGGCCTCGGCATACCGAGGGTCCAGCGCGAGCGCGGCGTCGAAGTCGGCGGCGGAGCCGGCCAAGTCCCCGGCCTCCTTCTTGGCGGCGCCGCGGTTGTTGAGCGCCTCCTTGCACCGCGGGTCGATGACCAGGGCGGCGTCGTAGTCCGCGATCGCGGCGGCCGGGTCCCCGAGACCCTGCTTCGCGACGCCACGGTTGTTGAGCGCGTCCTTGTGACGCGGGTCCAGGGCGAGCGCGGCGTCGAACTCGGCGATCGCCCCGCGCAGGTCCCCGGATTCCCGCTTCACGAGGCCGCGGCCGTGGAGAGCGTTCGGGAGTCGGGGATCCGAGGCGAGCGCGGCGTCGAAGTCGGCCATCGCCCCGGGAAGATCCCCGGACCGCCACTTCGCGTCGCCGCGCATCACGCGCGCCTCCCGGAGCCGTGGGTCCAGCGCGAGAGCGGCGTCGAAGTCGGCGATCGCCCCGGCCGTGTTCCCGGAGGACTGCCGGGCGAGGCCACGATTGCTGTGCGCCCAGGCGAAGGGGATCCCCCGCTCGAGCGCCGCCGTGTAGCACGACACCGCGCTCGCCAGATCACCGACGGGATCGGAGCTCTCCACGCAGGCCTGCAGGAGCGCCGCCTCCCAACCCTGCGCCTCGCGAAGCGCCTGGCGCGCGCCGGCCCAGTCCCCGCGCATCGCGTGGAGCGCCGCGCGGGCGACCATCCCCTCTTCGCCCGAGGCCTCCCGGAGCGGCTCTAGGTACGGCCGAGCCTCGCTCGCCTTGAGGCGCCCCCCTTCGAGCCGGAAGAAGGCCTCGAGGCCGAGGAACAGGCGCGCCCGGGAAGCGAGCGCCCCCGGCTCCTCGCGAGCCACCCTCGCCCACTCCCCTCGGGCTGATTCGGCTTCCCCCACCGCCCAGAGGAGGAGCCCCCGCTCGAGTCGTAGGTCGTGCCGGTCCGTGCCGAGCCCGAGGGCTTCCCCGAGGAGCGCCGCAGCTCGTCGCGGGTCGGCGGACCGGAGACCCGCGGCCTGCGCCGCGAGTGCCTCGACCCGTCCCCTCCCCTGGGACGCGGGGCGGGCGGCGAGGGCCCCGGGGCCCTCGCCGCCGCCGCGAGCGCCGACGGCCGCCGCCAGGAGCGCCAGCCCGCCTGCGGCCCCGAGCGCGGCGACCCAGCGGCGCCTCGCCCCGGGGGGACTTGCCCGCGGCCGCTCCCCTCGGAGCGCCCGGTCGAGGTCGTCCCGCATCGTCCCCGCGTGCGGGTATCGGTCCGCGACCCTCTTCGCCAACGCCGCGCGCACGAGCCGTTCGGCCCCTGGGGGCACGTCCTGCCGGAGCGCCCGGAGCCCGGGCGGCTTCCGCAGGAGCACCTGCCCCATCAGCGCCGCGTCCGTCTCCCCCTCGAACGGCCTCCGCCCCGCCAGCATCTCGTAGAGGACGCAGCCGAGGCTCCAGACGTCGGTCGCCGGCGTGAGGGACGAGACCTCGCCGCGGGCCTGCTCGGGGGACATGTAGGCCGGCGTGCCGAGGGCCTCGCCGGTCCGCGTGAGCTTCGAGCCCGTCGCGACGGACTTCGCGAGGCCGAAGTCGGCGAGGAAAGCGCTCACCGCCCGCACCGGGTCCCCATGCTACCCGAGCCTCCGCCCCCGGGCCGTCATCGCCCGGGGTCGGAGCGGAGCCTCGACTCGCAGTCCGCGAGCCAGACGCGGACGTTCGGCGCCTGGGCGTGGTCCGGCGCGAGTCGGAGGAACTCGCTGTAGGCCGCGATGGCTCCGGCCCAGTCGCCCGCTCCCTGCCGCGCGGCGCCGAGGTTCGAGTGGACCTCCGCGGTAACGGCCCCGAGGCGGATCGCCGCCTCCGAGTCCTCCGCCGAGCCTCGGTAGTCGCCCACCGCGTAACGCGCCACCGACCGGGAGAGGTAGGGCTCGGGCGAGTCGGACCGCCGCCGGAGCGCCGCCGTGAGGTCCTCGATCCCTCCCCGGTGGTCCCCGAGCTCGCTCCGGAGCCTGCCGCGGTTGTGGAGAGCCAGGAAGTAGCCGTCGCTCATCTCGACGGCCGCCGTGAAGTCGGCGAGCGCCTCCTGCCGCTCGCCGAGCATCGCGCGCGAGACGCCACGGGTGTGGAGCGCCTCGGGGAACGCGGGACGGAGCCGGAGCGCCGCGCCGCAGTCCTCGATCGCGCCGCGGTCGTCGCCCGCGCTCGCGCGCGCGAGGGCCCGGTTCAGGTGCGCCCACGCGAAGGGGATCCCCTCCGAGAGGGCCTGGTCGTACCCGCGCAGCTCCGCGCTCCGGTCCCCCGCGGGGTCGGCGCCTTCGGCGTGGGCCCGCAGAAGCGCGGCCTCCCAACCGACCTCGTCTTCAAGCGCGAGCCGGGTCGCGGCCCAGTCCTGCCGGAGAGCCGCCAGCGCCGCCCGCGCGAGACGCCCCTCCCGGACGCTCCCGCGCGCCACCCGCTCGAGGTCGGGCCGCGCCTCGTCGCGGGCGAATCCCCCGTCCTCAAAGCGAAAGAGGGCCTCGAGGCCGCGGTAGAAGAGCGCCGGCGCGGACTCCGGCGAGCCCTCGGGGACGCGCGCCCAGTGCTCCCGGGCTTCCGCGCCGCGGCCCAGGGCCCAGAGCAGGAGACCCAGCTCCACGCGTACCGGATGCCGGCCGGGCTCGAGCGCGAGCGCACGGGAGAGCAGCGCGGCCGCCGCGGCCGGGTCGCTCTGCCGGAGACCGCGAGCCTTGCGGTGGAGCGCCTCCGCCTCCGGCGTCCCCGCCGGCTCGGGCGCGCCCGGGGCCTCGGGTCCGGCGCGGGGCCACGCGAGCGCGGCGAGAGGGGCGAGGGAGAGGACGGCCGTCGCGGCCACGAGACGCGCGCCGCGGGAGACGGGGGCCCTCACGGTCGGCCGGCGCCCGTCGAGGACGCGGCCGAGCTCGTCCCGGAGCCGGACCGCGCCGGGGACCCGCCGCCCCGCGTCGCGCACGAGGGCCGCGCGGACGACGGTCTCGACGTCGCGCGGCACCCCCGGCGCGAGCGCCGCGAGGCGAGGCGGAGGCGAGACGAGTACGGCGGCGATCACCGCCGCGGAGGTCTCGCCCCGGAAGGGGGGCCGCCCCGCCAGCATCTCGTAGAGGACGCAGCCGAGGCTCCAGACGTTCGTCGCGGGCGTGAGCGAGGAGACCTCGCCGCGGGCCTGCTCGGGGCTCATGTAGGCCGGTGTGCCCAGCGCCTCGCCGGTCCGGGTGAGCTTCGAGCCCGTCGCGGCGAGCTTCGCGAGGCCGAAGTCGGCGAGGAAGGCGCGCGCCTCGCCCGGGTCCGCCCCCCCGCCCTGTCTCTCCACGGGCTCCCGACTCTACGCCCGCCCCGCGGCCGCGATCAACCCGCGCGCGCGATGGTCGTTCCGGGGACCGCGTGGTGTAATCCCTCCCCCGCCCGCCGGAAGGAGCCCCCATGCGTCTCGCCCTCCCCGCCCTCGCCCTCGCCCTCGGCGCCGGCTGCGCCGCGTCGTCGGACTGGAGTCCTGCGGCGGCGGAGAGGCTCAAGAAGGAGATGGAGATCGTGCTCGCCGCCATTGATCTCGGGAACTTCGACGCGATGCTCTCCCGGATGGACAAGGACGTGGTCGTCCTCGACCTCTCGGAAAACAACGCCCCGGTCCGGATGCAGGGGATCGAGGAGGTGCGGAAGTCGTTCGCCGGGTTCAAGAAGGCGGTGGAGGAGCAGGGGCTGCGGTTCAAGTCGGTGCTCCTCCGGAACGACGCCTACGCGACCGAGACGTTCGGCTTCTGCGTCGCGGAGTTCGACCAGGCGATCACGGTCGGCGGCCAGGAGATGGGGCCTTTCAAGTACCGCGGCACCCTCGTCGCCCGCAAGGTCGGCGACGAGTGGAAGTGGACCCACTGGCACGGGTCGCTCCGGGAGACGCTGCCGGCGGCGCCGAAGTAGCGGCTCCCGGATCCCGCGTCTACGGCGACGTCCCGACGAAGCTCTGGAGCAGAGCCCAGCTCGAGACGCCCCCCGTCGAGCAGAAGGCCGGCGACGAGACGCTCCCCGGCTGGCCGCTGAACGCGATCGAGGTGTCGGTGAGGAGCCCCGGTCCCACCCACGTCGCGGCCGTCTGCATGACGTTGGTCGAGCAGCAATCGTTGTGCGCGGGGCTCGCGCCGCAGAGGCCCTGGGTGGAGTTGAAAGTGCACGTCCCGGTCGCCGAGGACGCGACGAGCCCCATCGCGTGGCCGCACTCGTGCGCGACGATGAACGCCACGCGGCGAGCCCACTGCTTCAGGAAGTCGTGGATCTGGAGGTAACGGAACCCGGTGGTCGTCGAGCCATCCACGAACGGGAGGTCGCTCGACGTGAGCCGCCCGCCCGGGAGGGTCGCGCCCCAGTTGTTCGCGACGAGCGAGGAGAAGATCCCGGTCCCCGTCGTCCCGCAGCTCCCGCAGTTGTGGTAGGTCTGGTCGCACGTGATCTCGGCCCCCTGGTTGCACGAGCTCGCGAGGAAGCTGTCGAAGAGCGCGGCCCCGAGCGCCCCGTTGAAGCAGGCCGCCTGCGAGGCGGACGGGTGCGGCCCCCCGTCCCCGGCCGGGTCGCAGCCTCCGACGCAGACCATCCCCCAGTCCGTCGAGGCGATCAGGCAGCCCGGCGCCCCCGAGGCCGGGGCGAGCCCCACGAACGTCACGTTCAGGCTCGTGCCCGAGACCTTGGTCCCGTCGCCGTTCCGGCCGTAGGCGACGTTGAGGGTCCGCAGGGTGTACGCCCGCGCCCAATCGAGGGCGTACTGGTCCGTCGGCGGGAGCGGGCTCGGGGGAGCCGTCGAGTCGCCCGGAGTCCCCCAAGTCTGGAGCCCGAGGTTCTGGAGGTCCTTCACGTACGAGTTGCTCGCGAAGTTCACGTACCAGCGCCGGCGGCAGTCGATCCCCGAGGAGGTGTCGAAGACGTAGGTCCCCGTCTGCGCGTTCGGCGAGACGTAGGTGTAGCCGTTCGCGAGAGTCCCCGTCTGGGTGTCGGGGTTCGTGACGGTCACCGAGACGGTCGCGGGGGTGCTCGGCGCCGTCGTCGCCGTGAGACGGCTCGCCGAGTTCACGACGACCGCGGTCGCCGCCGCGCTCCCGAACGAGACGGTGGCGCCGGTCTGGAAGCCGGTCCCCGAGACCGTGACGACGGTCCCGCCCGAGATGGAGCCGAAGGCCGGGGCGGCCGAGGAGACCGTCGGCGCGGGCGCGGCCCCCGAGAGGTAGAGGAACCCCCCCGGCTCCGTCGCGGAAAGGGGCCCCACGGAGAACCCGAGGACCGCCACGGACGCGGCTCCCGCCGTCCCGGCCGGGGTCGTCACCTCGAGCTGGGTCTCGCCCGTGACGACGAACGACGTCCCCGCGACGCCCGCGAACTCCACCGAGGACGCCGCGCGCGACACGAACCCCGACCCGGTGATCGTGACCCGGGTCCCGCCCGTCGTCGGGCCCTGGGTGGGCGCGATCGTCGCGATCGTGTACCCCGTGGCCGGGGCGTCCGTCCGCGTGGTCCGGTGGTGCTTGCGCTGGCAGCCGGCGGCCGTGAGGACCAGCGCGAGCGCCGCGAGGGCCGTCGCCCGCCTCACGGCGAGATCCCCACGAAGCTCGTGAGGAGGGCCCAGGACGAGACGCCGCCCGTGGAGCACGAGGCCGCCGCCGAGACGCTCCCCGGCTGGCCGCTGAAGGCGAGCGAGGTGTCGGTGAGGCTCGCTGCCGTGATGAAGCTCCCGACGGTCACCATGATGTTCGTCGTGCAGCAGTCGTTGTGGGCCCCGGAGGCGCCGCAGAGCCCGTTCGAGACCGTGCAGGTGCCCGTCGTCGAGGTCGCCACGAGCCCCATCGCGTGGCCGCACTCGTGGGCCAGCACGAACGCGCAGCGGCGGGCCCACTGCTTCAGGAAGTCGTGGATCTGGTTGTAGCGCGTGCCCGAGTTCGTCGTCCCGTCCAGGTACTGCTGGTCGGTCGTCGTGAGCCGGCCGCCGGGCAGCGACGCGCCCCAGGCGTTGACGATGAGGGAGCAGAAGATCCCGACCCCCGACCCGGTGCAGGACGTGCAGGTGTGGTAGGTCGAGTCGCAGGAGTTCTCCGCCGCGGTGTTGCACGAGGAGCCGCTCGGCGTGTCGAACATCGAGGCGCCGATCGCGCCGGAGTTGCACGCGCTCTGGCTTGCCGAGGGGTGCGGGCCGCCGTTCCCGCCCGGGTCGCAGCCGCCCACGCAGACGATCGCCCAGCCGGTGGAGGGGGTCCCGCAGCCCTGCGCGCCCGTGGCCGGCGCGAGGCCCACAAACGTCACGTTCATGCTCGTGCCCGAGATCTTGGTGCCGTCGCCGTTCCGGCCGTAGGCGATGCTGAGCGTGCGCAGCGTGTAGGCCCGCGCCCAGTCGCGGGCGTAGAGGTCCGTCGCCGCGGGCGTGGCGGGCGGCGCGGTCGTGTCGCCCGGGGTCCCCCACGTCTGGAGCCCGAGGTTTTGAAGGTCCTTGAGGTAGGCGGGCGCCGAGGAGTTCACGTACCAGCGCCGCCGGCAATCTATCCCGCTCGAAGTGTCGAAGACGTAGGCCTGGGTCTGGACGTCCACGCCGGGGTTGTAGGTGTAGGCCGAAGGGGCCGTGGCCGAGAAGCCGGCCGGGTTCGTGACGGTCGCGGCGACCGTACCGACGGCGTGCACGCTGGTGGTCCCGACGAGCGTCGTGCTGGAGGGGACCGTCACGCCCGTGAGCGCCGAGCCGCCGAGGTCGGCGGTCGCGCCGGGGAAGATCCCGGTCCCCGTGATCGTCACGAGCTGCGCGCCCGTGGAGGGGCCCGAGAACGGCGCGACCGAGGAGACGGTCGGGGTCGCCGAGTAGACGAACCCGTTCGCGAGGGTCCCGGACTGGCCGTCGGGATTCGTGACCGTGACCGGGACCGCACCGGAGCCCGCCGGGGTCGGGGTCACGCACGTGATCGAGGTGGCACTAGCAATCGCGACGGATGTCGCGATTGCTGTCCCGAAGCTCGCGGTCGCCCCCGCCTGGAATCCCGTCCCCGCGATCGTGACCGCGGTGCCGCCGACGGTCGCGCTCGCGTTCGGCGTGACCGAGAGGACCGCGGGAGGCGGGACGAACGTGTAGCCTCCCGGGAGGATCCCCGCCTGCGTGTCGGTGTTCGTGACCTGGACGTTCGCCGCCCCCGCCGAGCCCGCGGGCGTCGCGCACGTGATCGTCGTCGAGGAGACGACCACGATTCCGGTCGCCGCCCCGCTCCCGATGTAGACCGTGGCGCCGGCGAGGAACCCGGTCCCCGCGATCGTGACGGCCGTGCCGCCCGAGGTCGGGCCCGATCCGGGCGACACGGAGGAGACCGTGGGCGCCGGGTCGTAGAGGAACGAGCCCGAGGCCGACTGGCCGTCGCTGTTCGTCACGGTCACGGCCACGGACCCTGGCCCGCCCGTCGGCGCGGTCGCGACGATCTGGGTCGAGGAGAGGGAGACGACGCCCCCGAAGTTGGGGCCGAACGCCACCGTCGCGCCCGCGCGGAACCCGGTGCCGACGATCGTGACCGTGGTCGTGAGCGTGGCCGGCCCGCGCGAGGGGGTCACGCTCGAGACCGTCGGCGCCGGCCAGACGGCGGTGTACGTGAACCCCGACGAGAGCGAGCCCGACTGAGTGTCGGGGTTCGTCACGACGACCGTCGCGGGGCCGACGAACCCCGCGGGCGTCGCGGCGGAGATCCGGCTCGCCGTGAGGACCGTCACCGACGTGCAGGGTCCCCCTCCCACGGTGACGGTGGCGCCGGTCTGGAACGCGGAGCCGGCGACCGTGACCGCGGTCCCCCCCGTCGCCGGCCCGCTCGAGGGCGAGACCGACGAGACCGTCGGCGCGGGCGGGGAGCCCGCCAGGTAGAGGAACGCGTTCGGCTCGGTGACGGCCGGGGCCGACCCGCCCGACCGGATCGTGACCGAGACCGCCCCGGCCGAGGCCGAGGGGGTCGAGACGAGCAGCTGCGTGTCGCTCGAGACGACCAGCGACGTCCCCGCCGTCGCCGCGAACTCCACCGCGGACACGCCCGCCGAGACGAACCCCGACCCGGTGATCGTGACCTGGGTCCCGCCCGTGGTCGGTCCCTGCGTCGGCCGGATCGAGACGAACGCGAGGACCGGGGGAGGCCCCGGCGGCGGCGCGGCGGCCTCGCCGCCTCCGCCCCCGCCCCCGCAGCCCGCGGCGGCGAGGACGCCTACAGCGATCCCCACCGCGACCCGCGACCTCATTCCCGCCACCCCTATCCGTTGGTGGGCCGGACCCTCGCCAAGACTACCACGTCAGGGCCCGAGGCGCACGTGTTCTCTCTGGGACGGCGGCGGTGACGGGCCGCTGGGCCCTTGTCCGAGCAGTGCCTCCGTGCAACGCTGGGGCGTCCGCGGGAACTCTCCTTGCGGCCCATGGCAGACGGTCCACCGAATCTCGAGGCTCTCCTGGCGCACGAGCCGTGGATCCGGTCCCTCGCCCGAGGACTGCTCTTCGACGGCCAGGAGGTGGACGATGTCGTCCAGGAGACGTGGCTCGCGGCGCTCCGGAGGCCGCCCCGGGACCCGGAGGCCGCGCGCGGCTGGCTCGCGACGGTCGTCCGGAACCTCGTCCGCCGCGTCGGCCGATCCGCGGTCCGGCGCTCGCGCCGGGAGGCCGCGGCCGCTCGCCCGGAAGCTCTCCCATCGCCGGCCGAGATCGCGGGCAGGGAGGGGCTCCGTCGGCGAGCCGTCGAGGCGGTCCTCGCGCTCGAGGAGCCGTACCGCTCGACGGTCCTCTGGCGCTACTTCGAGGGACTGGAACCGACCGAGATCGCCCGTCGGACCGGCGAGCCCGCGGGGACAGTCCGGAGCCGTCTGAGCCGCGGGCTCGATCTCCTGCGCTCGCGGCTGGACGCGGAGCACGGGGGAGACAGGCGCGCTTGGAGCGTCGCGCTCGTTCCGCTCGCACGGCCGAACGAGGGGGGCGCGGGGGTCGCGGGGGCCGCCGCGGTGGCCCTGGGAGGGTTCATCATGTCCAACTCGGCAAAGGCGGGACTGGCGGTGGCGGTGGCCGGTGCGCTCGCGGTGGTCGCGTGGCAGGTGACTGCCGGCGCCCGCTCCGCGGGGCCGGATCGCTCGGGCCGACGGCCCGGCGGGGCGGTGGCGACCGGGAACGGCGCCCGCCCCCCCGAGCCGCCGCCCGGGCCGCGCGAGCCGGCGCCCCCGGAGGCCGTCGAGGGCACTCCGGCTTCGGCATCCGTCGCCGCCCGCGGGTCCGGGGCGATTGCCGATCCGACCGTCCCCGGCCGGCGTCCGGCCGCGCTCTCGGCCCGGGTCGTCTCCGCCCGGACGGGTCGCCCCGTGAAGTTCGCGAGCGTCCGCCCGCTCCGGGGGGGCGCAAAGCCTCCGGAGAAGTCCACGGGCGCCGACGGGAAGGTCGAGTTCCCGGACCTCGCGCCGGGCGACTACCGGGTCGTCGTGTCGAAGCGGGGCTGCGAGACTCTCGCGCGCGAGGGAGTGGCGCTCTCGGCGGGGGCCGCGCGCGACCTCGGAGACCTGGCGATCCGCCCGCTCCCGGCGCTGCGGGGGATCGTGCGGAGCCCCGAGGGGGCGGGCGTGTCGGGCGCCACGGTGCGGGTCGCCATGGCGGCGGCGATGATCTTGGGCCCCGGCGACGTCCGCGGACGGCTGGGCGCGCTGCTCGCCCGCTCGACCCTCGGCTTCGAGATGGCGACCGGCCCCGACGGGCGCTTCGAGGTCTACTGGGACGAGGCCCACTACCCGAAGGTCGTGCTCCGCGCCACGGCGGCCGGCCGGACAGCGGCGTTCGCCTACGCAGAACTCGACGATTCGGGAGGCGCGATCGCGGAGACGTCTCTCACGCTGGGCGCCCTGGCGGGGCGACTCTCGGGGCGGGTCCTGGACCACCGGGGACGACCGGTCCCCGGTGCGACCGCCGTCGCGGCGCAACCGGTGCCCAGCCCGGGGACGGTGCTGATGAAGGTCCTCGACGGCCTTACGGCGACTGCCGACGGGGAGGGCCGATTCCAATTCGATTCGCTCGCCGAGGGTGAGTGGGCGCTCTTTGCCGGGCTCGGACGATCCAACTGGGTCGCCCGCCCGGGCGTCCGGGCGCCCGCCGATGGTGTCGAGCTGGTCCTCGCGGCCCCGCTCGAGCTCGTCGGCCGGGTGACGGACGCGCAGACCGGGAGGCCCGTGGCCGGAGCGAAGCTCTCCGCCTCGGGAGGGGGAGGCCCCAGCGAAGTCGAGGCCGACGCCGACGGGCGCTTCCGGCTCTCGGGACTCGACGCATCGGGGACGGACGTGTCGGTCTCCGCTCGCGGGTACGTGGGCCGGCAGCTCACGATCGCGCCGGGCCGGGCCGGCGAATCGGTCCTCGACGTGGCGCTCGTGCGGGGAGCGGCCCTCGCCGGGCGGATCCTCAGGTCGGGGGAACGCCGGCCCATCGTCGGCGCGCAGGTCTTCGTCCTGGGAACCGCCGACACCGACCTCCTGCCGGGCGGCCACGCGGCCCTCTCGGGCGCCGATGGGACCTTCCGCATCGAGGATCTCTCCGTCGCCCACGCGGGCGCCGAGGGACCTGCCGAGCTGCGCGTCTGTGCCTGGGCACCGGGGCGTGCCCCGTCGGCTCCACGCGTGGTCTCGCGAGCGGACCTCGGCGAGGGCCCCGGGCTCGAGATCCTCCTCGACCCGTCTCCGCGCATCACCGGCCGTGTCGTGGACTCGGCCGGGGTGCCGGTCGGTGGCGCCGAGGTGTCGCTGATCGGCTGGATGGGCGGGGAAGGCGAGACCCATCCTCTCGCGATGCTCCTCGCGCTCGGGAGCCGCGGGCGGACCGACGACGCCGGGCGCTTCGAGCTCGATGCCTACTTCGCCGGTGCGCGGGCGATGCTCCACGTGAGCCGCGCCGGCTACCAGTCCGGGGGAGACCCGGTCCTCGTGCCCGGCGGCGATGGCGTCGCGGAGGTGACGGTCACCCTCGAGGCCGCCGGTGCCGTGCTCGCGAGGGTCCTGGATCCACAGGGGCGGCCGTGCCCCGGAGCCGAGGTCTGGGTGCAGCGCGCGACCCCGGACCTCCTGGGCGACAGGAACCTCCTCCGTCTCGTCGGGGAACCGCTCCGCACCGTCCGAACCGACTCCGAGGGCATCGCGCGGCTCGCGGCCATCGGCCCGGGGCCGGCGCGGGTCCTCGGGCGCGCGCACGGGCTCGTCCCCGCCGAGGCCGCGAGGGTGGACGTCGCCGCGGCCGGCGCGCCCGCCGAGGTCACCCTGCGGATGGAGCCTCCGGTCGAGATCCGCGGGCGAGTCGTGGACGACAGCGGCCGCGGCGTGGCCGGGATCAGCGTGGAGGCGCTCGGAGACCTCGGCGCGGCCGCGACGTCGGGGCCCGGGGGCGAGTTCGCCATCGTCGGGCTCGCTCGCCTGCGCTACCGCCTCGCGGCCGCCACCGAGGGCTGGGCGGACTCTGGATCGCCCGTCACGGCCGACGGCGGCCAGTCCGGCGTGGTCCTCCGTGTCCGGTGGGCCCGGTAGGGTAGAGACATCGGGCTCTGTCCCCTCAGACCGCCGCCCCAACCCCGAGCGAGATCGCGACGCCGTACAGGACCACCTCGGTCCCCGGCGTGTACCAGATCGTGAGACGGGCGTCGGCGAAGAGCGCGCCGAGCCGCACGCGGAACTCGCCGCCCAGCTCGGCCAGGAACGCGCCGCGGATCGCCTTCCGGTGGCGGTGGTCCACGCCCGGCGACTCGCTCCCGCGGTGGAAGTCGCTCTCGTACGACTCGACGGCGCCGCCGAGGCCGACGAAGGGGCCGAACGCGAGGGGCTTCGTGGCCCCGAACTCGAGGAGTCCGCGGAGCACGAAGGAGCCCATCCGGACGTCCGTCGAGTGGAACTCGATCGGGACGGCCGTCGTGTCCTGGCGCCGCAGGTGCCACTCGCGGTAGCCCGGGCTCGCCTCGAGGGAGAGCCCGAACGGCGACTTCCGCTCGGCGCCGAGGAGCGCCAGGAGGAACCGGCCCGTGAGGTTCGCGCCCCAGTCAATGTCGCCGCCGCCCCGGTTGTCCTCGTCGAGGAGGTAGTCCGTGTTGACCCAGGTCGTGAGCGCGTAGGTGGCCGACGCGAACAGCACGAACTTGGGCGCGGGCTTCTCGGGGGAGTCGGGAGAGCGCGCCGCGGAGACCGGCGTCGGAGCCGGCTTCGGGGGGGCGGGCGGGAGCTCCCGCGAGCCCGGCTCGTAGAAGGGGTCCTCCTCGTGCTTGGGCGGCCGGCCCGTGCCCGGGCCCTGGTCTTGGGCGCGGGCGGACCCAGCCGCCAGCAGCGCGAGGGCGGCGACGCGGAGGCCCGGGAGGAGTCGGCTCATCAGAATCTCAAGACGAGGCGCACGTAGGCGTAGCCGTCCGTCGCGTTGTAGCGCCCCACGGTCACCTGCTCCCGGATGCCGATCGTCGAGGCGGCGAACACCGCTTGGAGCCCGACCTGGCCCACCAGGTCCACGGGACCGCCGGACTTCCGCGGGAGGGACCAGAGAGTCGTTCCCAGGAACCCGCCGATCGAGCCCACGAACGCGGCGCCCGACACTTCCGTCTTGGCCTGGCTGCCCGAGCCGCTGAAGAAGTCCAGGCGGCCCTCGGCAAAGAGGACCCCCAGGCCCGCGCGCAGCCCTAGCTCCAGGGAGCGGGGTTCCACCTGCCAGTGCGCGATCCCCGTGAAAAGGAGCCCGGAGTGGTCCACTTCGAATATGAGGCGCTCGTTCTCGGGCCCGCCGGCCTTCGCCGCGGTCCAGTGCTTGCGGATCACCGACTCGCGGTATGGGACCTCGAGGCCGATCCCCGCCTGAAGGCTCGGGTCCGAGACGACCCACTGGTAGAGGACGGACGCCAAGAGGGTCTGGGTCGTCCACAGCCCGAGGTCCACCCGGTCGGGCCGGCCGGCGGTCGCCGTGCCGAGGTGGAAGGCGAGGCCGGTCTGGTTGAAGTTCAGGCGGCCGTAACCGCCGGCGCCGCCTTCGAGGGCCAGCCGCAGCCCGGGCCCGGGCGGCGGGAACCCCGCGGCGGCGGCGCCGGGGCGGGCGGCGGGGCCCTCGGTGGGCGCGGCGGGGTCCCGGTACCGGAAGACCTCGCCCCGGGAGGCCGTGAGGCCCGCGGGATTCGACACGGTGACGACGGCCGCCCCGGCCGTCCCGGGTGGGGTGATGGCGATGATCTTGTTCGGGGAGACCACGGCCACGAACGTGGCGGGACGCCCCTGGACCGTGACCGAAGCCCCCGGCTCGAAGCCGTCGCCCTCGATCGTGAGGGTCGTCCCGCCCTCGGGCGATCCCGAGTCGGGGGATATGTTGCGGATCCGGGGCGCCTCCTCCAGGCCCCCCAGGAGCAGCCAGACGACCCCGGGGAACAGCCACGTCGCGGGGATCATCCTCTCCTCGGGCGGCTCGCGGGAGTCGCATCCAGGCTAACGCGCCGCGACCCGGAAGCCAGCGTACCGGGCGCGCAGGTCCGGGGAAACCGGGACCCGGTCGGCGGACCGGCAGTGGGAAGCGCCGTAGACGAAGCTGCCTCCCCGGAGGATCCCCAGCTCCGCCGACTCCGGGCCCGCCGGGTCCGAGACCGCGCCGGCGGGGTACGCTGCGTACCCGTCCCGGCACCACTCGAAGACGTTCCCGTGCATGTCGAAGAGACCCCACTCGTTGGCCTTCCGCTCTCCGACGCGGTGAGTAACGTCGCCCGCGCTCCCCGAGAACCACGCGTACTCCCCGAGCCGCGACTCGTCGTCGCCGAAGCAGAAGCGCCCTCCGCTGCCGGCGCGGCAGGCGTACTCCCATTCGGCCTCCGTCGGGAGGTGGGCCTCGAGTCCCGGGCGCCCCGCGTCCGCCAGCCGGGGAGCGAGGCGCCTCAGGAACTCGCCGCAGTCGCGGCGCGACACGTGCACCACCGGGAGGTTCGGGTCTCCCCGGAACTCGGACCGCTTCGAGCCGACTCCCATGACCGCCTCCCATTGCGCCTGCGTCACCTCGGTCGTCTGCAGGTAGAAGGGCCGCGTGATCGTGACCTGGTGAGGGGGCTCGTCGGAGTCGGGCCTCGGCTCGGCCACCGGCGAGCCGCGGGTGTAGGTGCCTGCGGGGAGCCGCACGAGGGTCAACTTCACGCGCTGGTCGTCGTCCAGCCAGATCTCGAGGACAGCGAGGCGCTTGCCCGCCCCGGCGAGGCGGCGGGAGGCCGTCTCATCGCGGGGGCGGGCCTCCAGAGCCCGCTTCCACGCGGACTCGGCAGCCTCCCAGTCCTCCCGCTGCGCGGCCTGCTCGGCGTCCCGCGCCGCCTCGGAGTAGAGGGCGGCCGCCGCGATCTCGCGCCGGCACTCGGCGATGCGCTTCGCGACCTCCGCGCCGGCGTCCACCGCGTGAGCGCTCGCCTCGCGGTACGCTGCCAGCGCCTCGGGCCACTGCCCGGCCTGGCGGCGGGACTCTCCCTCGGTCCAGGCGCTCTCGTATATCCCCCGCTTCCGCAGGGCTTCGTCCGCCTCCTTCTTCAGGCGCTCGGCTTCGCCGAGTGCGGCCCGAAGGGACGGCTCGTCCCGGACGCCGAGCGCCGCCGTGTACTCGCGGATCGCCTTCTCGAAGTCCTTCTCGCGGGCAGCCGCCTCTGCGGCGGAGCGGTGCTTGAGGTGGCGGTGGAGGCTCTCCTCCGCGTTCGCCTCCTCCAGGAGTTTGCGGGCCTCGTCGCCTCCGGACTCCGGAGAGTCTCCGAGGTATTTCCGAGCCTGGCCCACGGCGTCGATCGCCTGATCCCAGGCCCCCGCGACGCGATGCTGGCGGGCGATGTCGAGCCAGCCCTGCGCCCTCTCCCGGTTGCGCGCTTCCTTCTCGGCCCCCTCGGCGCGCCGGCCGAGTTCGCTCGCCCGATCGAGCAGGGAGTGCGGGGCAGGCGGCGGACCGGCCTGGACGGCGGCGTCTATCCGCTCTGCGGCCTTGCGCAGGTCGCCGCGGCGCTCCCAGCTGTCCGCCAGATCGAGCGCGTCGCGGGCCGCCTCGTAGGAGCGGCGGAGGGCCTCCAGGTCCGCATCGGACGGCCGACCCGCCATCGCCTTCCGGCACTTCGCCGCGGCGCCGGCGGCGTCGCCCTTCGCCCAGAGCCCGCCCGCCTCCTCGAGGAGACCGGGCACCGGATCCTCGGCCGGCGCGGGAGGGGCCCCGGCGTCTTCGCCGGCGGGCGCACTCCCGAGCCCCCGCGCGCCGATCGCGACGCCTGCGGCGGCGAGGAGCGCGAGCCCCAGGAGCGCGAGCATCCCGCGCCGCCGCGCCTGCCGGCCCGGTCCCCGTCCCGCGGCGACGGACAACCCCCCGGGGACGACCTGGGCAGGCGTGGCGTCCCGCCCCGACGCGGCCGGCGCGGCGGTGGCCGGCCGGACGCGCCGGCGCCCGCCGAGCCGCGCCGCGAGCGGCTCGACGGCCGCGACGACTTCGGCGGGATCTTGGTAGCGGTCCTCGGCTCGCTTCTCCGTCATCCGCCCGATGACGGCGGCGAGGGAGTCGAGGGGCGAGCCGGCGGGCGCGGCCGTCTCCCGCGCGAGGACGGAGTCGCTCCCGGGAACCGGCGCCGACCGCAAGAGCCCCGCCTCCCGGCGCAGATCGGGCAGGGGCTGGGTCAGGTGCGCGTGGATGACGGCGTACGGCGTCGGGCCCCGGAACGGCGGCTGGCCCGCGAGGCACTCCCAGAACGTGATCCCAAGCGAGTAGATGTCGCTCCGGACGTCGGCGTCCTCGCCCCGGCACTGCTCGGGGCTCATGTAGTGAGGCGTGCCCATGAGGTCGCCGGTCCCCGTGAATCGGGTCGGCTCGACCATCCTCCTCGCCAGCCCGAAGTCGGCGACCTTCACCAAGCCGTCGGGGCCGACCAGGAGGTTGTCGGGCTTGATGTCGCGGTGGACGATGCCGCGGGCCCAGGCCCCCGTCAGCGCCTCCGCGGCCTGCGCGACGACGTCGCAAGCCTCCCCCGGCTCGAGGCTCCCGCGCTCGTCGAGGAGCGCGGCGAGCGAGCACCCCTCGACGTACTCCATCACCAGGAGCCGCCGCCCCGCCTCGTGGCCGGCGAAGTGGACCTGCACCATGTGGGGATGGGTCAGCTGTGCGAGCGTCCTCGCCTCGCGCTCGAAGCGAGCGACGAACTCGCCGTTCGCCGCGAGATCTCCCGAGAGGACCTTCACGGCAACGCGCCGCTCGAGGGCGAGCTGCACGCCCAGGTAGACGGCCCCCATCGCGCCGCGGCCGAGGAGACGCTCGATTCGGCAGCCACCCAGGGTAGCGCCGACGAGCGGATCATCCGGATGGAGAACGGCCACGGGCATCCGTCGCAGGGCCAGGGCCTGCGAGTCTACTCCGCACGCTGGGCGTGGCCAAGGTCCGCTACGGGACGGTTCCCTCGAGCCGCCGGAGCGCCCCGCGGCCCGCGAGCGCCTCCCCCAGCGCCCGGACCTGAACGGCGCGGAAGCCCCAGGGCTGGAGCTGCGCCGCGGTCGGCGGGGCGTAGCGGCCGTCCCACGGGTTCCGGAGATGCGCGACGACGAGGGGTCCCTTCGCCGCGTCGAGCGCGCCGAGGAGCGCGCGCTGGCCCTGATTCCGCCAGGCGTCAAACGTGAACGCCAGGACCCGGTCCGCTGCGCGGACCTTCTCCACGGCGGCGGCGGCGTCCGCGGGGCCCGGGTCGAGCGGGATGACCCGGCCGAGCACCTGGAACCCCGCGGCCGAGAGCGTCTCGAAGACGAACCGCCCGTCCGGGTCCCCCACCGAGTCCTCGACGGCGGTGAGGTCCGCGAGCCGCGGAAGGACGACCCCGAGCCTCAGGCCCCGCCGGAGCGGGAGCAGCCGGGAGGGATCGGCGGCGACCGCGACCGAGGCCGCGGCGATCTCGGCGGCGAGGGCCGGCCCGCCCTCGGGAGGCGGGCCCGCCTTCTCCCGGGCGCGGATGCGGGCGACGGCAAGGGCGGTGAGGCGCCCGAGCGAGGCCGCGTGCTCGTCCCTCGAGACCCGCCGCCCCTCGCGGACCGCCGCGGCCAACGCCTCGGCGGCCTCCACCTGGCGCTCGGGGGTGTGGCACACGAGCAGCAGGTCGTGGCCGGCGGCGGCGGCCCGCACCGCCGCCTCGCCCACCGGCAGCTCGCTCCTCACGGCCCCCATCTCGAGGTCGTCCGAGAGGACGACGCCCCGGAAGCCCATCTCCCGCCGCAGGAGGTCCGTCACGATCGGGCGGGAGAACGTGGACGAGGCGGCCGACGGGTCCAGGCCCGGGAACCGGCCGTGCGTCGTCATCACGAAGTCCACGCCCGCCTCGATTGCCGCGCGGAAGGGGACCAGGTCCTCCCCCCGGAGCCTCTCCCCCGGCCTCTCGATCGTCGGGAGACCCACGTGCGGGTCCACCCGCGCCGCGCCGAGCCCCGGGAAGTGCTTCGCGCACGAGGAGAGGCCCCCCGCCTTCGAGCCCCGCACCAGGGCCGCCGCGAGCCGCCCGACCGGCGCCGGATCCGAGCCGAGGCTCCGGAGCCCGACGCCCGGGTTCTCGGGGTCGCTCGCGAGGTCGCAGACCGGCGCGAGGTTCGCGTCGAGGCCGAGCGCGAGCAGTTCCCCCGCCGAGATCCGGCCCTGCGCCTCGGCCAGGTCCTCGCGGCCGGCGGCCCCAAGGGCCATGTTCCCCGGGAAGACCGTCACGTCCCGCGTGAAGCGGACGACGACGCCCCCCTCCTGGTCCACCAGGAGCATCGGGTCCTCGCCCAGGACCGCCCGGATCTCTCCGACGAGCGCCCGGCACTGCGCCGCGCCCCGCCCGTCCCCGAGGTTGCGAGCGAAGAGGATCACGGCCCCCGGCCGCAGCTCCGCGAGGTGCGCCCGCGTCGCCGCGTCGAGGGTGGTCCCGTGGAACCCCACCCCGAGCCGCCGCGCGCAGGAGTCGCGGACGCGGTCCCTCACCGGTCCGCCTCCACCAGGGCCTCCCCGGGGAGGGGCTTCCGGCCCGGGACCGCCGCGGCCACGAGGACCGTCGCGAGGGTGGCCGCGACGATGTGCCAGGTGAACCCGACCCGCGGGAACCCCTCCGAGACGAGGGGCCCGAACCGGAGCGCGGCGGCCACCGCGACCCCCGCGGCCATCCCGGCGAGCGTCGAGCCCGCGCTCCCCCGCCGTGTGAACAGCCCGACGACGAATGCGCCGAGGAGCGATCCGTAGAAGAGCCCCATCACCCCGAGCGCGATCGAGTAGATGAGCCCGCCGCCGGCCTTCCCGCTCCGGGCCTCGTGCCAGGCCACGTAGGCGGCCGTGGCGAACGCCACGAGGACCAGGGCGAGCCCCCAGACCAGCGAGAGGACCTTCGAGACCCGCAGGTAGTGCGCCTCGTCCCGTCCGGGCCGCAGCAGCGGCCGGTAGAAGTCGTTCACGCTGCTCGCCGCGAGCGAGTTGAGCGTCGAGTCGAGGCTCGACATGGCCGCCGCGAAGATCGCCGCCACGAGCACGCCCACGGTCCCCGGGGGCATCTCGGTCCGGGCGAACTCGAAGAGCGCGCTGCGGGAATCCGGCATCGCTCCCCCCCTCGAGGAGTAGAAGACCCAGAGCAGCACCCCGATCGCCAGGAAGAGCGCCGCGACGGGCAGGTCGAGGAGGCCGGCGAGCACGACCGAGAGGCGGCTCTGACGCTCCGTCCGGCAGGCGAGCATCCTCTGGACGTTCTCCTGGTCGGTCCCGTGGGTCGCGAGGCCGAGCGTGCAGGACCCGATCACGGCCCCGAGGAGCGTGTACTCGTTCGCCCAGAACCCCGCGGTCCAGAAGCGGAAGTCCGGGGAGATCAGGGCGAGCCGGCCGCCGTCCCAGGCGGCCGCGAGGGCGGGGGCGGGTCCCCCGGCGCGGGCGATGAGGACCCCCGCGATCGCCACCGCCGACCCGAGGAACACGACGGCCTGGATGACGTCGGTCCCGATGTCGGCCCGGAGCCCCCCGGCGACGCCGTAGAGGATCGCCACCCCCCCCGCGGCGAGGATCGCGAATTCGAGGGGAAGCCCCGTCAGCTGCGAGAAGGCCCACGCGGCGATGTAGAGCCGCGTCCCGCTCGCGAAGAGGCGGCCGACGTGGAAGAGCGCGGCGGACCCCAGACGGGCCGGCGGCCCGAACCGTCCCTCGAGCAGCTCGTAGACCGTCGTCACGCCGGCCCGGTAGAAGGCGCCGATCACGAGCCAGCCGAGGAGGAGCCGCGAGAGGACCGCGCCGATCGTGGTCTGGAGGAAGACGAACCCGCTCGAAAACCCCGAGTCGGGTCCCCCCACGAACGTCGCGGCCGAGATCTCCGTCGCCAGGATCGAGGCGACGACCATCCAGAGCGGGACGCCGCGCCCCGCGAGGAAGTACTCCCGCGTGTCCCCGCCGCGCCGCCCCGCCGCGAGGCCCACGGAAACGACGACCGCCAGGTAGACGACGAGGACGGCCCAGTCGGCGGCGGCCACCGGCTATAATCCTCCCGCCGCGCGCGAACGGGCCCGTCGCGGCGGGAGGATTATATGGACATCCGCATTGACTACTGCGCCGTCTGAAACTACGAGCCCCAGGCCGTGGGCCTGGCGGAGAAGCTCATGAGCGAGCTGAAGCTCAACCTGAAGGGGCTGACGCTCGTCCCCGGTGACGGGGGCCGCTTCGAGGTCTTCGTCGGGAAGGACCGGATCTACTCGAAGCTCGAGACCGGCCGGTTCCCCGAGTGGGCGGAGATCAAGAAGGCGCTCCAGGCGCGCGCCGGGAAGCCGGCGGCGGCGAAGTCGCGATGATCACCTGGGAATCGGGCCTCGACGCCGCCCGCGCGACGGGGCGGCCGCTCCTCCTCGACTTCTACCTCCCCTACTGACGCGCCTGCCAGGCGCTGGGTGCCGTGACGTACCCGGACCCGAAGGTGGACGCGTTCCTCTCCGAGCGTTTCGCGATGGCCCGGTTCGACTCCTCGGTCGAGAGGGATCTCGCGCGGCGCCTCGGGGCGGTCTGGACGCCGACCCTCCTCTTCTGCGCCCGGGACGGGACCGAGAGGCACCGCGTCGTGGGGTGGGTCTCCCCCGACGAGATGCTCGCGCAGGCGGAGATGGCGCTCGGGAAGATCCACTTCGCGGAGGGGAGGTGGAGTGAGGCCGAGTCGCGGTTCGGGGCCGTCGCGGCGCGCGGGCTCCCGGAGACGGCGCCGGAGGGGCAGTACTGGCTCGGCGCCTCGCGCTACCGCCAGGACCCGAAGTCGGACGGGCTGCGGGAGGCCTGGACGAAGCTCCGCGAGCAGTGGCCGGCGAGCCCCTGGGCGGCGCGGGTGTCGTACCCGCGCGTGCAGGGCTAACCGTCGCCGCTGTCCTCGGCCTCGTCCTCCGGCGGGCCCATCGGCTCCGACGGTCCGCGGATCGGCATCCGCAGGAGCCTGGCGACCGCGTACTGGGCGAGGAAGAAACCCGAGATGAGGACCACCGGGCAGAGCGCCTGGGCGAGGCTCACCCCGAACACCATCGCGAGCGAGGCGATCGAGAGCGTGAGGAGGATCCCGGCGAGCGCCGCCCCGGCGAAGAGGCCGAGGGCCTGGCGCTGGGCTTGGGGGGGCACCCCGGGATTGTATGACTCTCCCGGGTATCATCGCGGGGCTTGTCTCTCCCGCCCCCGACGCGCGCCCGCTGGTGGCCCCGCGAGCCGGGCAGCGCCTTCACGCACCTCGCGGGCGTGCTCGGCGGCGCCGTGGCCCTCGGCCTGCTGGTGAGCGCCGCGGCGGCGGCGGGCGCGACGCGCCACGTGCTCTCCCTCGGGGTCTTCGGCGCTTGCCTCGTCCTCACCTACGTGCTCAGCACCCTCTACCACTGGGTCCGCCGGCCGGAGTGGGCGATCGAGAGGCTCCGGCGGCTCGACTGCGAGATGATCTATGTCCTGATCGCGGCCACCTACCTGCCGATCTGCGTGGGCCCGCTCGCCGGCCCGTGGGGCACCGGGCTCCTCGTTGCCGTGACGGCGCTCGGCGCGGTCGGGGTCGTCCTCCAGCGGGCCTGGCCAGGCGCGCCGGGATGGCTCACGACCTCCACCTACATCGCCGCGGGCTGGGTGGCGGTCGTGGCCGCGGCGCCGTTCGTCGAACGCTTCGACGGGTCGGCGCTCTCCTGGCTCCTGGCCGGCGGGCTCTCCTACACCCTCGGCGCCGTCGTCATGACGGCTGGCTGGCCCCGCCCGGCCGACTGGTTCGGGCCCCACGAGGTGTTCCACTGCTTCGTGCTCGGCGGGAGCGCGTGCCACGTCGTGTTCCTCGGGAACTACATCCTGCCGGTGTGGGCGTAGAGCCTCGTTGTCGGCCCCCCCCTTCGAGCCCCGCAACGAACTCGAGTCGCTCCTCGTGCGCGCCTCGCAGGACGCGGCCGCCCGCCCGGCCTTCTACCGGGCGTTCCTGGACTCCGTCCTCTGGGTGGCCGGCGAGCACGGGCCGGGGGGGGAGGCGCGCGTGCTCGCCGCGCAGCACGGCGGACGCTCCTGCGCCTTCGCGTTCACGAGCGAGGAGCGCGTGGCGGCGCTGGGGCGCCCCGTGCCGGCCCTCTTGCGGGCCCAGGGCCGGGCCGTCCTCGAGATCCTCCCGTCGGACGCCTCCCTCCTCCTGAACGTCGGCTCGGCCTACGGGAAGGAGTTCGTCCCGCTCGAGATCCGGGCGCTCCTCGACGGGAGCCTCCTCGCGGTGCCGCGGCCGAGCGCGGTGCCGCCGGGCGCGCGCGTCCTCCTGGGCGCGCCCCCCGTCCCGATGCCGACGCTCGTCGAGAGGCTCCGGCACCGCCTCGAGACCCTTCCCGGGGTCGCGGCGGCCTGGCTCGGATGGCTCGAGTTGCCGGACCAGTCGGTCCGCGCCCACGCCGTCGTCGGCCTCCGGATGGCCCCGGGCGCCGAGGCCCGGTTCGCCTCGGCCGTCGCCGCCCTCGCCCTCGTCGCCCGTGAGGTGGTGGCCCCCGGCGAGCCGCTCGACTTCGTGGACGTGGGGTCGGGGGAGATCGGGAGGGGCGTCGAGCGCGAGTGCCCGCGGATCTGGGAGGCGGCCCGATGACGGCGGAGCCCGACGCGAGCGCGCGCCGCGCCTTCCTCGCCGACTTCGGGCTCGCGAAATCCGTGGCCACCGGCTCGAAGCTGACCCGCACCGGCGAGGCCCTCGGCACGCCGGCCTACATGTCCCCCGAACAGGCGCGC
>JAKEIC010000111.1 GCA_022614695.1 Planctomycetales bacterium | reverse complement strand
GATGTGGCCAAGTTCAAGGACGCGTTCAGCAAGGCGGCCGTCGGCCAGTTCGGCTCGGGCTGGGCTTGGCTGGTGAAGGGCGCGGACGGCAAGCTGGCGGTCACCTCGACTTCGAACCACATGAACCCGCTGCGGACCGGCCAAAAGCCGCTGCTCACCTGCGACGTGTGGGAGCACGCCTACTACATTGACTACAAGAACGCGCGCCCGAAGTACGTCGAGGCGTGGTGGAACCTCGTGAACTGGGAGTTCGCCGGCAGGAACCTGTAGCTCGCCGCGTCGCCGCGTCGAGCTAGAAGTCTTCTCCCTGCCGGCCCCGGACGATCCGCACCTGCGTCGAGAGCTGGTAGCGGAGGCCGTCCTCGAGGGTGTAGACCGCCTCGCCGAAGAGGGCCGCGTAGCCGTCCGTGGGGCGGGCGAGGTCGAAGGCGAACGCCCCGTCCGTCCCCGCCGCGACCGGGCGCGCCTCCCAGCGGGAGTTCCGGAAGTCCTTCGTCGCGGACGTCGTCGTCCAGGCCGAGAACTCGACGGGGGCGGGGTCCGACCGGACGCGCAGGCTCACGCCTGTCCCGTTCGTCCCGTACTCCCAGGCGAGCTTCGGGAGGGCGATCCGGCCCGTCGCGCGCCGCGTGAGCGCCGCCACGCCGCCCACCAGCCGCGGGATGTCGGCGATCCCGTGGCCCTGGTTCGGGCAGTAGAGGACGTGCTTCTCGCCCCGGAGGTCGTCCCAGTAGAGGTTGAGCGCGTCGAGGCACCAGTAGCGATCGTTCGTCCCGTTCACGATGAGCTTCGGCATCGTAAGCCGCTCGCGGTAGGACCACGGGTCCACGATGCCCATCACCTCGCGGCCGACGGGAGTCTCGAGGTAGCGCTGGAGGCCGAGGACCGTGTAGTCGGCGATCTGCTCGGAGAAGGCCCCCCACGTCTCGATCTGGTGCTTCATCTGCGCGCCCACGTTCAGGTTGTCGATCACCATCGGCGCGATCGCGTTCACGCGCGGGTCCACGGCTCCGGTGAGCCACGTGGTCCAGCCGCGCTTGCTCCCGCCGGTCACGACGAAGCTCTTCACCTCCGCCGCCCACTCGGCCTTCGCGAACTGCTGGACCGCGTCCATCGCCTTCACCGCGCTCTTCGTCATCGGGAGGAGGAGGGGCCAGTCGGGCTCGCGCGTCTGCACGTACTGGAGGAAGGTGTGGGCGATCAGCTCGTCCTCCTTCTTCCCGTCGAACATGGGCTGGAAGGGGACCTGGCTCACGACCGCCACGATGCACCCGACCCTCTGGGCGGCCATCGCCGCGATCTCGGTCCCTCGGGGAAGGTCGCTCGGGAGGAGAGGCCCCTCCCTCGAGGCCGCCTCGTCCCAGGCCGCCTTCCAGGCGCCCCCGTTGATGATGAGCACGGCCTGCGACGGCTCGCGGACCTCCTTCGGGCGCGCGACCAGGAGCCGGTGCTTCCACGGGATCCCGCGCCAGGTCTGGGAGACGAGCCGGAGCTCCGCGACCGCGAGCCCCTGCAGCTCGCCCTTCCCGAAGACCTTCCACGAGAAGCTCGGGTCCTCCTTCGCCACGTAGTCGGGGAGGATCCGGGCCGGATCGGTCCGGAGCGCCGGGGGCGCCGCGGGGGGCGCCTCCTGAGCGAGGAGGGCGGCGGGCGTGAGGAACAACGCGGCGAGCGCGAGGAGCCGGATCGGTCGCATGGACACCTCCGACCTCGATTCTAGCGGTTCGCCGGCGCCCCGCCCTCCATCCCGAGCTGCCAGAGGAGGAAGGCGTACTCGTCCGCGAGCTCGTCAATCGCCTTCGAGAGGGGCTTCCCGGCCCCGTGGCCGGCCTTCCTCTCCACGCGGAGGAGAGTCGGCAGGCCCGATTCGCTCGCGGCCTGGAGCCGTGCGGCCATCTTGCGCGCGTGGCAGGGGTCCACCCGCGTGTCGCTCTCCCCGGTCATGAGGAGCACGGCGGGGTACTTCTCCCCCTCCTTCACGCGGTGGTAGGGGGAGTAGGCGTGCAGCCAGCGGAACGCCCGAGGGTCCTCGGGGTCGCCGTACTCGGGGATCCAGAGCCGGGCGAGCTGGAACCGCGGGTACCGGATCATGTCGCAGAGGGGGACCGCGCACACCACGGCGCGATAGAGGTCGGGACGCTGCGTGAGTGCCGCCGCCACCAGGAGACCCCCGTTGCTCCCGCCCATGATCGCGAGCCTCTCGGGCCGCGTGATCCGCTCGCGGACCAGCCATTCCGCCGCCGCGACGTAGTCGTCAAAGACATTCTGCTTGCGCGCGAGCATCCCCGCCTTGTGCCACTCCTCGCCGTATTCCCCCCCTCCGCGGAGGTTCGGCATGGCGTAGACCCCGCCACGCTCGAGCCAGGCGAGCAGTCCGGAGCCGAACCCCGGGGTCATGCTCACGTTGAAGCCGCCATAGCCGTAGAGGAGCGTCGGGTGGGTCCCGTCGCGCCGGAGCCCCTTCCTGTGGACCAGGAACATCGAGACGTCGGTCCCGTCCCGGGACTTGTAGGTCACCTGGTTCGCCTCGAAGGGCGACGCGTCCACGCTCCCGGGGAGCCGGAGGAACTCGGAGACCTCACCCGTCGCGGCGCGGTAGAGGTAGAGCGCAGGCGGGACGAAGAACGACTGGAAGTCGAAGACGGCTTCCGTCCCGTCCGGCTCTCCCGAGATCCCGCCGAGGGAACCGAGGGTCGGCAGCGGGATCTCGCCGAGGGGCTTCCCGTCGAGCCCGACCGCCCGCAGCCGCGACGTCGCCTTCGTGAGCTCTCGGAGCACGATCCGGTCCGAGAGGATCGTCATCTCCTCGAGGCTCGCGGGGCCCTCGGGCACGAGCTCCGTCCAGAGCGCGCGTTTGGGGGCCTCGGCCGAGGCGGCCATCACGCGATAGCGCGGCGCGCCCTCGTTCGTGAGGATGTAGAGGCGATCGTTCACGACCTCGGCGCTGAAGACCGCGTCCACGCCCTCGACGACGGGGACCCACCCCTTTCGGGGGTTCTTCCGGTCGAGGAGGTAGATCTCCGACTTGCTCCAGCCCTCGAAGACCGAGACGAGCAACCAGCGGTCGTCGGGGGAGAGGCTCACGTCGGGCCAGTGCTCCTTCGGGAGGGCCTCGCCGTAGACGCAGGGGTCCGAGGCCGGGTGGCCCCCGAGCTCGTGGAAGAAGATCCGCCGGTGGTACTTCTCGTCGCCCTTCGGGACGGTCCCCTTCGCGGGGTAACGCGCGTAGTAGAAGCCTCCCCCGTCCCGGAGCCACGCGACGCTGGCGGCGCGGCAGTTCGGGATCTCGTCCGGAAGGTCCGTGCCCTTGTCCATGTCGCGCACCTTGAGGGTGCTCTCCTCGGAGCCGCCGGCCGAGACGCCGTAGGCGAGGAGCCTCCCGTCGCGGGACGGGTGCCACCAGTCGAGGGCCACGGTGGCGTCCGGGCTCCACGCGTTCGGGTCGAGGACCACCCGGGGCTCGCCCGAGACCCCTTCCCGCACGTACAGGACGGGTTGGTTCTGCAGCCCCGCTCGCTGCAGGTAGAAGATCCGATCCCGGCGGATCCGCGGGGCCAGGACGCGGCCGATCGAGGCGAGATCGGCGATCCGAGCGTGCAACGCGGCCCGAGCCGGGATCGAGTCGAGCCTGCGCCGCGTGTACGCGTCCTGGGCCTCGGCCCAGACCTTCACGTCCGGCGACTCCCCGTCCTCGAGCCACCGGTACGGATCCGGCACCTCGACCTCGACGACGGTGAGGAGGGTGTCCTTCGCATCCACGGCCTTCGCGCGGGGAGGCGCCGCTTCGAGGGCGCCGTGCGGCGGGGGCGGCGGGGGCGGGGCGGGGGGCGCCACCCCGTCGGGGGCGCGCCGGGCCGGAGCCGGCGGGCCTGTCGCGGCGCCGTCGCCGGGGCCCGAGCAGGCGAGGGTCGCCACGGCCAGCGCGACCAGCACCAGCCGCAACCAGGCGTCGGCAGGGATCCCGCTCACGGGGCGGCGATGATAGCCCTACGGCTACTTGCCGCCAGCCCGGAGCGCCTCGTCGCACTCCTCGGCCAGCCCGCGGAGGTCCGGCGCCCGCGCGTGGTCGGGCGCGAGCCGCACGAACTCGAGGGCCATCTCGCGCGCGCCGCGGAAGTCCCGCGCCGCGAAGAGGCAGATGGCCAGGTTCGCCCGCGCCGCGGCGAACCCGGGGCTCGACCGGATCGCCGCCCGGTGGTCCTCGGCAGCGCCCGCCAGGTCTCCGAGCGTGCGGCGCACGCCTCCCCGGTTCGTGAGGAGCTCGGGGTCCTCGGGGGCCGACCGGAGCGCCTCGT
>JAKEIC010000011.1 GCA_022614695.1 Planctomycetales bacterium | reverse complement strand
CTCCGCGCGCCCCATGTCGTGGACCGAGACGATGTTGGGATGCTGGAGCGAGGCGACCGCGCGCGCCTCGCGTTCGAATCGCTCGATGGTCGAGGCGTTGCTCTGGACGAGCGTGGCGGGGAGCACCTTCACCGCCACCGGCCGCCGGAGCGAGAGCTGCGTCGCCCGGTAGACGGTGCCCATCCCCCCCTGCCCGAGCTTCGCCTCGAGCCGGCAGCCCCCGAGGGACTGCCCGATCAGGGGGTCATCGGAGGACGGAGAGGTCACGCGCCGGAAATACTAGCACGAGCACTACGAGTGAATGCCGGATTCGCGTCTTCGCGAATCAGTCTCTCACTCGCCCCATCCAGACGTTGTACTCGTTGGTGTTGCGCTTGCTGTGGAAGACGAGCCAGCGGCCGTCCGGCGTCCAGGCGGGGCCCGAGTCGGGGCCGAGGTAGTTCGTGACCTGCCTCTCGCCCGCCCCTTCCTCGATGTCCATGAGCCAGACGTCCCGGTTGCTGTTCTCGCCTCGGTTGCTCACGTAGGCGATCCGCCGGGCATTGGGGGACCACGCGGGCCGGGTGTTGTCGCCGACCTGCGTGAGCTGCTTCTTGGCGCTCCCGTCCGCGTCCATGATCCAGATGTTGTTGTTCCCCGTGACAGGGTCGAAGAGCGTGAAGGCGATCCGCTTGCCGTCTGGGGACCAGGTGGGGGTCATCCCGTTCGTGAGCTGGGTCGCGCCGGTCCCGTCGGCGTTCATGACCCAGATGGAGGGGTTTCGCTTGTCGTCCTCGGCCACGTAGGCGATCCGCTGCCCGTCCGGGCTCATCGCAGGCGAGTAGGCGTCGGTCGTATGCGTGGTCTTGACCTCGATCGAGCGACCCGCGAGCTTCCTGTAGAGGACGCTGAACTTGCGTTCGAAACGGTCGCTCGCGAAGAGGACCCCGGCTCCCTTCTCGTCCCACTTGGGCTCGCGGTCGTAGCTGGTGCCCACTCCCTCGGTCACGCGCTGGACTCCCTTCTCGTAGGTGAGCTGGTCCCCCTGGACGCGCGCCTTGAACATCACGATGTCGGAGAAGACGGCGCCCCCCTCGACCCGGCGCCGCCTCTGGCAGACGATGTCGGAGTTGGCCGACACGTCGGGGTTGATCTCCTCGTCCGGGCTCGTCGTGACCGGCGCGAGGCTCTCGAGCAGCTCGCTCCCGAGGTCGGGTTGCGGCGTGACGGTGAAGATCCGGGTCGGGGACCAATCGCCGTCGCCGATCTCGTGCGCGCCCGGCCCCTCGCCCGAGTAGTACTGGCACCGGACCCGCCAGTAGTAGGTCCCCCGCGGGAGGAGCGTCACGTCGGGCGTGTAGAAGGCGACGTACTCGTCGTCGGCCGTGTCGGGCCTCTGGTCCGGGCCGTAGCGGCGGCCGAGGATCTTGTCCCACTCGATGTCGCGCCGGTCGGCGAGGACGGTGGCGAAGGTGTCGTTGTCGGCGATCTGGAACTGGTAGCGGCAGTTCGCCTGTTCCGCCCGGATCCAGGTGAACGTGGGCTCGAGCGACGCGACCGCGGCCCGGTCCGCCGGCGACCGCAGGGTCGGCACCTGGAAGTCGATCCTGAAGGCGATCCCCATGTTGAGCTTGCGCCCGGCCTCGTCGGTCGTTTCCACGTTGAGCAGGTAGGACTTCCTCCAGTTCAGGTCGAAGTCGGGCCGCCACCGGCCGAGCTCGTAGCCGGTCTTGCTCGCTCGGATCGCCGGGACGCGGCGCCCCCCGACGACCTGCCAGGCCCCCTCCTCGGTGAGCGTGAAGCTGTAGCGGCGCCCGGCCTGGTGCTGCCACGTGAACTCGGGCCGGGTCATGTAGTAGATCTTGTCGGGACCCCGCGCCACGACCTCCGGCCGGTCGCAGCCCGCGGCCAGGGCCGCCCCCGCGACCGCCAACGCGCCGAGGACACGTCTCATCGGACCCACCTCCTCCGGGGCGCGGACCTCGCCGCTCCCGGCGTGGCGGGGGACGTTAGGTCGGTCCAGAGGGGGTGTCAAGGGATCGGGGACTCGGCTATCCTCCCCGCCCGTGACTCGCGACCCGCGGCGCGCGACTCTCTCCCTCGGCGTGGACCTCGGCGGATCGCGGGCGCGCGTGGGGCTCGTGGACCTGGGGACGGGCTCCGTCCTCGCCCGCGCGGAGTTCCCGACCGGCCGGGACTGCGAGCCCGACCCCACGCTCGCGCGCGCGGGGGCGGAGGGCCGCCGCCTGCTCGAGGCCCGGGGTCTCGCGCCCGGCGACCTCGCGGGGGCGGGGCTCGGGGCCCCGGGGCCGCTCTCGTCGAGGACCGGGGTGATCGCCCACACGCCGAACCTGCCCCGCTGGCGCGAGGTGCCGGCGGCGGAGCTGCTCTCGGAAGCCCTCGGCCGGCCGGCCCGGCTCCAGAATGACGCCAACTGCGCGGCGCTCGGGGAGTGGCGCTTCGGCGCGGGACGCGGCGCCGAGATCCTCGTCCTCCTCACCCTCGGGACCGGGGTGGGGGGCGGGATCGTGATCGGGGGGAGCCTCCTCGAGGGGCCCGACGGGACCGCCGGCCACGTGGGCCACATGGCCGTCTCCCCGGACGGGCCCCCGTGCCCGTGCGGGAGCCGCGGCTGCCTCGAGGCCACCGCCGGCGCCGCGGGAATCGCCGCGCTCTACGCGTCGGCAGGAGGCGCCGCCGGGACCTCCCCCGCCGAGATCGCCGTGATCCATGGGCGCGCGCGCGCCGGGGACTCGGCCGCGGCCGGGGCCCTGCGCTCGGCCGGTCGGGCGCTCGGCGTCGCGGTCGCCTCGCTCGCGAACCTCCTGAACCCCGACGCGGTGGTCCTCACGGGAGGGATCTCGGACGCGGAGTCGTTCCTCTTCCCGGAGATCCGCGAGGCGCTCCGGACCCGCGCCTTCCCGGCGCCGGCCGCGCGCGTCCGGCTCCTCCGCGGGACCCTCGGCGAGGACTCGGGCCGGGTGGGGGCGGCGGTGTGGGGGGCGGAGGCGGAGGGACGGGACACGGCGACGCGGCGACGCGGCGACGCGGCGAGGGTCGGCCGGCCCGCCCGGGCGGTACGCAGGGTTCCACTCCGATGACCGATCGCGAGAAGGCGGCGCCGCCGTCCGTCGTCGTGGCGGACATCCGGAACTTCTGCATCATCGCCCACGTGGACCACGGGAAGAGCACGCTCGCCGACCGTCTGCTGCTGCGCACGGGGGCCATCTCGCCGCGCGATTTCCGCGACCAGGTGTTGGATGACATGGACCTCGAGCGCGAGCGGGGGATCACGATCAAGGCCTCGGCCGTCGCCCTCGCCCACGAGCGCGCGGGGAAGCGCTTCCGGCTGAACCTGATAGACACGCCCGGCCACGTGGACTTCTCCTACGAGGTGCGGCGGAGCCTGGCCGCGTGCGAGGGCGCCCTCCTCGTCGTGGACGCGTCCCAGGGCGTCGAGGCGCAGACGGTCGCGAACACCTACCAGGCCGTGGAGGCGGGGCTCGAGATCGTGCCGATCCTCAACAAGATAGACCTCCCGAACGCCCGCATCGAGGAGGTGCTCGGGGAGCTGCAGACGACGTTCGGGATGGCCCCGGAGACGGTGCTCCGCGCGAGCGCGAAGACCGGCGACGGCGTGGACCGGATCCTCGACGCCGTCCTGGACCGCGTCCCCCCCCCGAAGGGCGACCCCTCCGCCCCCCTCCAGGCCCTCATCTTCGACAGCAAGGCCGACGACTTCCGCGGGGTCGTGATCTACGTGCGCGTCGTGAACGGCCGGGTGGCGGCGCGCGACCGGATCCGCCTCCTCGGCTCGGGCGGGGTCCACGAGGTCGCGGAGGTCGGCACGTTCCGCCCCGCCGCGACGCCCGCGGCGACGCTCGCGGCCGGCGAGGTGGGCTACGTCGTGGCCGGCATCAAGGACATCCACGACGTGCGCATCGGCGACACGGTCGCCGCCGCCGACGCGGAGGGGGTCCCCCCGCTCCCGGGCTACCGGGAGCCCAAGCCCATGGTCTTCTGCGGCCTCTACCCGACGGAGCCCTCGGAGTACAACGCGCTCCGGAAGGCCCTCGAACGGCTCCGCTTGAACGACTCGGCCTTCACGTTCACGCCCGACACCTCGGACGCCCTCGGGTTCGGGTTCCGGTGCGGCTTCCTCGGTCTCCTCCACATGGAGATCGTGCAGGAGCGTCTCGAGCGCGAGAGCCACGTGGACCTGGTGCAGACCGCGCCCAGCGTCCCCTTCGAGGTCGTCACGACCCAGGGCGAAGTCCGCCGCATCGAGACACCCTCGGAGCTGCCCCCCGAGATGCAGGTCGCGGAGCTTCGCGAGCCGGTCGTGCGCGTGAGCGTGATCGCGCCGGTCGAGTGCCTCTCCCCGATCCACACCCTCGCGCAGGAGCGCCGCGGCGCCTACGTCCGCACCGAGTACCTCTCGCCCACGCGCGTGATCATCGTCTACGACGTCCCGCTCGCGAACGTGATCTACGACTTCCACGACGTCATGAAGTCGGCCACGCGCGGCTACGGCACGATGGACTACGAGGTGACGGGGTTCCGGGCGAGCGACCTCGTACGGCTCACGGTCTTCGTGAACGGCATCGAGGTGGACGCGCTCTCGACGATCGTCCACCGGAGCGAGGCCGAGCGGCGGGGGCGGCGGCTCCTGCGGTCGCTCCGGAAGGAGATCCCCCGCCACCTCTTCGAGGTGGTCCTCCAGGCCGGGATCGGACAGAAGATCATCGCGCGCGAGAGCATCGCGCCGCTCCGCAAGGACGTGACCGCCAAGTGCTACGGCGGCGACATCTCGCGCAAGCGAAAGCTCCTCGAGAAGCAGAAGGAGGGGAAACGCCGCATGAAGCAGGTGGGCCGCGTCGAGATCCCGCAGAAGGCCTTCCTCGCGGTGCTCTCGACGGGGGAGGGCGAGTGAGCGGGCCGGTCCCGGAGGGACAGCGCGCCGAAGCCCCGGCGGGAGCCGGGGCGAAGGCGGGCCGGCGCCCGCCGGAGTCGTGGCTCCGCGAGAACCTCGAGGCCGTGACCGTCGCCGTCGTGATGGCCCTCCTCATCCGCCACTTCTGCGTCGAGGCGTTCCGGATCCCGACCTCCTCGATGGAGCCGACCCTCTACGGGAACCGGAGCCGCCCGGGCCCGCCGCGGAGCTGGCTCGGGACCGTGTGGGACGACCTCCGGTTCGTCTTCAGCCGCGGGGGCGTCCCCTCGCCCTCCGGGGACAGGATCCTCGTCAACAAGTTCCGCTACCGGTTCCGCGAGCCCCGACGGTGGGACGTGGTCGTGTTCCGCTATCCCCTGAACCGGGACAAGAACTACATCAAGCGGATCGTGGGGCTCCCGGGGGAGGCGCTGGACATCGCGGGCGGCGAGATCTGGGCGAACGGCCGCGTCGCGCGCAAGCCCGCCCGGGTCCAGGACGGCGTCTGGCACGAGACCTGGAGGCTCGCCGAAGAGGCGGCGCGAGCGGCGCGCGGAGAGAGGTTCGAGGAAGACCTCGGGAGCGCGCTCGACCCGCTCTCTCCCCTTCATGGGGACCTCCTCGGGACGCGGCGCCGACCGGCCGACCCGATCCGGGCCCTCGGGTGCCGGACGGAGTCGGAGGCGTGGCGGCTCGAGCAGGGGACGCTGCGGGCCGACGTGCGGAGCGAGCGGGGCGTCGCGTGGATCGAGCTCCCCACGCACTCGCTCGTCCGGCGCACGCTCTCGGGCTCCCCGGCCCCCGTCGCCCGCGACGACCAGGGCGACGAGATCGGGGACGTGAGGCTGCGCGCGCGGGTCCGCGGGGCGACGGCCTCGGGGGCGCCCGGGGCCCTGCGGATCCGCATCGGTCCCGGGGAGAGACGCTTCGAGGTGCGTCTCCCGATCGGCGACTCGGACGGGGGGGAGACCGTCGTCACCCGGGAGGGACACGGGGAGGGCGAGGCGGCGGTCGAGGTGGCGCGCGCGCGCGGGTCGCTCGCGGCGGGCCGCGAGGTGGCGCTCGAGGTCTCGCACGCGGACGCGGCCGTCGAGGTGCGCGTGGACGGGGCGGTCGTCCTGCGCCACGAGTACGAGCCGCCCCTCGCGCGGGACTTCGTCGTCCGCGAGGGGGTCCCGGACCTGGGCGCCGAGGGGGCCGTCGTGGAGGTCGCCTCGCTCGATCTGGCGCGCGACCTGCACTACCTGCGGGACGGGGTCCTCGACGGGTCGGGGCCGCTCGCGATCCCGGCCGGCCACTACGTGATGTGCGGTGACAACGGGACTCACAGCAAGGACTCCCGGCTCTGGCGCCGGATCGTCCTCCGGAAGCGCGACGGGACCCGGGTCACGGGCGACGGCGACACGTCGGCCCGCGGCGACGACGGCGAGCCCCAGCTCATCCGGGACGAGGAGCGAGGCCGGATCATCCTCGTGGACGACACGGGGTTCCGCCACACCTTGCGACGGGAGGACCTCCTCGACTCGGACGGGGAGACGACCCCCGCACCCTTCGTCGCGGCGGAGAACATCGTCGGGGAGGCCTTCTTCGTGTTCTGGCCGCTCTCGAGGTGGAGGTTCGTCCACTGAGTCCCACTGGACGGGCGGTACGATTCGTAAGCCACGGCGGCACCGTGTTTTCCACACGGCGCGCGGGTCGGGCGGCCTCGGCGTTCGCAAACCGATCCCAGGGGCAGAAACCCGGGGAGCCCGGATCTCACACCGCCGCGTGGAAAACCGGTAGAGTCCCAACTCATTACAGGGAAATAAGTTCCATCGGACGAGTGGCGGACGCCCGGACGGGATGCCCGAAAATGGCTGGAATCCCGAGGATCTGCGGGAGGTCGCTGCGTAGTCGTCCTGCCGACATCGGCGGCGTTCTCCACCCCTTTTCCACATCGCGAGGAGGCGCTTCGAGCCTAGCCTAGTGTGGGTGGCGCATCGCTTCTCACGGCGGCGGGTCTCGTCAAGTCCTACGGCGCCCGGCGCGTCGTGGATTCGCTCTCCTTCTCGATGGAGGCCGGCGAGATCGTGGGGCTCCTCGGGCGGAACGGGGCGGGCAAGACGACGACATTCCGTATCGTCGTCGGGCTCGCGAGCGCCGACGAGGGCGTCGTGACGCTCCGCGGCAAGGAGCTGACGGGGCTCCCGATGTGGCGCCGGGCTCGGCTCGGGATGGGATACCTGCCGCAGGAGCCCTCGGTGTTCCGGCGGATGAGCGTCGAGGAGAACCTCCTCGCGGTCCTCGAGGCGCGAGGGCTCGGGCGGAACGACCGCGCGCAGCGAGCCGGCTCGCTCCT
>JAKEIC010000110.1 GCA_022614695.1 Planctomycetales bacterium | reverse complement strand
CTTCGGCCCGGACGGGCTCGGGCTCGACTCCATTGACGCCCTCGAGCTGGTGGTCGGGATCGAGAAGGAGTTCGGGGTCTCGATCACGGACCAGGCCGTCGGGGAGCAGGTGCTCCGGAGCGTGGACTCGATCGTGGAGTTCTTGAAGGCGAACGGCGTCGAGGCCTAGAGACCGGCCGTGCGAAGGCATGACCCGGCGCTCGCGCGGCTCCCCCACGGCCCGGGGTTCCGGTTCGTGGACCGCGTGAACGACCTCGCGCCGGGGAGGTCCGGGACGGCCGAGGTGAGGCTCGAGGCCTCCCACCCGATCCTCGCGGCCCACTTCCCCGGCGACCCCCTGGTCCCGGGCGTGATCCTGGTGGAGGCGCTCGCGCAGCTCGCGGGGATCGTCTGGGGGGCGGCCGAGGAGCCGTCGTCCCCGCCGGCGAGGCGCTTCCTCGCGGAGGTCTCCCGCGCCCGGTTCCGCCGGCCGGTCGGCCCGGGCGAGACCGTGGTCCTCTCCGTCGCCGTGGAGAAGCGGCTCGGTCCCCTCGCCCGTTTCCGGGGGGAGGCGCGTGTCGGGGCGGCCGTGGTCGCCGAGGCCGAGATCACGCTCGCGAGCCGATGAGCCCGGCCCCGGGGGATCTCGCGGCGGTCCCCTGCGCCGTCTGCGGGGGGACGGATGCGCCTCTCTTCCACGAGGAGTCGGGCTACGCGATCGTCCGGTGCCGGGGGTGCGGCTTCGTCTACGTGAACCCGCGGCCCCCGCCCGCGCATCGCGCCGTGCACCACCGGGACTACCTCCCCTCGGCTCCGGAGGAGGTCGAGTCGTGGCGGCGGATGATGGACCGGGTCGTCCGGGGCGCCGTGAGCGCGGTCCGCCGCGCGGTCCCGCCGCCCGCGCGCGTCCTCGACGTGGGGTGCGGGTACGGGTTCCTCCTCGCGGCGCTCCGGGAGGAAGGCTACGCCGTCGAGGGCCTCGAGGTGGGGGCCCCGGGCCTCGCCTGGGCCCGCGGGAAGCTCGGGCTCGAGGTGCGGGACTCGCTCCTCGAGGAGGCCGGGCTCGCGGCGGGGGCCTACGACGCCGTCGCGGCCTTCTACGTGATCGAGCACGTCCACGACCCGCGGGCGTTCCTCGCCGAGTGCCGCCGGATCCTCCGGCCGGGGGGACTCCTCATGCTCCGGTGGCCGCACTCGACCCCGCTCGTGCGTCTCACGCGCCCCTTCGCGGACCTGAGGCTCTACGACGTCCCGTCGCACCTGCAGGACTTCTCCCCGAGGACCCTCGGGCGGCTCCTGCGCGCGACGGGCTTCGGCGAGGTCCGCCACGGGATCGGCGGCTTCACGGCCCCCGAGTGGCGCCTCGCCCGGTGGGCGGCGGCGGCAGGGGGCCTCGCGGCGGAAGCGCTGGCCTGGGCCACGCGAGGGCACCTGCTTCTCCCAGGCCCGAGCAAGACGACGACGGCCCGAGCTGCCGGGAATGCCTCGTGAGGGTGCGCGAGGCCATCCGCACGGTCGAGGCGGCCGGGTGGGTCCTGGTCGCGACGCGCGGAAGCCACCGCCAATTCAAGCATCCGTCCAAGCCGGGGCGCGTGACGATCGCCGGGAACCTGTGAGACGAGCTTGCGAAGGGAACGGTGAACAGTATCCTGAAGCAGGCGGGGCTGAAGGAACAGGAATGAAGCGATACGCAGTTGTCATCGAAAAGGCCGGCCGCAACTACTCGGCCTACGTGCCGGACCTGCCGGGTTGCGTCGCGACCGGCCGGACGCCCGCCGCCATAGAGAGAGAGATCCGGGAGGCGATCCGCTTCCACCTCGAGGGACTCCGGGAGGACGGTCTCGTGATCCCTGCCCCGACCGCGCGTGCCACGTACGTGACGGCCTGATCGGGTCCATCACATGGCTCACGCGCGTCGCCGCCGACGTCTCGGGGCCGTCCCCACCCGGGGGCTCACGCACCTCCAGATCGCCGTGCGCGACATCCGGAAGGCCCGCCGCTTCTACGAGGGCGTCTTCGGGATGGTCGAGAGGTTCCGCGCGGGGCCCGAGTTCGTCTTCCTCGGCACTCCCGGCGCTCACGACATCGTGACCTTGAACCGGAGCCCCTCGCGCCGCGCCCGCCCCGGCGCCATGGGCGGGATCGTGCACTTCGGCTTCCGTCTGCGGCGCGCCCGGGACATGGACGCGGCGGTCGCCGCCGTCGAGCGCCACGGCGGCACCCTCGTCCGCCGGGGCGAGCACGAGCCGGGCGAGCCCTACGCCTTCGTTCGCGACCCGGACGGCTACCTCCTCGAGGTCTTCTATGACCCGCGCGGCCCCGCCCCGCGCCCGTGACGTCTCCAGATGTCGCTGGCCGAGCGCCGCGCCGCCGGCTGCACGGAAGTCCCCCTCTCCCCGGGGGCTCCATGAGTACGATACGGCGCGCTGGTGGACTCATCCGACCGGGCGAGTCCGCCTCACTGACCCCAGCGGAGGGTCGTGAAGTCGGGGAACGTTCGGGCCCGCTTCTCCCCGAGGGCCGAGCCAGGGGACTTGCGACTCGGCTCTCCGAGGCCGTGCTGGGGTCAGTAGGTTGACACGCATGGCCGTGGCCGCGCACCTGCAGCGCCTCCGGGCGGGCCCCCCGACAGCCCTCGCGAAGAGACAGTGATGAGTGATGTACGTCCAATACTCCCCGTCCCACATTTCCGCGTCCCGAATACCCGCAGTTCTCGTCGCACCGCTTCGTCATCCCGCTGGTGACCGACCTCGACGGCGACCGCCTGGCCGAGGTCGTCCTGCACTACCGCGACTGGGAGGACCAGGCGAGCGCGGTCGTGGTGTGCCGGTCGGGTGCGAAGCGTAAGTAGTGGCGCCCCGCGGGCCTTCCCAACCCCCCGCGTCGCCGCGCGTTCGACCCCGGGAGACGTTCCGCCCCACGCGCCTCGCGCCGGTCCGCGGCGACCGTGACAATCGCCCGCGGGGCCGGATCCGGGTGGCCCGGGTCGGGAGGCGTCTGCATGGGTCGGCGCAGTCTGCGGATCGTCGCCCTGGTCGCGGGGGTGGTCTCCCTCGCCTCGGCGGGGGCTGCCCTCGGCGCGACCCTGCTGCTGTGGCCCTACCTCGTCTCGGGTGTCACGACGCTCCTCTTGCTCGCGGTCGCGGACATCGCGGGGAGCACCGTCGCCTACGCCGCGGCGCCGCGCCTCTGGGCCGGCGCGGCGCGGGGCCACGAGGCGGCGCGGGCGGCGCTGCTCTCGATGGCGGCGGGCTCCGGCCTCGCCCTTCTCCCCGGGCTGCTGGCGTTCGGCCTGCACGTCGAGCGCCAGTTCCGGCCGGGCCTGACGGCCCTTGAGCCGCTGGGGGACGGCGCCGTCCTCGCCGTCTGTGGCCTCCCCGCGATCCCGGCCCTCCTTGCGATCCTGGCGCTCGGCCACCTGCGGCTGGAGCGTGTGGACGAACCGCCGGCGCCCCTTCCCCGGACCCTCCCCCGGCGCCTCGTGCGCCTGGCCGCGCTCGTGATGGCCGCCGCCTCCGGCGTCGGCATCGGCCGCGAGGCCGCGTTGCACCCCTCGCGCCAGCCGCTCCCCGACACCCCCGAAGGCTGGGTCGAACGCCTGCGCGCCGGCCACCCGATGGCGGCCTATGTTCTGGTCCAATTGGGCAGCCGCGCCGCCGTCCCGTTGGCGGAGGCCCTGCGAGAGGACGGCGAGTGGCGCGGCGTGATGTCCGTGGCAATCGACGACGCGATCGCCCAGTCGGCATCGCGACTGCCGGGCTGGGTCACATTCCGTACGCGTCGGCCGCTCACACGGGAGCCCGCCGAGTGTTTCGGTCTCTTCGGCGCGTGGGGCCCGGAGAGCAGGTGCGCTATCCCGGCCCTGGCCGAGTGTCTTGGATCGTCGGAAGTTCGCTGGCTGGCGCGCATCTCGCTCAACAGCATCAGGACCGTGCCGGAGATCGACCTTCCGACGCTGCTCGCGCACGCCGGGGAGGCGCCTGCGGCACGGGTCGCCGCGGCCGCTGCGTTCGCCCGGCTCGCTCCAGCGCCGACGAAGGGCACCGCCCTCCCCGTACTCGAGGAAGGCCTTGCGCATCCGGACGCCGAGGTCCGAGGCTACGCGATCGATGGACTGGCAGACCTCGGTGCGACCGCCCGCCACACGTTGCCCGCCCTGCTCACCGGGCACCCCGAAGCGGGCCCGGAGGAGCGCGTGCGGGCGCTGCAGGCCGCTCAGCGGATTGCGCCGGGGGATGCGGACGCGATCCGAGCGATCCGGGCGGCGCTGGACGCCCCGACGATTCCGTCGCGCGACCGTCTGTCCCTCGAGCGCGATCTCTTGCGTGCGAGTGACCTCGCGCCCGCGACCCTCTGCGCCGCGGCGTCGAGTGGCCCGACCCAAACGCGCACGTCGGCGCTGCTCCACCTCAACCATCGCTGGGCCTCGATCCCCGGCGCCACGGACATCCTCGCCGCCGCGCTGCGAGATCCCGATCCGGAGATCCGCGCGCACACGGCCGCCTGGTGCCTGGACGACGGGATCCCCGGCATCGGAAGCCCTCGCGAGGTGCTCTTCGCTTGCCTCCGTTCGTCCTCGCCGAGGGATCGGCAGGCGGCCGTCGGCGCGGCTGGCTATCTCGATCGCGGTCCGGCAGACATCCGCGAGATCGTGATCGCAGCGCTGGACGACTCCTCCCCGATCGTCAGACGGGAAGCGATCAAGACCTGCCTCGACAACGACTGGGCGGCGGCCGAAGCGATGGCTCGTCTCATCGCCCAGACCCGCGCCCAGAACCCGAGGGAGCGGTGGCTGGCCCTGCTCGATCTCCGCCTCCAGGCGCGCGGCCCGGGCCGTGCCACCGCCGAGCGGGCCGCCCTTCAGGCCGTCCAAGACCCGGATCCAAAAGTTCGCTGCACTGCACTCCTCGCGCTCCAGTGGCTCCGCCCCCGTGACTACTGACCCCAGCACGGCCTCGTAAGGCCGAGTCGCAAGTCCCCTGGCTCGGCCCTCGGGGAGGAGCGGGCCCGGACGATCCGCGACTTCACGACCCTCCGCTGGGGTCAGTAGGCCGGCACGTCTTGATCGGGTGCACGCAGTTGCCGTAGGGTGCCGGGGACTCGGGGGACGCCTGGATGCCGGAGCGCATCGCATCGTACGAGATCGTCGGGGAGCTCGGCCGCGGGGGCTTCGCGACGGTCTATCGGGCTCGAGACACCCGGGGCGGGCCCGACGTGGCGCTGAAGGTCCTGCGCGCCGGCGAGGGCGGGCTCTCCCCCGACGACCTCCGGCGCTTCCGGCGCGAGATCGAGGCGGCGCAGGCGATGGACCATCCAGGTATCGTGCGCGTCCTCGACGCGTCACCCGACGGCATGGAGCCTGCGTGGGTGGCGATGGAGCTGGTCGAGGGCGAGCCCCTCTCCGCCCGGATCGCCCGTGAGCCGCTCCCCTGGCGCGAGGCGGTCGAGATCGTTCGGGACGTCGCCGACGCGGTCGCCCACGCTCACGCCCGAGGCATCCTCCACCGGGACCTCAAGCCGTCGAACATCCTCCTCGATCGGGAGGGCCGGCCCCATGTGGTGGACTTCGGGCTGGCGAAGCTCGTGGTTCACGGCTCCAAGCTGACGAAGACCGGCCAGGCCCTCGGGACCCCGGCCTACATGTCCCCCGAGCAGGCCCGCGGGGAGGTCTCGGCACTCACCTCCGCGACCGACGTCTGGTCGCTCGGCTGCGTTCTCTACGAGACGCTCGCGGGACGGCGGCCGTTCGAGGGCGAGACTGACGCGGCGGTCGTCGTGAGGGTCCTCCTCTCCGAACCGCCGCGGCTCCAGGTGCTCCGGCGGGACGTGCCCCGGTGGGTCGAGCGGGTGGTCCGCGCGGCGATGGCGAAGCGGGTCCGAGACCGGTACCTCGACGCGGGGGCGATGCGGGAGGACCTGGACCGGGTGCTCCGGGGCGAGCGACCGCGGGCCCGGCCGCCCGTAGCCCTGCAGCGGAAACTTCTCGGCGCGGCTGCGGTCGCCTGCGCAATCGCCCTTCCTGCCGGGGCGCTGGCTTGGCCCCTTGGCGGGGAAGGGAATCCCGGGCGCCACTCGCCAAGCTCCGGTCCGGAGGACGAGGCCGAGGTCGTCATCCGCCGGGCAAGAGCGGCACGTCCGCGCGACCCGCGGCAGTCGTCGGAGCTGCTTGGTCGGGCGCTCGGGCTCCGGCCCGGGGAGCGGGGACTCCGACATGAAAAGGCGGAGTGCCTGCGGGAGGCCGGGGAGTGGCTCGCCGCGGAGGCGGAGTTCGGAGCGCTGCTCTCCGAGGACCCCTCGGATGTCCGGGCGCGACTGGGCCGGGGGCTCGCGCGGTGGATCGGGAAGCAGGCCCACGAGGAGGGGCTCGGGGATCCTGTGGAGGACTTGCGCGCGGCGGGCGAGGGGCTCGCGGGCAGAGCCGGGGGGCTGGCGAGGGGGATTCTGGCGTTCGAGGCGCGGCGCTGGGACGAGGGCTGCCGGGAGCTGCAGGAGGCCGCGGAGGGATGGGAAGAGAACTTCGTGCGCGGGCTCGTTCGGCACCACGCTGGGGAGGGAACCCCTGACGATCAGGCGGAGGCGATCAGACTGTTCGATCGCGCGGTGGAGGTCGGTCCCGCGGTGGCGCTCGTGCGATACGAGCGTGGACATGCGAAGGAACTGCTCGGCGACCTCGCCGGGGCGATCGAGGACTACGGGAAGGCCCTGGAGGTCAACCCGAGGCTCGCGGGGGCCTGGAGCAACCGCGGTCTCGCGCGGGCGGCCCGCGGCGACCTCGCCGGAGCGATCGAGGACTCCGACAGGGGCCTGGAGGTCGACCCGAGGCACGCGGAGGCTTGGATCAGCCGCGGCGTCGCGCGGGCAGGCCGGGGCGAGATCGCCGGGGCGATCGAGGACTACGACAAGGCCCTGGCGATCAACCCGACGCTCGCGGACGCCTGGCACAACCGCGGCCTCGCGCGGGCGGGCCGGGGCGACCTCGCCGGGGCGATTGATGACTTCGGGAGGGCCCTGGAGATCAACTCGAGGCACGTGGAGGCCTGGATCAACCGCGGGCTCGCGCGTAGGGCCAAGGGCGACATCGCCGGAGCGATCGAGGACCACGAGAAGGCCCTCGAGGTCGCCCCGCCGGACTCGCGGGACCGCGCGGAGGTCGAGAAGTACCTCGCCGAATCTCGTTCGCGGCTTGCCTCGAAGTGACGTGCGTGCTTGCTCGGCTGCCCGAACCTACATGGCATGTGGATTCGAGTGGCCCCTCTGGCACGCAGCGCGGCCGCGACGGGAGGGAAGCGCTCGGCGATCCCGCCCGGCATCGTGGAGACGTGCCCGGCGGACCGCGTGCCCGCATCCCGTAGCCCGGCGCCTTCGCGCTCCGCTTCCCGCCGCGCGCGAACGCGTCGCGCTACCCGTACGGCTTGGGGTTCGACTCCTTCAGCGCGAACAGGAACCCGTCCCGCGTCGCCAGGTAGAGGACGTCGTCCTTGTCGTTCGTGAGGACGTGCTCGAAGCGGTCCTGGATCGTGTAGCCGTCCATCTCGGCCGATGGCTGGCGGATGTGGCCCGAGTCGTTCTCGACCACGACGAGCACGCCGCCCTCGCGCAGGACGTAGGCGAGCTTCTCGCCCCGGCAGGCGAGGCGGAGGCCCCTCTTGATCCGCCACCGCTCCTTGCCGGTCGCCTGGTCAATGGCGAAGAGGGCCGGGTCGCCGGGGAGGCCGAACCGGTCGGTCACGTCGCGGGCCCGGACGTAGACCGTGTCGCGGGCCTGCGCGGGAGGGGTCTCGACGGGCCCGCCGGTCTCGAAGACCCACCGGGGCCGGCTGCTGAACCGGTCCAGGGCGTAGAGGGCCTTGTCGTTGCTCCCGACGTACAGGGTCCCCCCCGAGACGTAGAGGTCTGCCCGGTTCGTCCGGGCCGCGTCGTGGAGCCAGGAGAGGCGACCGGTGGCCGAGTTGATGGCGTAGGTCCGCCCCGCGAGGTCCGTCACGTAGACGGTCGGGTCGGCCTCCACGGGCCGCGCGATCACCGAGTCGCGGGTCGGGAACTCCCACGCGATCTTCTGGTCGTCCTGGCGGATCGCGTAGATCCGGTTCGTGTCGAGGGCCCCGATGAAGCAGTAGAAGTCGTTCGCGCCGAGGGGGGAGCCCGGGGTGAACTCCGAGATCCGGCGCCGCCATCGGGGCTCGCCGCTCGAGCGCCAGAGGCACTCGAGGATGTCGCCGCGGTAGAGCACGTAGAGGAACTGGGACGAGGCGGCCGGCGGCACGAGCACGGCGTCCGGCCCGTAGGCCGCGAGCGGGTGGCGGAGCTGCGTGGACCACTTGATGAGGCCGTTCGTCCGGTCGAGGGAGTGCATCATCCAGCGGCCGGTGATGACGAGCAGCTCCTGGTCGAGGAGCCGGATCATGCGGATCCTCTCGCCCGCGAGCGCCGAGCTGGTCCAGTATTCGAAGAGCGGGATCTGGCTCTTCAGGAACTCGCGGTGGTCCTCCTCGGTCCGCACGACCGAGGCGGGGTCCATCCGGACCACCATCATCATCTCCTCGTCCTCGACGATCACGGCGCTGCCGTAGCAGCCCGCGCCGAGCCCGGCGAGCAGGACCAGAGGACCGGTGACGAACGCGCGCGTCATGGCATCACCTCGGAATGGGGGGGCCTAGACCAGATTGTCCACCGCAGAGGCGCAAAGGCCGCAGAGGCACGAGAGAGACGGGGGACACGTTCCGTATGTGGATACCTCTCGGGCTCTTTCCGCGTTCTCCGCGTCTCTGCGGTTCACCCAGGGTCCTCGCTACGCTGTCTCCTGGAGGAAGTCGGCGAGGTTCACCTTGTGCCGGAGCTCGTAGGCCTGCAGCTTCTCGATCCGGACCAGGTCCTCCTCGATCCGGGAGACGAGCTTGAAGATGTACGGGCGCCCCTTCAGCCGGTCCCGCAGGTCCTGGAGCATCTTCTCCCAGGAGCCCACGTAGAGCTCGTCGCGGAGCGTGACGAGCATCTTCTCCTCCGTGGTGAGCGCCCGCGCGAACTTCGCGTGAGGAGACTCACCCGGCATTGGGCTCCCCGCACCTCTTTCCTCCTCCGGCCGGAAACCCCGGTCGGGCGCGGCACTGTAGCCCGGGCGCCGAAGGGGTGTCAAGGCCGGCGGGCCGCTCGTGCTCTGCCCGATTGACTCCCCCCGAAACAGGGGGCTAGAATCCGCCGGTCGCGCCGAGACGAGGTCCGGGCGGCCGAGGTTCTCGGCCGCGGGCGGTGCCCCCATCGCCGCCCACCGGCGCCCCGAATCCCGGGGGCCGGTCGGCGCCATCCGATGGTCGTCGCTCCCACGCACCGCCCCATGCCCGTGCCCCCGGCGCCCCTCGAGGCTGTGCCCGCGCTTCCGGACGGGCCGGCCGGCGCGCCTCGGGACGAGATCCTCGCCCGGAACCTCCGCGAGGTCCGCGCGCGCCTCTTGGCCGCCGCCGCCCGGGCCGGACGCGACCCCGCCGGGGTGCGCCTCGTGGTGGTCACCAAGACGGCGCCCGTGGAGGCGATCCGCGCCCTCCTCCGGCTCGGCGTGAACGACCTCGGCGAGAACCGGGTTGCAGAGGCGGAGGAGCGGATCGGCGCCGTGGGACCGGGGCCCGCCTCGTCGGCGGGGGCCCCCCCGGGACCTACCTGGCACCTGATCGGTCACCTCCAGAGGAACAAGGTCCGGCGCGCGGTGAGGCTCTTCCCCGTGATCCACTCGGCCGACTCGGTGAAGCTCCTGGCCGACCTGGCGAGGATCGCCCGCGAGGAGGGACGCCGGCCCGAGGTGCTCCTCGAGGTGAACGTCGCCGGCGAGGCGGGGAAGTCCGGGTTCACCCCCGATGGCGCGGTCGCCGCCGCGCGGGAAGCCGCGGGGGCCATTGAGCATGGGGAGCACGGGGCGATCTCGGTCGTCGGACTGATGGCGATGGCCCCCTTCTCCCAGGACCCCGAGCGCTCGCGGCCCCACTTCCGCGCCCTCCGGGCGATCCGCGACGAGGCCGCCCGCGCGAGCGGCCTGCCGCTCCCCCACCTCTCCATGGGCATGAGCCAGGACTACGAGGTGGCGGTGGAGGAGGGGGCGACGATGGTCCGTGTCGGGAGCGCGATCGTGGGGAGGACCTAGCCCGTGCCGATGATCCTCATCGAGAAGGGGCCCCAGAAGGGCAAGACCGTGAAGCTCCCCGCCGCCGGGGACTTGACGGTCGGCCGCGACCCCGGGGCGGGGATCCCCATCTCCGACACCCTCTCGTCGCGCCTCCATTTCAAGTTCCACGTCCGGGACGGCGCCTGTTACGTGGTGGACCTCGCCTCGCTCAACGGGACCTACCTGAACGGCCGCAAGGTCGAGAGGGAGGAGCTGCTCAAGCCGGGGGACCAGGTCTCCGCCGGCGAGACTTCCTTCTCGTTCCTCGCCGACCAGGAGGCGAAGAAGGCCGACGCGCTCATCGGCGAGGTCGTGGGAGGCTACCGGCTCCTCGAACGGATCGGCCGCGGCGGGATGGGGACCGTCTACAAGGCGACGCAGCTCTCGCTCAACCGCGAGGTCGCCCTCAAGATCCTCTCGGCGAAGTACACCGACGACAAGACCTTCATCGCCATGTTCGTGCAGGAGGCGCGACAGGCGGCGGCGCTCAACCACCCGAACATCGTCCAGGTCTACGACGTCGGCAAGGCCAAGGACACCTACTACTTCTCGATGGAGTACATGGGCGGGGGCTCCGTGCAGGACATCCTCGCCCGGGACGGGAAGATCCCGGTCGCGCAGGCCCTCCCGATGATCGTGGGCGCGGCGAAGGGGCTCGAGTTCGCCGAGAAGAAGAACATCGTCCACTGCGACATCAAGCCCGACAACCTGATGCTCACCGAGGACGGGATGGTGAAGATCGGGGACCTGGGGCTCTCGAAGAACCTCCGCGGCGGCGGGACCGACCTGGGAGGCGCGCAGGTCTTCGGGACGCCGCACTACATCGCCCCCGAGCAGGCCCAGGGGAAGCCGCTCGACCACCGCACCGACCTCTATGCGCTCGGGGCGACCTTCTACCGCATGGTCGCGGGACGGACGCCGTTCCAGGGGGAGACGGCGCGAGAGCTGGTGCTCAAGCACGTCCGCGAGGAGCCCGTCCCCCTCCGCGGGGTGGACGACTCGATCCCGGCCGAGGTCGAGGCCTTCGTGCAGAAGCTCATGAAGAAGGAGCCGGGCGAGCGCCACCGCAACGCGACCGAGCTGCTCGAGGACCTCCGCGCCGCGATGGCCGCCGCGGGAGTGACGGGGGGCCACACCGACCTGATCCCGGGCGTCGTCTCCTCGGGGCGCCGCCGGCGAGGGCGCGTCCTCCTCCTCGGCGGGGGGGCTCTCGCCGCCGCGGTCCTGCTCGGGGTCGCGTTCTCGGGCGGCAACACGCCGGCGCCTCCCCCCGGACCGGCGGACGGTCTCACCGAGGAGCAGAGGAAGGCCGACGAGGAGAAGCGCATCAAGGAGGCGCTCGCCCGCGGCGGCGCCCCCGCCAGGCGTCTCCTCGACGTCATGAACCTCGCGGCGGCCAAGGGGGCGACGCACGCCGAGGTGGAGGAAGGCTACCGGCGGTTCCTCAAGGAGTTCCCCGACTCCGAGGAGGCGGGCACGGCCCGCTCCCGGCTCGAGGAAGTCCCGAAGCTCCGCGAGCAGCAGCGCCTGAAGTCGGCCGCCGAGGAGTTCGCGACGCTCCTCGCCGAGGCGGAGAAGCTCCCGCCGGACGACCCCGGGCTGCACGACCGGTGGAGGAAGTGGCTCGAGCGCTACGGGGACACGCCGAACGGCGGCGAGGTGCGGGCCCGGGTGAAGGAGGCCGAGAAGCTCCTCGCGGAGAAGCGCCAGAGGGAGGACATCGCGACGGCGGCCTGGGGCGAGATCCGGAAGGACTACGACGGCCTCTGCGGCGAGGAGCGCTTCGGCTCGGCCTGGGACGCCCTCCAGCGCTTCGACAGGAAGAGGCTCGCGGGCACAGCCTCCGAGAGGGAAGTCGGGGAGGCGGTGAAGGGGCACGTGGGCCGCGTGATCACGGCCTGGAACCTGCTGCGGACGGCCGCCGACCAGAAGGAGAAGGAGGGGAAGCTCGAGGAGGCCCTCGGGCTCTACAAGAAGGTCGTGGAGCGCTACGGGAGCGAGCACGTGGAGGAGGCGAGCCGGCGGGCGGCCAAGCTCGAGGCGGCGATCAAGAATCGCGAGGCCGAGCAGGTCGCGCACGACACGGACGCCGACGCCCAGAAGCTCGCCGACGCCGAGCGCGCCGCCGAGACTCCCCTGGGCCGGCACGACTACGCCACCGCCCGCGCGGCGTACGCCGCCCTCGAGTCCCCCGGGTCGCTCCGGACCGACGGGGCGAAGTCCCGCCTCTCGCTCCTCCTCCGCGACCTCGGGCATGCCGCCGAGGTGATGGACGCCCTCCTCGCGGGGCTCGCCCAGGCTGTCGGCCGCGAGATCCCGCTCCCCGAGAAGGTGCGCAAAGGGCGGCCTCCCGCCCGGATCGAGTCGGTCGAGAAGGACAAGATCACGCTCTCCTACGCCGACCGGGTCCGCGTGAAGATCGCCGTCCTGTGGGAGCAGTTCTCGCGCGAGGAAATCCTCGACCTCGCCCGGCGGACGATTCCCTCGGCCGCCCGCACCTCCCTCGGGAAGGCCGTCCTCGGGATCTTCTTCGAGATGGCCCGCGAAGCCGAGGCCGACCTCGCCGAAGCCGAGCGCGGAGCGGCGGGGGACGCCGCCGCCCTCGAGGAGATCGCCCACTACCGGAAACGTCTCGCCGGTATGAAGGTCCTGGACCGGCGCGACGAGGCGAAGGCGGACGCGGCCGGGGCCACGGTCCACGAGGCCGCGCGCCAGGCCGAGGCCGAGCCGATCATCGGGAAGGCCATCGAGGCGCTCAAGCGCGCGCGCGACCAGGCCCGGCAGGTCGCCCAGGCTTTCCCGCGGACCCAGGCGGGGCGGGCGGCGTCGGAGCTCGCGGCGAAGCTCGATCGGCGGGTGAAGGAGCGCGAGGAGGACCTCCAGACCGTCGCCAAATGGACCGAGTTCGAGCGGAAGACGCTCGTCTTCCTCAAGTCGCGCTCGAAGCCCGGCCAGGACTTCGTGAGCCGCCTCTGGTCGGGCGATCCCTACACGCTCAACTTCGAGCTGGGGCGGCTGCTTCGGCAGTACCAGGATTGGACCCCGGCCCTCCAGAAGCTCCAGGTCGCGGTGCAGAAGGCGCCGCCGCCGCGACAGGACAACGCCAGGCGCGACGCGCACCTCGAGAAGGCCCGGACCTACCACCTGATGGGCCGCCCGAACGACGCGGACGCCGAGAAGTCGTACGCGCTCCAGAAGACGACCAAGGAGCAGGCGGATGAGATCCGGCGCGAGCTGGATGCGATCCCCGACCTCCTCAAGCAGTACCAGGCGAAGCGGGCCGCGCGGGACCGGGCTCCCCGCGACCCCGTGGCGCAGGCGGCGCTCTGCGAGTTCCTGCGCGACCGCTGCCACTTCTACCTCCCCCTCGAAGTGCTCGTGCAGCACCTCTGGATGCGGGAGCAGTTCCCCGAGCACAACGTCGTGAAGCTCGGCGGCGCCGACTGGACCCTGCTCCAGACCAGCGCGGACCTCATGGACGTGGACGAGACGCTGAAGCACGCCGTCCGGCTGCACGATGAGTTCCCCAAGAACGCCCGGGTGGAGCGCGGGGACGACCTCTGGGAGGTGGGGAACCTCCTCCAGCAGGACCCGGGGCGGCGGCAGGCGGCGCTCCGGACCTACCAGTACCTGGAGGCCCAGCTCCAGCAGAAGCCCGGGGACGGCGTGCGGCTGCGCGAGGTCGCGCAGCGCATCGAGTGGCTCACGGGGGGCAAGAGGCCTCCGGCCCCGCCGCCGCAGAAGTTCCCGCCGTGGGAATGAGCCCGGCCTCCTTGCTCCGCGAACGGGTCGAGAAGGCGGCGGCGGTCCTGCGGAAGCGCTCGCCGCTCCGGCCCCGTGTGGCGGTCATCCTCGGGACGGGGCTCGGTCGGCTCGCCGGGGAGATCCGCGAACCGACGCGGGTGCCCTACGCCGACGTGCCCGGGCTCGTCGCGCCGACGGTCGAGACCCATGCGGGCGAGGTGGTCCTCGGGTCGCTCGCCGGTCTCCCGGCCGTCTGCTTCCAGGGACGGCTCCACTTCTACGAGGGCCACTCGCTCGAGCAGATCACGTTCCCGGTCCGGGTCGCCCGCGAGCTCGGGGCCGAGATCCTCGTCGTCTCGGGCGCGAGCGGCGGGATGAACCCGCAGCACGACCGGGGAGACCTGCTCCTGATCGAGGACCACGTCAACTTCATGGGGGTGAACCCCCTGATCGGGCCGAACGACGAGGCTCTCGGGCCCCGCTTCCCGGACATGGCCGCCCCCTACGACCGCGACCTCCTCGCGCGCCTCGAGCGGATCGCGATTGCCGAGGGCATCCGCGCGCACCGGGGCGTCTACGTGGCCGTCGCGGGCCCGAACCTCGAGACCCGGGCCGAATACCGCCTCCTCCGCGCGATCGGGGCCGACGTCGTGGGCATGAGCGTCGTGCCCGAGGTGCTCGTGGGCGTCCACGCGGGCCTCCGGGTCGTCGGGCTCGCGGTCATCACCGACCTCTGCCTCCCCGACGCGCTCAAGCCCGCGAAGATCGAGGAGATCATCGAGGTCGCGAACGCCGCCGAGCCCAAGATGACGCGGCTCGTGTCGAGGCTCTGCGGGGAGCTTGCGCAGAGGTGAGATTCTGGCTCGGGTTCGCGGCGGGGGCGGGGACGGCGGGCGCGGCGGCCCTCGTCCTGGCGGCGGCTCTGCGGGGGGCGCGACCGGCGGCCGAGCTGGCGCCGGCGGGGGCCCTTCGACAGGCTCAGGGCGAGGCGGGCACGGGCACGAGCACGAGCACGAGCACGAGCACGAAGGAAGACCCGGGGAGCGGCCCGGGAACGGGGTCTCCGATCCCGGTCGCGGCGGCGTCGCGGGGGTTCCGGGACGCGAGCCCCGAGGAGACGGCCTGGCTCGCCGAGCGGCTCCGGGAAAGGCGCGCCGCCGCGGCCGGCGGCCTCGAGCCGGGGGCCACCGCGGGCGCGGTCCTCGAGCGGACGTTCCGCGGCGGAGCCGACCCGAGGCCGCTCCTCCGCGAGTTCGGCTCCTTCGCGTCCGGGCTGGAGCCCCCGCCGGGGCTCGGTGGGGCGCGTTTCGCGCGCCCGGAGGACCTGGTCGGGAACGCCTTGCCGGAGGCCGTCCGGAAGGGCGGTGTCGTGGAGTTCGGGCCGGGGCGGTACCCGGTGCCCAACCCGCTCGTGATCCCGGACGGCGCCGACTCCATCGTCCTCCGGGGCGCGGGGATGGACGCGACGACGCTCGCGGGGAGCCTCATGACCTGGAACCGCGCGCCGCTCGAGAGGCTCGTCCTCGAGGACCTGACGCTGGAAGGGTCGTTCTCGATCAACATGAACGTCCGCGCCGGAGTGCTCCTGCGGCGCGTGCGACTCGTCGGGTTCCAGGTCGCGGTCTACCTCAACGCCGAGGGGATGGTCGCCTGCGAGCGGTGCGAGTTCCTCGGCGGGCTCGGCCCCGAGCCGGGAGGGTCGGCGGTGAGCCTCCGCGCCAAGGCCCTCGTCTACTTCCGCGAGTGCCTCTTCACGGACCTCGACGGGGCCGTCACGGTGGATCCGAAGCTGGTCTCGGGATCGTGGGCGGCGCTCGAGGGGTGCGTCCTCGAGAACTCGCTCGCGCATCCTCCGTGGTACACGGGGACCGCTCCCGCGGACCTCCCCGCGTTTGCGGTCGGAGGCTGCGAGGTGCGCTGGGGGGAGGCGAAGCCACCCGTCGACAGGCTCGAGGCGCTCCACCTCGCGCCGATCGAGGACCGGGGCGGGAACCGCGTGGTCCCCGGGGTCCCGCGGACGACCCTCGCCGATCTCGCGCGGGTCCTCGGCGCCGAACGCGAGCGCTGCTTTGGAGCCGAGTTCCTCCCCGCCCGCGAGACGCGCCGGGTCGCCCTCCTCGTCGAGAGCGAGCCCGGGCGCGGGGTGCTCCGGCGCTTCCTCTGGGACGGGACGGGGCTCGCACCGGACCCGGGCCATGCCTGGAATCCGCGGGGCCCCCGGGAGGGACCCATTCCCACGGGTCCCACGGGTCCCGCGGGCGTCCCCGACCTCCTCTCCTTCCTCCGGGACCGCGGGATCCCCGGGACGACCCCGGTGAGAGGCGTCACGCTCTTCGTCCCCCAGGGCACGGGCGGCGCCCCGACCTACTTCCGCTCGGACTACGGCGGCGGGACGGAGTTCTACCCCGCGCGGCCACCGGGCGGCGGCCGCTAGGAGGTCCTGTCGCCATCCGCTAACATCGGCGGCGCCGGATGCGCCTCCCCATCGCCCCCTACGGCTGGCGCGAGATCGGGTTCGCCGCGCTCGGGACGGTCGCCGCGGCGGGAGTCGGGGCGGCCCTCGTCCCCCTCGCTGGCCCGGCGCCCGCGCTCGGGCTCGGGGCCCTCGGGCTCGTCGCGCTCGGGTTCGTCCTGTCGTTCTTCCGCGACCCGGAGCGGATGCCCCCCCCCGAGCCGGGCCTCGTCTCGCCGGCCGACGGGACGGTGACCGAGGTGGCCGAGGTGGACGAGCCCACGTTCGTCTCGGGCCGCGCCTGGAAGGTGGGGATCTTCCTCTCCGTCTTCAACTGCCACGTGAACCGGGCCCCCGCCGCGGGCGTGGTCCGGCTCGTCCGCCACACGCCGGGCCGATACCTCGACGCGCGCGACCCCGCGTCCTCCCGCGAGAACGAGAGCAACGCCGTGGGGATCGAGTCGCCGGAGGGGCGCCTCCTGGTGAGGCAGGTCTCCGGCGCGATCGCGCGCCGGATCGTCTGCTCGGTCGGCCCCGGCCGCGCGGTGGCCCGCGGCGAGAGGATCGGGATGATCAAGTTCGGGTCGAGGACCGAGCTGTTCGTCCCGCTCGCGGCGGGGTACGCGCCGGCCGTGAGGCCCGGGGACCGGGTGAAGGGGGGGCTCACGATCCTGGCCCGGCCCGCGGGCGACGTCGCGCCGGCGGCCCCCTCGAGCCCGCTCGGGGCGCGGAGGACCGCGTGAGCGCGAAGGGGACGAGCGCGAGGAGCCGCCGGCTCCGGACGCGGCGCGCCGTCGCCGCGATGCTCCCGAACCTCCTGACGCTCGGGAACGCCGCCTGCGGGTTCGGGGCGATCGTGCACGTGGGAGGGATCGCGCTGCCGCCGCCGGCCGTGCCGCCCGCGCCCCCTCCCGATCCGATCCACGCGATCCTCACGCACCCGAACGTGTGGACCGCCTGCACCCTGATCTTCATCGCGATGGTCTTCGACGTCCTGGACGGCCGGGTGGCCCGGCTCACCCGCCAGACCTCCGACCTCGGCGCCCAGCTCGACTCCCTCGCCGATGCCATCACATTCGGCGTGGCCCCGGCCTTCCTCGTCTGGAAGGTGATGTGGCTCGTCCCGGCCGGCCCGCCGGTCCACGTCGGGTCGCGACTCACCTGGGCCCTCTCCCTCCTCTACATGGGCTGCGCGGTCCTGCGGCTCGCGCGCTTCAACGTGGAGACCGCCCCCGACGACCGGCACGACATGTTCCGGGGGCTCCCGACGCCCGGGGCGGCAGGCGTCGTCGCGTCCCTCTTCCTCCTCTTCCACGAGGCGGCGGGGACGCTGCGGGACTGGAACCTCCTGCCGGTTCTGGTCTGGCTCCTCCCCGCCCTCGTGCCCGCCCTCGGCCTCCTGATGGTCAGCTCCTTCCCCTACCTCCATCTCCTCACCTGGGTCTTCCGCGGGAAGAAGCCCTTCACGTCGCTCGTGGGGCTCGTCTTCGCGATCCTGATCGCGGTGCAGGAGCCGACGCTCGCGCTCGCGGCCGGGTTCGTGAGCTACGCGGCGACCGGGCCCCTCACCGCCGCCTGGCGCTGGCTGCGCGCGCGGCGCGCGCCGGCGTCGGCCGTAGGCCCGGCCCCGGGGCCGGCTCCCGTGCCCCAGGTCTAGGAGCCCCGATGGCCCGCGCCGCGATCGGACTCGGCGCGAACCTGGGCGATCCGGAGAAGGCGCTCGCGTGCGCGCTCGCGGCTCTCGGGCGGCTCCCGGGCACCCGGGTCGTGGCCGCGTCCCGCCCGAGGGAGTTCCCCGCGGAGGGGGGGCCCCCTCAGCCGCCCTACCAGAACGGTGCCGCCCTCCTCGAGACGAGCCTCCCCCCCGAGGACCTCCTCGCGGCCCTCCACCGGATCGAGGCGGAGCAGGGGCGCCGCCGCCGGGACCCGTGGGGTCCGCGGACCCTCGACCTGGACCTCCTCCTTCACGGCGATGCTGTCCGCCGGGGGCCGCGGCCGGTCCTCCCCCATCCCCGCATGGTCGGTCGCGGCTTCGTCCTCGAGCCCCTCGCCGAGATCGCCCCCGACCTGGTGCACCCGGTCCTCCGGAGGACGGTCCGGCAGCTCCGGGACGAGTGGCGCGCCCGTCGGGACGCCCCGCCCGGGGAGGCCCCGATCCTCCGCGGGCTCCCCGCGTGGGAGGAGTTCCGTCGCGGCGTCCGCGCGAGCGGCCGGACCCTCGGCTTCGTCCCCACCATGGGGGCGCTCCACGAGGGGCACCTCGCGCTCCTGCGGGTCGCCCGCGCCGAGTGCGACGTGGCGGTCGCGAGCGTCTACGTGAACCCGCTCCAGTTCGGGCCGAGCGAGGACTTCGCCGCCTACCCGCGCGACCTGGAGGGCGACGCGCGGTTCTGCCGCATGGTCGGCGCCCACGGGGTCTTCACCGTGACCGACGCCGAGATGTACCCCCCCGGCCACGCGACCTTCGTGACCGTGGAAGGTCTTTCGGAGGGGCTCTGCGGCAAGTCCCGTCCGGGCCACTTCCGGGGAGTCGCGACCGTCGTCGCGAAGCTCCTGAACATCGTCCGGCCCGACCGGGCCTTCTTCGGACAGAAGGACGCCCAGCAGGCCGTGATCATCCGGAGGCTCGCGGCCGACCTCGACTTCCCGGTCGAGATCGCGGTCCTCCCCACCGTGAGGGAGCCCGACGGGCTCGCGAAGTCCTCGCGGAACGCCTACCTCCGCGGGGACGAGCGGGATCGGGCGCTCTGCCTATCCCGCGCCCTCGGCCGCGGGATGGACCTGGTGGAGGCGGGGGAGCGCGATGCCGCGCGCGTGCGGGCCGAGATGGAGCGCGTCGTCCGGGAAACCCCCGGGGCCGGGCTCGAGTACGTCGAGCTGGTGGACCCGGAGACGCTCCGGCCCGTGGCGCGGATCGAGGCGCCCACGCTCGCCGCGCTGGCCGTGCGGGTGGGGAAGACGCGGCTGATAGACAACGCCACACTCTACCCATGAGATGGCCTTGAGATGGGCCCTGAGCCGGCCGTGATATTCCAGGACCTCCCCGATGGCGCCCTCCGGGTCCTCGCGCCGGCGAAGGTGAACCTCGTCCTCGAGGTCGTGGGGAGGCGTCCCGACGGCTACCACGACCTCGAGATGGCGAACGTGACGGTGAGCCTCTACGACGAGCTGACGCTCCGCCTCCCGGGGACGGGCGATCCCCTACGGCTCACGACGGACGACCCCCGGCTCCCCGCCGGCGAGGGGAACCTCGTCGTGAAGGCGGCCCGGGGGCTCCTGGCCCTCGAGGGGCCCGCCGGGACTTCCGGCGGGGGGGGCGGCGGGATCTCGATCCACCTCCGGAAGCGGATCCCCGTGGGCGCGGGCCTGGGGGGGGGCTCCTCCGACGCCGCCGCGACCCTCCTCGGCCTGGTGCGGCTCCTCGGCCTCCGCACCCCTCCCGACGAGCTGGACCGGATCGCCCTATCCGTCGGCTCCGACGTCCCCTACCTCATGAGGGGTGGGGGGGCGGTCTGCCGGGGACGGGGGGAGAAGGTCGAGCCGGCCCCCTGCCCTGCGGGCCTCCCGCTCCTGGTCGCCTGGCCCCGGGTGGGCCTCTCCACCGCGGCCGTTTACGCCGCTCAGACTCCTCCGTTGACACCCGGGGTGGGTCGTGCTAACGTCCTGTTCGCAACGATCCGAACCGGCGCACGGGGTGGGGGATGGGGGGATCTGCGCGAGCAGCTGTTCAATCGGCTCGAGGCGCCAGCCCGCAGGCTCTGCCCCGAAGTCGGCCGTCTTATAGACGAACTTAACCGGATGGACACCTTGGGGGTTGTGATGAGCGGGAGCGGCTCGGCCGTCGTCGCGCTGGCCCGGGATGCCGGGCACGCCCGGACGATCGGGGCGGATATCGGACGTCGCGTTTCGTGCGATACGTTCGTCGTGGAGACGGTCGCCGGGTGAGGTGAGCGAGGAGGCGCCGTGGAGATCACCGAGGTCCGCGTGAAGCTGATGGACGACCCGGACGAGAAACTCCTCGCGTTCTGCACGGTCACTCTCAACAACGACTTCGTCGTCCGGGACGTGAAGATCATCGGTGGGCCGCGCGGACCTTTCGTCGCGATGCCGAGCCGGAAGATCACGGACCGGTGCCAGCGCTGTCGCGGGAAGAACCACCTCCGGGCCAAGTTCTGCAACGAGTGCGGGGGCCGGCTGGACGAGACCCGGGCCGACCGGGACCCGCAGGGGAGGGCGCGGCTGCACGCCGACGTCGCGCACCCGATCAACCAGGCGTGCCGGGATCTCCTCCAGGCGGCCGTCCTCCGCTCCTACGAGGAGGAGAGGAAGCGGGCCGGCGAGGCGGGATACGTGCCCACCAGGCTCGACGAGTTCGAGGAGACGGTGCCCGCGGCGTTGGCGGAGGCGGTGGCGACGCCTGGGCCGGCGGCGCCGAACGGCGGAACGGTCGCGCCGGCTCCCCAGGCGCGACGGAACGAGTGGCGGGGAACGCCCCGCCGCCGCGGGCGCGGGCCCGGGTCCGCGCCGGCGACGGCCGTGCCCCCGTCCCCCGCTCCGGCCGCGGGGTTGCCCCCCGCGCCGCCCCTGCCGCTCGCGGAGCCTCCCCCCCTGGCAGGACCCCCGCGGCGAACCGCCGCGGACCCCGACGACATGGGGCCCCCGATATTCGGGGAGGAGCCGCAGGGGTAGTCGGCCTCATCGAGACGCGAGGCCTTGGCCGCGTCGAGGATGCCGGCTAGGCTCTCCGCGTGGGAAAGCCGCGGGTGGCCATCGTCGGGGCCGGTGTGGTCGGGTCCGCCCTGGGCCGCCGGCTCCGCGAGAAGGGGTACCCGGTCGTCGCCGTGGCGAGCCGGACGAGCCGGTCCGCCGAGGCCGCCGCCCGGTTCGTCGGCGGGGAGCCGCCGCCCGCCGCCCTCGCCGATCCCGCCGCCGCGGCCTCCCAGGCGGACCTCCTCCTCGTCACCACGCCGGACCGCGCCGTCGCCGAGGTGGCGGCGGCCATCGCGCGGGGGGGGGACCTCGCACAGAAGCCTCTGGCGGTCCACTGCGCGGGCGCCCTCCCGGCCGAGGTCCTGGCGCCGCTCCGCGAGAAGGGGGCGAGGATCGGCTCGATGCACCCTCTCCAGACGTTCGCCACGGCCGAGGCGGCGCTCGCCGCGCTCCCCGGGACGGTTTTCGGGGTCGAGGGCGACGACGAGGTCCGGGGAGAGCTGCGGCGGGTGGTCGCGGACCTGGGGGGCGTCGCGCTCGACGTCCGTCCCGGCGGCAAGGCCCTCTACCACGCCGCGGCGGCGATCGCGAGCAACTACACCGTGGTGCTCGCCTGGGTCGCGACCGCCCTCCTCGAGAAGCTGGGCGCCGCGCCGGCCGACGGGCTCCGGGCCCTCCAGCCGCTCCTCGAGGGCACGGTCCGGAACCTCGCCGCGGTCGGCCTCCCCGGCGCGCTCACCGGGCCCATCGCCCGTGGCGAGGTCTCGACCGTCCGCGGACACATCGAGGCGCTCGGCCGGGAGGCGCCGGACGCCCTCCCGCTGTACGCCGCCGCCGGACGGCTCGCCGTGCGGATCGCGCGCGAGAAGGGCACCCTCGCCCCCGAGGACGCCGACGTCCTCCTCGCGATGCTCGCGCGGCACGAGACGTGAGCCGCCCGCCGCTCCTCGTCGCCTCCCTCGCCGCGCCGGACCTCGCCGCCGCCGCGCGCGACGCCGAGACGGCCGTCCGCGAGGGCGCCGACCTCGTCGAGTGGAGGGCCGACCTCCTGCCCGACCCCGATCCCCGGCGGATCCGGGAGCGCGTGCCCCCCGGGGTCCCGGCGCTCTACACGATCCGCTCCCGGGGGCAGGGAGGGGCATTCGCGGGCTCCCCGGCCGAGGCGGCCCGTCTCCGCGAGGCGGCCGCGGCGTCGGGGTTCGCGTGGGTGGACGTGGAGGCCCCCCTCGAGGGCGAGGTCCCGCCGCTCCCGGCGGGCGTCCGGACGGTCCTCTCGTTCCACGACACGAGCGGGATCCCGCGCGCGGCGGCGGCCCTCTACGATCGCCTGCGGGCCCGGGGGCCGGACATCGTGAAGATCGTGGGTACCGCCCGGGAGCCGGCCGACGCGGCGCCGCTCCTGGACATCCTCCCCGGCTCGGGGGACCTCGCCGCCTTCTGCCAGGGCGAGGGGGGAGCGGCGTCCCGCGTGCTTGCGGCCCGGGCGGGCGGCGCTCTCGTCTTCGGGTCCGCGGCGGCGGACCGGCCCGCCGCCGCGGGGCAGATCCCCGTCGCGGACCTCGAGCGCCTCTATCGGGTCGGGGCGCTCACCATGGCGACGGCCGTCTACGGCGTGGCCGGGGACCCCGTCTCGCACAGCCGCGGCCCCGAGATCCACAACCGGGTCTTCGCCGCGCTGGGAGTGGACGCGGTGTATCTCCGGTTCCCGACCCGGGACCTGGCGGGGCTCGTCGCCTTCCTCCGCCCGCGGGGGCTCGCGGGGCTCTCGGTGACCCTCCCCCACAAGGAGGCGGCGGCCGCGCTCGCCGCCGAGGTCGGGGCCTCCGCGAGGGCGGGATCGGCGAACACGCTGGCGTTCCGGGGAGGGAGGATCCTCGCGGAGAGCACGGACGGGGAGGCGGCCCGGGCGACCCTCGAAGAGGTCCTCTCGGGGAGGGCGGGCGGGCCGGGAGGGCTCGCGGGATTGCGGGTGCTCGTGCTCGGCGCCGGGGGGACCGCACGCGCCGTCGCCGCCGCGATGCGGGACGCGGCGGCCCGGGTGACGGTCTCGGGCCGGACCGCCGCGCGGGCCGAGGCCTTGTCGCGGGGCCTCGGCGTGGCCGCCGCCCCGTGGGAGGCCCGCGAGAGCGTCCCGGCCGAGGTCCTCGTGAACGCGACGCCCCTCGGCATGCGGGCCGGGGACCCTCTCCCGGCGGACCCGTCCCGGTTCCCGGGGCTGCTCGCCGCCCTCGACGCGGTCTACGCGCCCCCCGAGACGGAGTTCCTCCGGGCCGTCCGTGCGGCGGGGGCGCGCGCCGCGACCGGGGTCCGGATGTTCCTCCACCAGGCGGCGGCGCAGCTCCGGATCTGGCTCGGGCGGGACGTGCCGCTGGCCGTGGTCGGGAGGGCGTGGGAGGAGGCGGTGTCCTGAATGCCCCGCTACCCCCGAAACCTCGTCCTGATCGGCGCCCGCGGCGCGGGGAAGTCGGCCGCCGGGCGCGCCCTCGCGGACCGGCTCGGCCGCCACTTCCTCGACACCGACGCCCTCTTGGAGGACTGGGAGGGGCTCACGGTGGCCGAGGTGTTCGCGGCCTACGGCGAGGGCTACTTCCGGGACGTCGAGGCGCGGGTCGTGGCCGAGGTCGCCTCGCGGGGGGGGCGGGTGGTCGCCGCGGGCGGGGGCGTCGTCCTCCGTCCCGGGAACGTGGCCAAGCTCCAGAGTTCCGGGACCCTCGTCTGGCTCCGCGCGTCGGCGGCGACTCTGCGCTCTCGCCTCGCCGCGGACCCCGGCTCGCCCCTCCGGCGCCCCTCTCTCACGGGCGCCGATCCGCTGGCGGAGGTCGAGCGCGTGCTCGCCGAGCGCGAGCCGCTCTACCGGGCCGCGGCCGCGCTCGTCGTGGAGACCGACGGGAAGTCTCCCGACGCCGTCGCCGCCGAGATCTCGGCCTGGGTGGCCGCCCGGCCGGCGGGGGAGCTGGAGTACGAGCCGGGGGGGCGTCCCTAGACGGCCCGGGGTTGCGCGACCCCCCCCTTCCTGGTATCACTCCCGCCCCCGCTCCCGGGCGGGGAGGGCCGGCCTCGTCGGTCGGCCCCCGCCGACGGTGGAAAGAGTCCGGGGCGGAGGAGGAGAACGAATGACGAGCAGGATGGTTGGGGTGCTCGCCCTGGGTCTGGCTGCCGGTTGCGGCGGAGGTCCGCCCGGGATGACGAGCACGATCGAGATGACGACGCCGATGGGGAAGGTCAATGCGCCCTACGCGAGCGTCGTCCACTACTACGGCTTCGTCCAGCCCGGCAAGGCGCCGGACATGGAGGAGGACGGCAAGAAGTGCTACTGCCTCTACCTCTGGGTGCCCGCCATCATTGACGAGCTGGGCGTCCGGATGATCTCGCCGCCGGAGGGCGGCTGGAAGCCCGGCGCGGGCGACTTCAAGCAGGAGGGCGTCGAGGACGCCCTGGCGAAGAATCCGAAGGATTGGTTCGACACGTGGGTCCGGGTGAAGCGCATGTCGGTGTGCGGCCCGACGGCCAACCCCGAGGACATCAACGACCAGATGACGGCCCTCTCGGTCCTCGGCGACGACGACGACGGGGACGACACCTACAAGGAGACCCGGCACAGCAAGTACAACTCGATCCTCAGGATCAAGACGTCGGCCGACGACCCGCTCAAGGCGCTCATCCGGGGCGTCTACCAGATCGTCTTCACGACCTACAAGGTCGGTGAGGTGAAGGGCGGGTTCCTCGCGAGCGTGGGGACCAACATCCCCGGTTGCGTGATCGCCACGTCGCCCGAGGCCCTGAAGAAGGCCTGCATGGGCGGGGGCGCCGCGCCGGCCGGCGGCGGGGGCGGCGGCGGAGGCGGGGCCTCGGCCGGCGTCAACTTCAAGTGCGGGTGCGGGAAGACGGCCGAGGGCGATGCCGCCAGCCCGCCCTCGTGATGAGGGCAGCCCATGACCCGCCAGTAGGCGGGCCTTCCAATCGGGATTCCGGAAGGGGCCGGCGGCGAACCCGCCGGCCTCTTTGTTTTCACCGGACCCGGAGGACCTTTGGGAGCCCGAGGTAGAGGACCGGGAGATCCCCGTCCTCGGAGAGGAAGAAGGGGACATAGTCCTCGCACGCGCCGAGCCAGGCGCACGTCCCGTCCGCCGGGATCCAGCCCCCGCCCCCCTCGCCCCCATTGCCCGACAAGAACACCTCGACCCAGGCGTGGCCGGCGCCGAGCGGAGGGACCCAGCCCGCGACCTCGCGCGCCGGGAGGCCGGCAGCTCGGGCGAGGGTCACGAGCAGGTCGCTCTTGTCGAAGCAGTGGCCCTGGCGGCGCGAGAGGGTCGCCTCGACCCCGTTCCGGCTGCCCGTCTCGCCCTTGAAGGCGATCTCGGCGAAGACGAACCGGTGGAGCGCCTCGAGCTTCTCGCGCGGCCCGGCCGCCCCGGCCAGGAGCTTCTCCACGCGGGATCGCACGTCCGGCCGGTCGGCCGGCCACCGCGGGGTCGTCGCGAGGCGGCCGCCCACCTCCCGGGTCCCGTCGGGCCGGAACCGGGCGGAGACCGAGATCTTCCCCCGCACGTCCACGTAGGGGATCCCGAGGCGCCGGGGCGGATCGGCGAACTCGTAGGCCGTCGTGTCGTTCTCGCGCGTCGTCCGGACGGGCTTCGGCTCGAGGGCCCACTCGATCCGGCCCGCAGGTTCGCGAGGCGTGAAGAGGCGGACCCGCTTCCCGAAGACGAAGTCCTTGGCGAGGTCCCGGATCTCCGCCTCCATCCGGGGGTCGTCCTTCTTCTTCTCGAGCGCCGCGAAGAGGTTCATGACGCGGTTGGCCCGCGCCGCGTCGAGCTTCTCGACGCAGGCGAAGCGGAACTCGACCTCCCAGGTCGCGTCCGCGCTCCCTCCGAGCCCCATCGCGGCCCGGAGAGCCTTGGCGAGGAGGAGATTCGCCTTGGCGAACTCGAGGACCGTCCGGCCCCGCCGGGCGACGAAGTCGGGCGAGCCGTGGGCGCGGACGAGCGCCTTCTCGACGGCGTCCGCGTCCGGGTCGGAGGGGCACTCCACCTCGTTCACCTGCGCGCGGAACCCGTGGCGGACGTAGGTCCGGTTCGCCACCCGCGCGAGCTTGCCCCCGAGCTTCCCCTCGAGCAGTCGGAGGCCCTGCGGGGGGACGTCGAGCTCGCCCTCGAGTGTCCAGCCTGCCGGCACGGCGGCGACGGGAGCCGGGGGGGCCTCCTCCTGGGCGAGCGCGGCGGCCCCCAGGAAGGCCGCGAAGACCTGAGAGGCCGCAAGGCGCATCGCGGGCCTCGCCTCGCCTACTTCGGCCTCTCGAGCGTGTACGGATCCGGGAGCGGCAGCTCCACCGGCTCGCCCGGGATGCCGAAGCCCCCGGCCGCCGCCGCCGCGCGGACGGCGGCGATGTCGCCGGCGATCGTCGCGACGAAGTGCGCGGGGCGCAGGTGCGCCTTCGCGGCGCGCCGGACGGCGGCGACCGTG
>JAKEIC010000109.1 GCA_022614695.1 Planctomycetales bacterium | reverse complement strand
GCGCTCTTCGGGATCGTGCAGGGCGGCCTCGACGCGGGGCTCCGCGCCGCCTGCGCCCGCGAGATCGCCGGGATGCCCTTCGACGGCTTCGCCCTCGGGGGCCTCGGGGTCGGGGAGCCCGCCTCGACGCGGGACCCGATCGTCGCGGCGACCGCGCCCCTCCTCCCCGCGGACCGCGCCCGCTACCTGATGGGGATCGGGGGCCCGAGCGACCTCGTGGCGTCGGCCGCGCTCGGCGTGGACCTCTTCGACTGCGTACTCCCGACCCGCAACGGCCGGAACGGCGAGGTCTTCACTCGGGAGGGGACTCTCCGCCTCCGGAACGCCGCCCACGCCCGCGACCCGCGCCCGCTCGACATGGCCTGCGCGTGCGCCTGCTGCCGAGGCTTCTCCCGGGGGGCGCTCCGCCATCTCTTCATGGCCGACGAGATGCTCGGACCGATCCTCGCCTCGCTCCACAACGTGACGTTCACGCAGGACCTGATGGCCGAGGTCCGCGCCGCGATCCCGCGGGGGGACCTCCTCCGCGTCGCGGCGCTCGCGCGGCGCGCAGAGGAGCCGGCGTGACGGGCGACTATCTGCTTGTGTGCAGCGCGGCCGGCGGCAAGCCCGCGAGCGCCGGCGTCCCGGGCCCATCCTCCGCGGGAGAAGGAGCGACGATGACCCGGACGTGCATCGCCCTCGCGCTTTGCCTCGTCGCCTCGGATGGCCTCGCCGTCCTGGGCACGGAGGTGCTGGAGGTCGGGAAACCGAAGGTGATAGACACCGGTCCACAGCAGCAACTCGAGGTGACGCTCAGGGCCGCTGCCACCTCGGTGACGCGAGTGATCATCACCCCGGAAGGAGACGCCGGTCCGCCGACGGTGGTCGCCACGGCCGACAGGAAGCCGATTGACGCGGTGCTCGGCACATTCAAGAGCAGCGCGGCGATCTCGTGGCCGAACGTCGCCGCGCGCACCTGCCAGCTCTCGCTGCGCGGAGGGAAGGCCAACGACCGCTACCGCCTCAAGCTGGTCGGCCAGAAGATCGCGGATCTCCCGCCTTCGACTTTCAAGTACGTGGCGTTCCCGGTCGCCATCTCCCCGGTGACCTGGTTCCGGGTCCCGGTGGCGAAGGGCAAGACGTGCCGCGTCAGGGTCCAAGCGGAAGAGGCGCGCCTTGATGCCGTGGCGTGGCTGGTCCTGGCCGCCGACGGGTCCACGATCCGCGCCCGCGGCAACGGAAGCAAGGTGGAGTGGACCTCCCCGGACGCCGAGGTGTGTGTCGTGCGTGTCGGCACCTCGGTGGATTGGAAGGGGTGGCCGCTCGTCCAGGCCGAGATCGTCGGCGAGAGAGCCCCGGAGCTACCCATGGCATTGGGGATCATGGACGCTGCCGAGGATGTCGAGCCGGGGAAGAGCATCGAGAGGGAGGTCAAGGTCGAGGCGCAGTTCCCGACCTCCATCGCCATATCAGCCCAAGCTGGTCGCAGCTACGTGGCGGAAGTCGCCGGTACGGGCGTCAAGGACACCGCGCTCGAGGTGCGCGACGAGGCTTCCTACCGGCTCCTCGACTGGAACGACGACGCCTCCTCCGGAACGGCGCCCCGCTTGACCGTCAAGCCCGAGAAGGACGCCGGGCTGGTCTGGATGGTCCGGAGCCTTGACCCTTACAACGAAGGCAAGGTGAAGCTCAAGATCCGTTGCGAGTAGCCGGGACGGGGTCCGGGTGCCGCCGGCGAGGGCCGGATTGAACCCTCCGCCGCCCGCACCGTAGACTCCTCCCCCGTGGGCAAGGGCTGCGCCGTCCTCGTCGTGGGGGTGCTGGCCGTCGGGGGGGCGGCGGCGTTCGTGGTGCTCTCGGACGCCGGGCCCGCGCGCGAGGCGAGGTCCTGGCTCGAGAAGCAGGGCGTGAAGGTCCCGCGGCCGGGCGCGCCCTCGGCGGCGACGCCCCCCGCGGAGAAGGCTCCGAAGGCCGAGACATCCAAGCCGAAGGCCCCGGCGCCCGCGGGCACGGCCGTCGCGGCGCCCTCGGCGCCGGAGCGCGGGAAGTCCTGGGGGCCGCTCGAGGCGTCCTCCGGCCCGAAGAGGCCGAGCGCCACGGCGGCCGAGCTGGCGAAGGCGCTGGAGGTGGCCGCGCTCCTCCTCCGGAGGCTCGACCTCGAGGCGGCGGCGGCGGAGCTGGCGAAGGCCTCGACCGCCGACGGGCCGGCCGACGTGCGCGAGAGGGCCGCCGCCCTCCTCGACCGGCTGGGGCTGCTGAAGCGCCTGGTCGCGGACGTCCCCCGGAACGAGCTGGCGAGCCACGAGGGCGTCGTCACCGTCTCCCTCGCCTCCGGCGGGACCCGCGAGGGGAGGATCGTGGCCGAGGACTCGGGGAGCGTCACGATCCAGGGCGACTACGGGATCAAGGCGAAGTTCAAGCGCGACGACATCCGCTCGATCGAGAAGGTGACGCCCGCGCAGAGGCAGGCCCGGTTCGACGCGGAGGTCATGGCGCGCAAGAGGACCCTCGAGAAGCCGACCGGCCTCGACCTCTACCGGCTCGCCGCCTACTGTCTCGAGAACGGCCTCCTGGGACGGGCGGGGACGCTGCTCGAGGAGGCGTTCCGTCTCGACGCGGACTTGGTGAAGACCGTCACGGAGTTCAGGGCGCGCTCCCTCTACAAGGTGTACCTATGGCTCCGCTCGCGGGGCGACAAGCGCGCGGGAGGCTACGCGGAGAAGCTCCTCGCGCAGTACCCCGACACCACCTGGGCTGCCGAGGTCCGGACCGACGAGGAGGTCGCCCGCGGGGCGCGGCGGCCCGTCCTCGAGCCGGACCCCGAGCCCGAGTCTCCCGCGGCCCCGCCGGTCGTGGAGGCCCCGGAGCCGGGTCCGGCGCCCGGGAAGGCGCCCGTCCCTCCGAGGGCCGGGAAGGCCCCGGCCGGGTCGCCCGCGTCGGCGCTCCTCGAGCAGGCCGAGAAGGCCCTCGCCCGCGCCCACGCCCACGAGGAGGCCGCCGAGCCCGAGAAGCCCAACGCCGACGCCGAAAACGGGAAGGCGATCGCCGCCTTCAAGGAGGCGATAGACCTCTTCCAGCGGGCGTTGAAGGCGGGGGCCCGCAACAAGGCCGCGATTGACGAGAGCCTGGAGGATGCGCAGGCGTCGCTCTACTGGTGTAAGAAGCGCCAGAAGCTGGGGTAGGAGCCATCCACCGCGAACGCCGGTCGTTCTTCGCTAGGAGGTCCCCATGACCCGGAACCATGTCCTCGCGGTGGCGGCGCTGGCGGCCGCCGGCCTCGGCGTCGGCCTCGTCTCCGCGACCGGCGGGGGCTCCGCGGGGGGCGGTCGCGGCATCCTCCCTCTCGCCCACGCCGGCGGCGGCCCCACGCAGGAGGCGCCCGGTGTCTACCTCACCTCGAGCCCCGACGGGGAGGCGCTCTACCGCTGGGAGGGGACGCCCTCCGGCTTCTACCGGGTCACCCGCTACGACTGGACCAACGGCGAGGCGGTCACGCGCGAGCTGCGGGTGCCGCGGCCCGCGGGCGCCGCGCCCGAGCGGAGGGAGCCCGAGCCGGCCAAGGAGCTGGACGTGCGCGGGATCATCTGGACCCCGGACGCTGAGACGCGGACCGGGATCGTGAACGGCCGGCTCGTGAAGCAGGGCGAGGTGGTCACGGGCCTCTCGGGGAAGAAGTACCGGGTCGTCGAGATCCGGCAGGACGGCGAGGTGAAGTTCGAGGAGATCCCCCCGGCCGGGGAGCAGCCGCCCCCGAAGTAGCGGCGCCCCGGCTTCCCGCGTCCCGCCGCCCTCCGTATCCTTCCCTCGCCGCGTCCCCGCGTCCCCGCGTCGCGCCGCGTTGCCCATGCCTCTCCCCCTTCTCGCCGCCCTCGCCCTCGCCGTCCTCGCCGCCGGCTACCTCCTGTACGGCCGGCTCGTGGCGCGGGCCTTCGGGCTCGACGCGGCCGCGACGACGCCCGCCGTCGCGGTGAACGACGGCCGGGACTTCGTGCCGACGAGGCCCTTCTACCTCCTCGGCCAGCACTTCTCCGCGATCGCCGCGGCGGGCCCGATCGCCGGACCGATCCTCGCCTGCCAGACCTGGGGCTGGCTGCCGTGCCTCCTCTGGATCGCGTTCGGCGTCGTCTTCATCGGGGCCGTCCACGACTTCTCGGCCCTCGTCGCCTCGGTCCGCCACAAGGGGCAGACCATCGTGGAGGTCGTGCGCGCGGCCCTCGGCAGACGCGGCGCCCTCGCCCTCATGGTCTTCATCTGGATCGCGCTCGAGTACGTGATCATCGCGTTCACCGACATCACGGCCTCCACCTTCGTCGGCAAGACCGAGGAACTCGCGGCGCTCGGCGGCGCCCCGTTCAACAAGGGCGGCGCCGTGGCGGCGGCGAGCGCGCTCTACCTCGGCCTCGCCGTCCTGATGGGCGCGCTCCAGAGGTTCCTCCGGATCCCGCTCGGCCTCGCCACGGCGCTCTTCGTCCCGGCCACCCTCGGGGCCGTCTGGCTCGGGACCCAGGTCTCGACCGCGCTCGTGATGGGCCAGGTCCCCTGGGCGCTTCTCATACTCGGCTACTGCTTCGTGGCGTCACTCCTGCCGGTCTGGTCCCTCCTCCAGCCCCGCGGCTACCTCGGCGGCTTCGTCCTCTACCTTGCGCTCGCGATCGGCGTGGTCGGCCTCTTCTTCGGCGGCTTCACGATCGAGCAGCCGGCCCTCCGGGAGGGCCCCCCGCTCGCGGGCCTCGCCGCGAATTCCCTCTTCCCCTTCCTCTTCGTGACGATCGCCTGCGGGGCGTGCAGCGGGTTCCACGGGCTCGTCTGCTCGGGGACGACGAGCAAGCAGATCGCGAAGGAGACGCACTGCCGGCCGGTGGGCTACGGCGGGATGCTCCTCGAGGGCTTCGTCGCCGTGATCGCCCTCGGGACGATCCTCATCCTCAAGCCTCCAGAGGTCGGGAAGTCGCTCCCGGGTCCCGGGGTCGTCTACGGGGACGGGATCGGGAAGTTCCTCACCGTCCTCACCGGGGAGGGAACCCTGGTCTTCGCCCGGACCTTCGGCGCGATGGCCTTCTCCACGTTCGTCTTCGACACTCTCGACGTCTCGACGAGGCTCGGGCGCTACCTCCTTACCGAGGTCTTGGGATGGCGGGGGAAGCTCGGGGCGATCCTGGCGACCGCGGCGACGGCCGGCGTCCCCGCGCTGGTCCTCCTCGCCGCCGGGCCCCCGGCCCCTCCCAAGCCCCCGGCCTACATGACGTTCTGGAAGCTCTTCGGGACGAGCAACCAGCTCCTCGCGGCGCTCACCCTCCTCGGAGTCACCGTCTGGCTCCGGCAGGGGGGCAAGAGCGTCCGGTTCACACTGCCCCCCTGCGTATTCGTGGCCTCGATCACGCTCTGGTCGCTCGTCGGCCAGGCCAAGGACTTCTTCGGGAAGCTCGTCCCGCCGAGCCTGCCCTCGGGTGCCGCCCCCTTCCCCTGGGACGCGCTGGCCAACGGCGTCGTGGCTGTCGTCCTGATCGGGCTCGCGGGCTTCCTGATCGTCGAAGCCGTGCGGGCCTGGAGTCGGAGGCCACCGGTGGGCGGAGATGGGCCTGCACTTGTGGACGGAACACAGGGGCGGCCCCGGCCGTCCTGAGTACGGGACCCAAGAGGAGGCTCGCATGCGACTTATCTTCCCTTCCGCTATGGGGTTGGCTCTCGTGCTTCCCGGAGGCGTGATCGCCCAGGAAGCCGCCGGGAGGCTCACATGGACTCCGACTCTGGAATCGGCCCTCGTGGCCGCCAAGGAGAAAAAGGCCCCCATCGTCATCGTCGTCGTCGCCGGGGAGGAGGCGGACCGCAAGGTGTTCCTCGCCGCTCACGCCGACCCCGCCGTGGTGGCGCTCCTCGCCAAGACCGTGAACGTGGTGGCGGCCGAGGGGTCCCACGGCGGCGACGCCACCTCGCCCTGTCCGGTCTTCCCCGGCGTCACCTGCGCCCAGCACCAGACGGCGTGGCGTGAGGTGACCGACAAGCAGGTGAAGAGCCAGAGGATCGTCCCGCAGCACATCTTCCTCGCGCCCGGCGGGAAGCTCCTCTTGAAGAGGGGCTACGAGCTGGCGGGGGAGGAGCTGGCCAAGCGGATCAACCAGGCGATCGGCATGGTGGACCGCGCCGCCGAGGACAAGCCCCTGGCCGACAAGGTGAAGTTCACGCTCGACGTGCTGGTGAGCCGGATCCGGGACCCCGAGCCCGAGGGGCGGAAGTCGGCCGCGGCCGTCCTCGGCGAGTCGGACGTCCCCTCGGCGCTCCTGACGGTCAAGCAGGCGCT
>JAKEIC010000108.1 GCA_022614695.1 Planctomycetales bacterium | reverse complement strand
GGGGCGCTGCGGGAGGCCCTCGAGAAGCCGGGTCCGGGCGGAGGGGCCGCGCTCGAGGCGGCGTCCGTGCGGTTCGCCGACCAGACCGCCGGCCGGGGAGCGGGCCGGGCGGCGCGCGCGCGCCGGGCCGCGTCCGAGGACGAGGCCCTCGCGGCGGCCGCCGAGGCGGCGCGGGCGCTGGCGGCGGGGTCGCCCGCGGCTGGCGCGACCGCGGTCCTTGCGCGGATCGAGGCGGCGAAGACGGAAGCCTGCGCCGGGGCCGCGCGGCGCGTGCGCGGGGCGATCGTGGCCGCGGAGCGCGTCCGCTCCGACGACGCTCCCGCGCTCTCCGAGGCGCGCTACCACCTCGCGTGGCCCGAGGTCGAGGCCCTCGCCCGGTCGCACCGGTTCGCCGATGCGAGGGCGCGGCTCGGGGAGGTCGTCGCGGGGGCCGGCCACCGCTCCGCCGAGGCCCTCGCCGAGGCCGACGGGGCGGACCTGGCTCTCCTCGAGGACCTCGGGGCCGCGGCGAGGATCGCGCTCGCGGGGCACGCCCTGTCCGGGAGACCCGTCTCGGTCGGCTCGCGGGCGGGCATGGTCCGGGGCGTCGTCGAGGCCGTCGCCGGCTCCTTCCGGCTCCGCGAGGGGCCCGGGAGGACGCGACCCCTCGACCTCCCGGACCTCTCCCCGGCGGGGCTCCTCCAGCTCGCCGACACGCAGGGGGACCCGCGGGACGCCCGGCGTCTCCTGGCCCGGGGCATCCTCCTGTTCCTCAACGCCCAGGACGTCGAGGCGAAGCGGGCCCTCGACGCGGCGTGGAAGGCCGACGGCCGGCGCCACCGCTACCAGAACGCGATCGTGGGGCGGGAGATCGGGGAGACCGAGCCGGCGGCGCGCGCCGAGCGGTCGCGGGCCGAGGACCTCGCGCGACGGCGGGAGCCCCGGGCGGCCCGGGACGCCCTCTCGGCGCTCCTGCGCGAGTACCGTGGGACCGCCCTCGTGCGTGAGGAGGGGCCGGCGCTCCGGGATGCGCTGAGGCGGGCGCTCGACGACTCGATCGCCGCCCACGGGGCGCCCTTCCTCGCGGCGGCCGTGGAGATCGAGCGTTCCCGGGACCCGGCCGAGCGGGCGGCGGCGAGGCTGCGGGCGGCGCTCGCCGGCACGGACCCCGCGGCCCTCGAGTCGCAGATCGCCGACCTGTCGGCGACGGGGCCGGCCGCCGCCGCGCCGAGGCTCGTCCTGCTGCTCGAGTCGGCGCCGGCGGCCGCTCGCCCGCGGCTCGTGGCGACCCTCCGCGCGGCGACCGGTGCCGATGCCGGCGAGGACCCGGCCGCGTGGTGGACGGCGCTCGGGCAGGAGTCGTCGGGGCGATAGCCGACGGGCTCGGCCGGAGCCGCGCGCTCACGGGAGCGCGTTCCGCCAGTAGTAGGGTTGCAAATCCCGGAGTGTCCTCGCCACCCACTTCGACGTATCCGCGGGATCCGGGACGGCGGCCTCCACGTCCGGCCCGTGAGCCAGGAGCCTCTCCTGGCAGACGCCGCAGGGCGGGAGGATGAGGTGGGGGTGCCGCTCGGACTCGCGCGAGACGCAGACCGTGGCGGTGATGCGTCGGCCGAGCTTCGATGCTTCGCACCAGGCGCCCGTCTCGTGACAGACGCTCACGGACTCGTTGAGGACGTCCGGGCTCACGCTCGTGACGATCGTGCCGTCCTCGAGGTACATGGCCGCGGCGCCTCCGGGTCCGGCTGGGAACCGCGACTTCATGAGCCGGACGGCCGCATCCACGAGGGCCTGGTCGAGCTTCATGGGACGTCCTCCTGCGCCGTCCCCCGCCGGGCCCAGAGCGCCGCGAGGCTGTGGAGTGCTATGAGGAAGAGGGGCGCGATGCAGGGGAGACCGAGCCAGGGAGGGCGGAACCCCGGGATGGCCGCCGTGACGGAACGGAAGGCCAGGAGGGTCCCGATCTGGGAGCAGGCCCCGGCGCCGACGCAAGCGACCGTGACGGCGATCGCGAGGGCGGTCGCGAATCTCGGTCGGACCAGGACGGAGATCGCGAACGCCAGGGTCGCCGCGGCGAGAGTCGCGAACCCGAGCGGCCCGAGCCAGAGCCAGCGCGGCTCGAATCCGGCGGGCACGGGGCCGACGAACTGCCAGCGGTCGGGGCGCAGCGCCCAACCTGCGAGCAGGACGAGGGGAGCCAGGAGAAGATCCAGCCCCGCCAGCGCCGCGAGCCAGGGGCGGGCGGGGCGGGTCACTTGCCTCCGCTCGGCCTCGGCGCCTCGAGCCGGACGGCCACCTCCACGGGCTTCCCGAGCGGGACCGAGACCTTCGCCGACTGGCCCGCGAGGCCGCCTTGCTCGACCGTGGAGACCACGACCGAGACGTCCGGCGGCCCGTCCCACGAGGGAGGCACGTAAAGGGTGAGAGCCCCGTCGTGGCAGCGCCCGGAGCCCGAGTCGTGGGATTCCCCCGCCGTGAGCGCCCAGCGGATGTCGCCCGAGAGGGGGCCGCCGAGGGGATCGAGGACCCGTAGCCGCAGCACCCCGACCTTCCCCGCCAGCTCCTCGACGGGGGCCGTCACGTCCCGGACGCCTCCCGGGGGCGGGATCACCGGGACCTCCACCACGGGGGCCTCGCGCTGGGCGTAGCCGTCCATCTCGACCACCACCCGGTAGGCGCCGATCAGGAGACCGTCGAAGGGGACGGTGCCGTCCACCGTGACTCCGCGCGCGCTCCACGTGTCGAGGTCCCGCTCGGCCGGCCACCTCCGGGCGGCCCGCAGCGCCTCGAGGCACGAGGCCGGCGAGTCGAGAGCGTCCTTCATCCCGGCGCGCGCGAAGCCCTTCCCACCCTCCGCGAAGAGGTAGACCGTCGCCCCGCGGAGCGGCTTCCCATGGGGCCCGGCCACCCGGACCCGGGTCCGCGTATTCGAGGGGGTGCTCCGCCGCAGCAGGAACTTCCTCTCGAGGGGCGCTCCGAGCGCGAGCTTCCCGAAGCGCGCGACCGCCACTCCCGGCCCCGCGAGGAGGGTCACCTCGCAGCCGGGCGAGACGAGCACGTCAACGACATCGCCGTGGACGGGCGCCGCGACCGCGCAGAGTTCGCCGGACGCGCGGACCTTGGGCTGTCCCACCGACGACCCGCCCTCCTCGACCGGCGGCGGGGCGGGCTCGCCCGGCGTGATCCCAGGCCAGCGGGCCTCGACCCGCTTCCCGACCGGACGCAGCGACGCGAGGGCCCCCGCCTCGGGACGGGCCGGCACCGCCCGGATCCAGACGCTCGCGGCCGGCGCGAGCCCCGTGTCCCACTTAAGGACCACGCGCTGGCGGACGAGGGTCGCTCCGACCGGCTCCACCTTGAGTCGCAGCCCAGGGGTCATGTCCCCCTTCGCCTCGTAGCCGACCGCGGTGGCCGGCAGGAACCCGGGCGCCCCGGCGAGGACGAGGTACGTGGCGGCGGGCACGCGCCGGATGTCCGCGATCCCCTCCGATGCCGGCTGGACGACCGCCTCCCTCGGGAGGTCGGGCGCCGGGAGCCCCGCCTGTCCGCACTCCTCTCCGGCCGCGAGCACGGTCGTCCCCTCGCGGGCGGTCCGCGCGAGGTCGAGCCCGAGGATCGCCCGGGCGGCCACGGGTGCGGGGACGTCGGCGCGCAGGAAGACGACCTGCGCCTCGCGGACTCGCTTCCCCGAGGGGTCCACGACCTCGGCCGTGCCGGCGGCGGGCTCCTGGGCGACGGCCGTCGCGGCCGCGAGCGCGAGCGATGCCAGAGCGGGGGCAGCTCGGCGCGCCGAGAGCATCGCGGGGCATGGTCACACCGGGCCCCACTCCCTTCAAGAGCGGTGGTACCATGCGCTAGGGCGGTCGGCTGCCGCGCAGCGGCAAGAGGCGCGCATGGACCGAGGGGGCGACCCGGGGACGCCGGCGGCCGGCGACGGGTCCGAGGAGTCGCCCGATCTCGCCGGCCGCGCCCGCCCGGGGCTGGACCCCGATGTCCTCTACGCCCGCCTGCGGATCGAGCAGACGTTCGCCCGCGGCGCCTCCGAGTTCCACTGGATCGCGGGTCTGGCGGTCCTGAACTCGGTGCTTTTCTGGAACGCGGTGGGACTCGTGTTCATCTTCGGCCTCGGCGTCACGGACGTCGTGGACCAGCACTTCGTCCGGGCCTACCGCTCGGGGACGATGCCACGCGGGACGGCGATGACGCAGGCCCTCGCGCTCGACGTCCTCGCCTCGGCGCCGTTCGTCGCCTTCGGCTGGTTCGCCCGGCGGAGGCAGGAGTGGGCCTTCCTCGTGGGGATGGCGCTCTACGCCGCCGACGGGGTCCTGCTCGCAATCCGCGCGGTGCAGCTCGATTGGCTCGGCGTCGCGTTCCACGGCTTCCTCCTCGTCGGGATCTTCCAGGGATGGCTCGCGCTCCGGAGCCTGCGAGCCGCCGGCCCCGAGCCGCGCTCGCCCTCGGGCGAGCGCCGGAACGTCTGGGGCGACCCGCCGCAGACCTGAACTCAACCGCCCGCCGGCCTCGCGGGTTCCCAGGGCGGAGGGAACCCATGAGACGGATCCTCGCCCTCGGGACGGCCGCCGCGCTCCTCGTCCCCGCCGCCCTCGCGCTCCCTTCCCCGAAGAACGACCGGCTCCGGAACGAGCTGAACGACGGGCAGGTCGCCACGGCCTGGGTCTACGAGGACCTGCCCACGGCGCTGGCCGTCGCCAAGCAGGCGAAGAAGCCCGTCGCCGTCGTCTTCCGGTGAGTGCCCTGAGGGGCCTGCAAGGACCTGGACGGGTCGGTGGCCCGTCTCGACACCGAAGTCCGCGATCTCCTCGAGAAGTTCGTCTGCGTGCGCCTCGTCCAGATGAAGGGCGTGGACCTGTCGCTCTTCCAGTTCGACTCGGACCTCACCTGGTGCGCCTTCCTCATGAACGGGGACGGCGCGATCTACGGCCGCTACGGGACCAAGTGCGGCCAGGGCGCGCTGGCGAAGGTCTCGATCCCCGGATTCCGCAAGGCCCTTGAGCGGGCGCTCGACCTGCACTCGAAGTGGCCCGCCGTGAGGCCGGCCCTCGAGAAGAAGAAGGGCTCCGCCCCGCTCTGGCGGTTCCCCGAGGCGATCCCCGCCCACAACGGGAAGTTCGGGGGCGCGCCCGGGCGGCGGAACTGCATCCACTGCCACAACGTCCTCGGGGGCGAGCGGCAGTCGTTCTTCCAGCAGAAGAAGCCGCTCCCGGACACGATGGTCTGGACCTACCCCCAGCCCGAGACGGTCGGCCTCGAGATCGAGCCGGACGAGGGGAACCGCGTGAAGGTCGTGTGGCCCGGCTCCGCCGCCGACAAGGCCGGCGTCCAGGTCGGCGACGTGATCGAGACGATGGCGGGCCAGCCCATCCTCTCGATCGCCGACATCCAGTTCATCCTCCATAACACTCCGGAGAAGGCGGAGGTGGCGCTCGAGGTGAAGCGCGGCGGGGCGTCGGCGAAGGCGACCCTCTCCCTCTCGGGCCCGTGGCGGAAGGAGGACATCTCGTGGCGGACCACGACGTGGGCGCTCCGCCCCGGGTTCCGGAGCGATGCCCTCTCGCCCGAGGAGAAGCGGGCGCTCGGGTTCGCGCCCGACAAGCTGGCCCTGAAGCTCCGGGGCGTCGGGAACAACTCGCCGGCGAAATCCGCGGGGTTCAAGCAGGACGACGTGCTCCTCTCGGTGAACGGTCTCGACGCGCCGTGGACCGAGACCGAGTTCCTCGCCTACCTGCGGCAGAAGTGCGTCGCGGGGAGCGAGGTCCCCGTGGTTCTCTGGCGGAGCGGGAAGAGGATCCAGGAGAAGCTCCCGGTGCCGTAGTAGTTTCGGCCACGGGCGCCTTGATTCCCCGGGGCGCCGTTCCTAGGATCCGCCACCCCCGGCGGAGGGGAGGAGGACCCATGGCTCGCGGATCGTGCCCCGTTCGGTTCTTCGCGGTCGTTGTCGCGGGGGCGCTCGGCTGCGGGAGTCGGTCCGGATCGGCCTCGCCGGGCTCCGGCGGCTCGCCCGCCGAGCCCCCGCCGCCGGCCGGAGAGGCCGTCGTCACCACCGACTGGGTGGCCCAGAACACGGCGAACCCCAAGGTCCGGGTGGTCGAGGTGAGCGTGGACCCGGGCGTCTACGAGAAAGGGCACGTCCCGGGCGCGGTCGGGCTCAAGTGGCACTCGGAGCTGTGCGACCCCGTCCGCCGCGACATCGTCACGAAGGAGCAGTTCGAGAAGCTCTGCGGCAAGGCCGGCATCGCGAACGACACGACCGTCGTCCTCTACGGGGACAACAACAACTGGTTCGCCGCGTGGGCCGCGTGGGAGTTCACGATGTACGGCCACAAGGACGTGAAGATCATGAACGGCGGCCGCGTGAAGTGGGAGCTGGAGAAGCGCCCGTGGGAGACGACGGTGCCGAGCCCCCCCCCGGCGAGCTACCGGGTCGAGAAGGTCTACTCCGCGCTCCGGGCACGCCTCCCGGACGTGCTCGCCGCCGTCGAGAAGAAGGAGCCCGCGGTCCTGATAGACGTCCGGTCGCCCGACGAGTACTCCGGGAAGGTCTTCGCGCCGCCCGGGATCCAGGAGCTGGCGATCCGCGCGGGCCACGTCCCCGGCGCCAAGAGCGTCCCGTGGAAGAAGGCCGTGAACGACGCCGACGGCACGTTCAAGAGCGCCGACGAACTCCGGAAGCTCTACGGCGACGTCGGGGTGACGGAGACGACCCCGGTCATCTGCTACTGCCGGATCGGCGAGAGGTCCTCGCACACTTGGTTCGTGCTGCGGTACCTCCTCGGCTGCAAGAACGTCCGGAACTACGACGGCTCCTGGACCGAGTACGGGAACGCCGTGGGAGTTCCGATCGAGAACGAGGCGGGCACGGTCTGGACCGGCAAGTAGCGCCGTGAGCCTCCGGGGCGCGGGGGCCGCGGCGGTCGCCGGCGCGGTCGCGGCCGCCGCGTGGCTCGTCCACGCCTCCCGGGGCCGGGACGCGAGCTTCGCAGTGCTCGTCGGGCTCGCGTTCGGGGCGATCCTCCAGCGGTCGCGGCTCTGCTTCGCGTCGGCGTTCCGGGACCTCTACCTCCAGAAGGACCGGCGGACGGCCCTCGGGGTCCTCGCGGCATTGGCGGCCGGGTCGGTCGGCTACCTCGTCGTCTTCGGGGCGCAGATGCCGGACCCCTCGGGCGGCTACGTCCCGCCGACGGCGTTCATCTCGCGCGTGGGCTGGCACGTCCTCCTCGGGGGCGCGTCATTCGGGTTCGGCATGGTGATCGGGGGCGGCTGCATCAGCGGCCACCTCTTCCGTCTCGGGGAGGGAAAGAGCACGGCGGTCGCCGGCCTCCTCGGAGACGTGGCCGGGTTCGTCGTCGGGTACCTGGCGTGGAACCCCCTCTGGACCGCGACGATCGCGATGTCGCCGGCGGTCTGGCTCCCGAAGACGTTCGGGTATGCGGGGGCCGCCATCCTCCAGATCGGCGCCCTCGCCGTCGGCGCGGGGCTCCTCCTGCGGTTCCTCGCGCCGCCGCCCCCGGCGGCCCACGAGCCCGCCACGCTCGCGGGCGTCGCGCGGCGCGTCTTCGTGGCGGGTTGGCCGGGGTGGGCCGGGGGGCTCGCCCTCGGCGCACTCGCGACGCTCGCCTACTTCCGGGGGACTCCCCTCGGCGTGACCGCGGAGCTCTCGCGCCTCGGCCGGCTGGCCGGCGACGCGATCGGCGCGGTCCCCGCTCGCCTGGAGGGGATGGACCTGATGACGGGCTGCCGGCCGCCGATGGATGCCACGGGGCTCTCGGCGAACGGGCTCCTGATCGTCTCCCTCGTCGCGGGCTCCCTCGCGATGGCGCTCGCGGCGGGCGAGTTCCGACCGCGTGTCTTCTCCCCGCGCCGCTACGCCCTCGCCTTCGTCGGCGGGATCTTCCTCGGCTTCGGCGCCCTGATCTCCACGGGCTGCACCGTCGGCGCGATGCTCTCGGGCACGATGGCCTTCTCGCTCCACGGCTGGGTCTTCCTCGTCGCCCTCGCCGGAGGCGCCTGGGGGGGAAGCCTCGTCTGGCGGCGGATGGAGGGGCGATCGCACGCCGCTCCCGCTCCCCCTCGCGCTCCCGGAACCGTCCCCGCTACCGCAGGCCCGACCCGCGTCCTCGACCTCCGCGGCGAGCCCTGCGGCGTCCCCGCCGAGCGCGTCGTCGCCCTCATCCGCGAGAGCCCGTCCCGCGAGCCCATCGTCGTCCTCGCCGACCGCGCCACCCTCGAGGACCTCCCCCTCGTCGCCGCCCGCGAGGGCTGGGAGTGCCGGATCGAGCCGGCCGAGGACGGGGGATGGCGGGCGTTGCTCGCGAAAGCTGCCTTGTAAGACCGAGCCCCGGCTTCCGATTCACGAGGCGAGTCGGACCGTTCCCACAACCCGCTCGAACACGGGGCCGACGGCGGGATCGAGAGGAGGCCGTGGCCCGAGCTCACGGCGGAGAAGGCGGAATTCGGACTCTAGCCGCCACCTCCTCTCTCGTCCCGTGGAGCGGTCCGCAGCTCCCCGGAGTCACGGTCGAACTCGAGGCCGAGGAATCCCGCAAAGCCGGCCAGGAGGTCCTCCAGCGTCGTCCGGGAAAAGTACGTGTTGATTCGCGCCTCCGAGAGCGACTGATCCGTCTCTGCGTGGCGCCCCACTCGGACCCCCGCGAGGGCCTCGACCCACTGGAGCACCTCCAGGGCCGGGACGTCGTCCGCGCGGAGGTCCAGCTGGAGATCGCGCCGCTCCTCCCAGCGGAATTCGGGCTGCCGCGGCGTCGCCCTTTCGCCACGCTCCGCCAGCACGAAGACGTGCCCGCTCACATCTTGGTGAACTGGAAACGCGTCCACTGCCGGAACGACACCCCACCCGAGGGCGCAGAATCGGTGGCGGCCGGGGGCGAGCGGTTCGGTGCGGAACGCTCCCGACTCGTCGGAGGTTGCGACGAGCGCGACGCGCTGTCCGCGGCCTCCGGTGGCGTCGAGAGGTTCTGCGAACACGGAGACCCACCGGAGCGCGTCCCCGGCGGGGTTCCTCGTCCAGCCTGACAGAACCACCCCCCGCTCGAGCCCCACGGGGACGGAGATGTCGAGTCCGGGCGGCAGGACCATCGGGAGAGTCAGGACGCGCGGGAGGTACCCCGGCGCCGACACGGTCAGAGTGTGGACGCCCCCGAGAGTCGTGAACACCACGATGCGATCCTCCTCGCGGCGGCGGATCCAGGGGAGTTGCCCCGCCACTTGGGCGTCTGGGATCGTGAGCCCGCTCGCCGAGTCCACGACTCGGATGCGAACGGGAGCGGTCGGCATGAGCGCGAAGTCCGTGTCTGTTGCTCCGACCTCGACGAATCGCTCCCCGTTCAACGAGTTGTCCTCCAGGAGGCCGCTCCAGAACCACTGCGGGCTTGCTGAGACCTCGAGACGAATCCGGGCCTGGCCTCCCACGAAACCCGCGAGCCGGTACTGGCCGGCCGCATCGGTCTCGACACGTGCGATCTCTCGGGGAGGATCCCCTTGCTCCCCGATGACGAGGATGCCAGGAATCCCTGCGCCGCGTTCTCCCTCCCGGATGGTCGAGATCCGGACTGTCCCCGCGACGACGAGGCTCGTCGCGGTCCCCTCCGGTTGGGGACCCTGGATCTGTTCCCCGGACGCGGCCGGTGCCGCGCCGGCCCGGCGGGTCGGGTGTGGCACGTTTGGACCGGGTCCCGCTCCGGGCGGGCGGTCACTCTCGGATTCGGACATTGCAACCACGGCAGACCGCGCCAACTCCTTGTCAAGAGCACGCCCGCTGCCGGTCGGACGGAGTACGGCGACTCCCGCAACCAGAACGAGCGTCGCCGCGAGGGCTCCGAGGGCCAGGGTCACCGAGGAGCCGGGTGCCAGGAGTGCCGCCCCCGTCCGCGCCGCTGCCGCCCCCCTCGAATCGGCTAGGGGAACCAGCGCGAGCCCCCACGCCCTCCGGTCGCCACCGCGCCTCTGGTCGAGCCTCTGCCGGATTTGCTCGAGCGCCCGTTTGAGCCGTGTTCGCAGCGTCTCCACGGGCACACCGAGTCGCTCCGCGACGTCCCGCGGCGGGAGGTCCTCGAAGTACCGGAGCAGGATCGCGGTCCGGTACGGCTCCTCGAGCGCCAGGACGGCCTCGATGACCTCCCGGCGGATTGAGGCCCTCTCCACGAGTTCGACCGTGGATGGGAGAGCCTCGGGCGTGGCGACCGCGGACTCGCGGTGCTCGCGCGCCTCCGCGACGCGGCGGCGGCGGCGGATCAGGTTCCGGAGGACCGTCGCGAGCCACCCGCGGGGGTGCTCTGGCCGCTTGGGAGGGCTCCGGAAGACCGCGAGCCAGGTCTCCTGGACGACGTCGTCCACGTCGACGTCGCCGTAGAGGAGGTGCCGGGCGAGACCCCGGAGCCAGCCCTCCTGGGACAGGAGGGACTCGATCGCGGGTGTCGTCGGCGACGGGTCCATGTTTCTCAGGATGACAGGCCGCCGGAGACGAAACCGGTTCAACCGCCTCCAGCGAGCCTCCTCCTCAGCCAATCCAGCGCCGTGGCCGCCGCGAGGGTCCGCACGAGGGCCCGGCCCCGGTCGCCGTAGCGGACGGTCCTCGCGAGGGTCTCGTGGGGCGTCGCGAGGCCGAAGCAGACCATCCCCACCGGCTTCTCGGGGGTCCCCCCGTCCGGGCCGGCGATCCCCGTGATCCCGATCCCCGCGTCGGCCCCGGCGGTGCGGCGCGCGCCCTCCGCCATCGCCCGCGCGACCTCCTCGCTCACGGCTCCGTGCGCGGCGAGGAGCGCCTCGGGCACGCCCAGGAGCCCCGTCTTCAGCCCACTCGCGTAGGCGACGACCCCACCCCGTACCCACGCGGAGCTGCCCGGGACCTCCGTCAGCATCGCGGCGGCCATCCCGGCCGTGCAGCTTTCGGCCACGCCGACCGTCCAGCCGCGCGCCTGCAACAGCCCGCCCACGACCGATGCGAGCGTCGCCTCGTCCTCCCCGAAGCAGTCCTCCCCGAGCCGATTCCGGACCTCCGCGCCGAGCCCAGCCATCGCGTCGGCGGCGGCGGCGACGCCGGGGTCCCCGTACAGCACCACCGAGTTGAACGGCATCCACGTCTTGTAGCCGATCCGGATCCCCTCGGGCGCGCGCAACCCCTCGAGCCGCTCCTGGAGCGTGGACTCGCCGACCCCGCAGCAGTGGAAGCGCCGCCGGAGGGAGGGCCGCGCCCCGCGCGCCACGAGCCACGGCGCGAGGTGCTTCTCGGCCATGACGTAGAGCTCGCGGGGGACCCCGGGGAAGAAGAACGCGCGCGCCCGGCCGATGGTCATCGCGAAGCCCGGGGCCGTGCCCACCGGGTTCTCCAGGATTTCCGCCCCCTCGGGGAACCGGGCCTGCTTCAGGTTGCACTCGGGCATCGGGCGGTTCATCCGCCGGAACCACGCCCTCACCCGCCTCGCGGCGTCCGCGTCCTCGCGGAGCCCGACGCCGGCCGTCTTCGCGGCCGCCTCCGCGGAGTAGTCGTCGTCCGTCGGCCCTAGTCCGCCCGTGGAGACGAACAGATCGCAGTCGCGGGCGGCCTCCGTGTAGAGGCGAGAGATCGCCTCGAGGTCGTCCGGAGCCGAAGCGATCCCCAGCACCCAAGCCCCCCGCTCCCAGAGGAATCGCGCGAGCCACCCCGCGTTCGTGTCCTGAGTCGCGCCGGTGGTCAGCTCGTCCCCCTGAGAGAGGATGCGTGCGGTGAGAGTCACCGGGGCGATTCTACGACCGATCAAGTTGAGCCGCTCCAGCCCCCCCGGCGGCTCAACTTGTTCGCATGGTTCGCGCCAATTCGGCAGGACGGGCCCTACGAGTATCCCCCGCCGCATGCTTGCGCATCTCCAGACTGCTCCATGGGTTCCGCGGCAGGATCCGCGCTCCCGGCCCCGGCTGCCGTCCCGCCCGGGCCCGCTCGTTGCTCTTCCTGCCCCATCGAAGGGAGGCTCACATGCCTACCAAGATGACGATCTTCTGCACGGGAGCCCTGGGCACGGCGTCGGTGTACGCGGCATTCTACGCGCGGCACCCGCAGCCGATCGGCGACCACTTCGCCGCCTACGGGCTCCTGGGGATCGCGCTGGCGCTGGCGGCCGGGATCCTGGCCGTCGCGATCGGGGGACTCTGGACTCTGGCGTGGAGGCCCTGGGGGATCGTGCCGGCGTTCCTGCTCGGGCTGATCCCGCCCGGGCTGGTGCTCGCGGCAGGCGTCCCGCAGTTCGGGCGGACGGACCGGCTCCCGCCGGAGCCCGGCGTCCAGACGACGGCCTCGGCGCGCCGGCCCGGGAGCCTCGCCCTCGAGTCGGTCTGGCTCGTGGCGGCGCCCGTGCAGACATTCGCCCGGACGTCGTTCTCCACGACGGAGCGGCAGTGGGCCGCCCGCGCGGGCGAGGAGATCGCGCAGGCCCGCGGGAAGGCCGAGCGCGAAGCCGCGAAGGCCGTCGCCGAGGCGCGCCGGCAGGCCGAGGCCGATCGGGCGAAGGGCGTCGCCGACGCGAAGGCCGCGGCCGAGCAGGTCCGGGCCGAGGCCGTGGCCGAGGGGCGGGCCGAGGCGGCCCGCGAGGCCGAGAAGTCGCTCGTCGAGACGCGGGACTCGGCGGACCGCGAGAAGGCCGAGGCCCTCCTTCATCAGAAGGCCGAGTTCGAGGGCGAGAAGGCCCGCCTCGAGGCGGAAGTCCGGTCGCTCCGGGAGGCCGCCGAGAGGACCGGCCCGCTCGTCCTCTCGGCCGACTCGCTGCGCCTCCAGCTCGCGGAGGCGACCCACAAGTCGGCGCTCCTCGAGACCGAGCTCGCCGACTGGCGTATGCTCGCCCGCTGGTTCGACGCGTCGGACTACGCGGTCTCGGGCTCCCCGTGCGTGAAGGTCCT
>JAKEIC010000107.1 GCA_022614695.1 Planctomycetales bacterium | reverse complement strand
CCGCGACGGGGTGCTCTCCATCGAGCCGGGGGACAAGGGGCTCTCGGAGCATGAGGCGGCGGAGCTGTTCGCGGCGTTCGCCGCCAAGGCCGGTGTGCCGGCCGCCCCGGCCGCCGGCGCGGGAAGGGCCGGACCGCCGGCAAGGGGTGCGAAGCTCGAGAACGACACGGTGGTCCTCGACGTGCCGAAGGCGCCGCCGTCGTCCCCGGGCGCTGCGGACACGGCGGGCACGGCGGGCCCGGCGCCCGACACGATCCGGGTGTACAGGCTCCTGCGGCGGATCTTCTCGGACACGCACCAGGAACTTCCGGGATGGCTCCTGGCGAGGACGATCCTGGCCGATCCGGACGGGATGACCGGGGCGGTGGTCCAGGCTCTCAAGCTCCGGAAGGTGGGGGACCTGGTCGGCTACAAGGAGGCGCTCGGGAACCTCTTCCGTAGGATCCTGGGCGTCCGGCTCCAATTCGGCCGGACCGCGGAGAAGATCGGTCGCTACCTGAAGGGCGTCGTCGAGCGAGCGGGGGGAGCGGACGGCCTCGGCGACCGGGATCTCCTCGCGCACGTCCTGGACGCGATCCTGGTCTCGGACAGCCGCGTGAAGCAGGTCGAGGGCTACTTCGCGCAGGGCCCCGAGGGCGAACGCGCCGCGCTCGAGTTGCTGCGGGCGCTCAGGCCGGGGGGGAAGGCCAGGTAGAGCTCAGGGGGGGGCGGCCCGGATCAACTTCGAGCACGAGCACGAGTACGAGCCACGTGCACGTGCTCGTCCTCGTACTCGGATCCAGCTCCGTGGTCCTACTCGACCACGACCGGCCCGGGACCTACCGGATGTAATCCGCGTGCCAGCCCCTCCCGCCCTCGGGGGGGATCCGGTCGGCCGCGTCCTTGCCCGAGGCGAGGGCGAACCGGACCGCGAGCGGGAACTTCCCGGGAGGGGCGCCCTTCGTGTACCGACCCTCGCCCCAGAAGAGGCCCTTGGCCACCAGGTCGAGGCGGGTCACACGGCCGTCCTTCGCCTCGACGAAGCCGAGGAGATCAGCCTCGAAGCCGCGGTCCCCGCTCTCGGTCTCGAGGTGGACCGAGCCCGAGAGGCGGCCCTCGGCGAGGGCGAGGTCCAGGCGGCGGATCTCCTCACGCTTCCACATGGGCGGCTCGCCGCGGGTGCCGTCCACGAGGTGGAACCGGGCGATGCGGACCCGCAGGGACTCGGGGATCTTCCCCCGGGCGAGCGCCTCGTGCTCGTCCTTCCGGACCCAGAGGTGGTCGCGCTGGAGGGCGACCTGGAAGATCCTCTCGTGCCAGTCCTTCGGCTCAGGGTAGCCGCCGAGGACCTTGGCGGTCACGTCCACGACCAGCCCCCCCTCGGGAGGGACGTGCGCATACTGAGGGTCGGCCGGCCCGGCCTCGATCGGGGGCGCGTCGGCCGGGCGGAACGCGTCGAGGGCCTTCCGGAGCAACTTCCGGACGCGCTCCGGCCCGCGGTTGTTGTTGTAGCCGAGGAACGTCCCGTCGGGGGCGGCGGCGTAGAGCCCCTGCGTCGTCCCCTTGAAGTCGTTCCGCGGCCCCTGGCCGGCGATCTTCCGGTAGAACTCGCCCTCGGCGTCCTTCTGCCGGCGCTGGTACCACTGGTCGAGCGCGACCGGCACGAACTTCGTCCGCAGCAACTCGACGATCTCCGGGTCCTTGAACGTGGACTCACGGTCCAGAACCCCGTTGTTTCACGTGCAGGCGAGCGGGTGCCCGTCCATCGCCCAGAGGAAGAGCGGCTTCTTCTCCCGGGCCGCGACCTCCCGCGCCTCGAGGAGGGACGTCTTCCAAGGGATCGTCCGCCACGTCTCGACGGCGGGGGGGGCGAGGTCCCTGTGGAGGCGCTCGAACTCGGTGACCGAGAGACCCTCCGGGACGAGGAATAGCGCGAGTCCCGCGAGCCATCGCACGGGTGCATTGTACTGATGTGACTCCCCCGAGAACGGGTGACTCATCGCGGATTGACCTGGCAATCAGCATTCTCTCGGAGCGTGAGAACCACCATCTCCATGTCCGAGACGATCCCGAGGAGGGCGCGCGCGGAGGCTCGCGGCCGAGGTGTGACTCTCTCCGCGCTCATCCACGTAGCGCTGCGCGAGTTCTTTGCCGGGCACTCGCGGCCGGCTCGGCGCTACCGCCTGCGGTGGATCATCACAGGCGGGACGCGTCCCCCCGCTGTGGACCCCGCCGACCGCAACCGGCTCTATGACATCATGGAGTGTCTCTGACGATCGTCTCCGACGCCGCCATCGTCGCCGTCTGCGCGGAGGCGGGGGTCACGGAGATCCTCACGGAAGACCGGGACCTCTCCCGGTTCCCGTCGCTCAAGGCGCGGCGACTGACCGCGGCGCGGTCCTGACGTCCCAGCGGAGCGAGATTGATCGAGCGCGCGGACGCGCTGGGTCAGGTCGAGCTTAACGCCCGCGACTCGTCTTCCGGACGTCGGCCGTGGACGCCGCGTACTCGAGCAGCATCCCCATCTGCCGCGCGAAGTCGTGGTCCTCGGCGCCGACGGGGGTCTTGAAGAAGACGGCCGCGTGGCGCATCGGGCCCTTCTCTCCGCGGCGGTGGGCGAGGTCGGCGAGGCGGACGAGATCCAAGACGAGCGGCGCGGCGAGGGCGCTGTCGCAGCCCTGCCAGGTGAACTGGAGGGACATCCGCACCCCGAGGAAGCCCGCGAAGTGGACGAGGTCCCAGGCGGTCTTCCAGTCGCCGAGCGACCTCACGTAGTCAATCCGCGTGAGCGAGGGCGTCGGCTCGCCCAGGACCTTCGCCACGACCTGGTCCTTGTCCGAGACCTTCGCCGCGTTCGCGCCGGGGTCGCGGAGCGCCTCCCCGTCGCGGTTGCCGAGCAAGTTGACGCCGGACCACGAGAGCACCTTGAGGTGCCGGTCGCGGAAGAGGGGCGCGAGGACGGTCTTCACCAGGGTCTCGCCGGTCTTCCCGTCCTTCCCGCAGTGCGGGAGGCCGCGGGCCGCCGCGAGCGCGGCGAGCCCGGGAAGCTCCGTCGCCTCGGCCGGAGTGAAGTTCACGAACGGGCAGCCCTCCTGGAGCGCGGCCGTCGCGTAGAGGACGACGGCGGAGAGGCGGCCCGAGTCGTCGCGCGCGATCGCGTCCTCGAGGGCCTCGGCGCTCGGGAGCGCGGAGGGGCCGAGGCGCCGCGCGTCGGTGGAACAGAGATTCACGACGACCACGAAGCGGGCTCCCGTCCCCGCGCGGAACGCCCGGAGATCGGCTCGAAGGGCCTCGACGACCTCGCGCGCTCCCCGCCGCTCGGCCGGCGCGCCCGCCAGCGCCCGCACGCCGTCCCCCGCGCCGTAGAGGGTCCCGGGCCGGACCCGGGCGTCGGCGGCCTCGAGGTCCGCGCGGGCGGCGGCGAGCACCGCCGGGGGGATCCCCCCGGCTCCCGCGAGCCCCTCGGCCTCCTCGGGCAGGGTCCCGCCCCGCACCTCGTGCCCGCCGAAGACCATCTCGGACGGGTCGGCCAGCCCGAGCCCCGAGAAGGCGGGGAGGGCCGTGACGAGCCCGGTCCGGTCCGCCACGCCGCGCCGGATGGCCGCCGCTCCCGCAACCGTCGTCGCGGCGACGCTCCCGCGCGCGCCGAGGAGCCAGACCCCGAGGGGTCCTGTCATCGCTCCCCTCCGAAGTAACGCCTCACCGTCTCGTCGTCCTCCGGCTCCCACGTCGGCCTCGCGAGCACCTGCGGGGCGATCCCGCGGAGCACGT
>JAKEIC010000106.1 GCA_022614695.1 Planctomycetales bacterium | reverse complement strand
GGGGGGTGGGGTGCGGACTTGCGGCGAGGAGGGGGCAGGGATCGGGCGGGACCGGGTGGACGCCGATCACGCGCTCGGGCGCGCCGGGAGGCGAGCGGGGGCGCGGGGCCTGCTTCGCCGTCTTGACCGCCGCGCGTGACGGCCGTTCTCGGGTCCTGGCAGCCTGCGCTGGCCGCCTCCGCGCCCGGGCCGTAGGATGCGCTGCGGAGGTGCGCCATGGGGGAGGAGAACCTGCGAGAGGAAGTCGAGCGGCTGAAGGCGGAGAACGCTGCGTTGAGGAGCGTCGCCGGCCGTTCAGGCGGCCTCAAGGTCAGCGAGAAGGGCGGCGTCTCCGTGTACGGGCTGGGGCGGTTCCCCGTCACCCTCTACAAGGAGCAGTGGACCCGCCTTCTCGGCATGGCCGACGAGATCCGCGCGTTCATCAAGGAGAACGAGGCCCGACTGAAGACGAAGGCATCGGCGAGCTAGCGTCCGGAGCCGGCCGCGCGAGCCCCTTCTGGCGTGGCGCATGGGTCCGGAGGTGAACTTGTGAACGACGTTCCCATCGCCAACATGCGCCGAGGGCGGAGGCGGAGCGGGATGGGACTTGCGACATCATACTTGCACCGAACGCACGGAGCGGGATCTTCGCGGGACTGCGTGGGGGCACCGGCTCCACGACGAGTAAGGGGGGCTGGGGGAGCGATCGAATTGAGGAAGCTCGCCGATGTTCTCCTATGACGCACTTACCGTCCTTCTCTTTCTGATCCCCGGACTCCTCTCGCGGGTTTGGGGGCGTCCTTGACTCCTAACTTGTTCCGCGTCCCGGCCCCGGGAGATCCGGCTCGATTTCCCCGGCGCCCGTCCGCATCGCGCCACGTCCCGCGACAGGCCGCGCCTCGCTCCCCCCGTGCCCCGGGCTGCTCCCGCGGCTCTCCGCCGTCTCGCCCCGCCCCGCCCCACCCGCTGAGCCTGGATTCTATCCGCCGGTAGAATCTGGCCTCTCCGGTCTCGCCCTGGGGAGCCTACGGGGACTCGCCGTGGTGCGCCGGCTTGCCGGTGGATGGGGTGGAGAGGTCACGGTAGGGCTTGTCCCGGGGGAGCCCGGGGGCTACCGTCACGAGCCCTGAGGATCGGGCCGCCACGCTGGACTCGGGCGGACCCGCGGCCACGTTCGGGGCGGGCGGGATGCGGATAGGCCCCTACGAGATCCTGGGCGAGCTGGGCGCGGGCGGGATGGCCCGCGTCTACCGCGCGCGCGACACGGACCTGCGACGCGACGTCGCGCTCAAGGTCCTCGAGCCGGGGTCCCCGCCCGAGTACAGGGTCCGGTTCGTGCGCGAGGGACGCACGGGGGCGCGCCTCAGGCACCCGGGGATTGTGGCGGTCCACGCCGCCGGGGAGGCGGACGGCCACGCCTACATCGTCCAGGAGCTGGTCGAGGGCGAGACCCTGGCCGAGGCGCTCGGCCGGGAGCCTCTCCCGCCTTCCCGGGCGGCGCGGCTCGTCGAGAAGGTGGCCCGGGCGCTCGCCTACGCCCACGGCGAGGGGGTGATCCACCGTGACGTGAAGCCGGGCAACATCCTCCTCGACGCCGACGCCGAGCCCCACCTCGCCGACTTCGGGCTCGCGAGGACCGTCGAGGCTTCGGCGGCCCTCTCCCAGTCCGGGGTGGCGATCGGGACCCCCAACTACATGGCGCCCGAGCAGGCGGAGGGGCGCGTCGGGGTCGTGGACGCGCGGACCGACGTCTGGGCCTGCGGGGTCGTGCTCTACGAGTGCCTCGCGGCCGCGCCCCCGTTCGAGGGGGGACCCCAGGGCGTCATGGAGGCGATCGTCTGGAAGGACCCTGTCCCGCTCCGGAAGAGGGCCCCGGGCGTCCCGCCGGGCCTCGAGGCGATCGTCGGGAGGTGCCTCGAGAAGGACCCCGCCCGTCGCTACCCGGGCGCCGGGGCGCTCGCGGAGGACCTGGCGCGGTTCCTCGCCGGCCGCCCGGTGGAGGCGCGGTTCGCGAGCCGCCTCGAGCGGCTCCGCCGGCAGGTCCGCCGCAATCCGGTCCCGTACGCGGCCGGGAGCCTCGCCGGGCTCCTGCTGCTCGCCCTCGGGGCCGTGATCGGGCTCGGGGCGCTGCGGGACCGGGAGCTGGCGCTCGAGGCCGAGCGCATCGCCCGGGCAGCGGAGGAGGCGGGGGACCACGCGACGGCGGCCCGGATGTGGACGCGGCTCGCGGACCTGCGGGGGCCCACCTCCGCCCGCGGCGCCGAGGCGGTCCGCCTCGCGGGAGAGGCGGAGGAGGCTTCGAGGCGGGCCGCGCGGCGGGCCGTCGCCCGGGACGAGATCGAGGCGGGGGACCAGGCCCGTGGCCGGTGGGAGCGCGCCCGGGCGGCGCTCGCCCGCCTCCGCTCCCCCGCGCCCGGGAGCGCCCCGGTCGGGGCGGACGACGGCTCCGCGGTGGCGCCCGCGGGGTCCGAGGGTCCGGAAGGGCCCGCCGGGCCCGCCGGCCCCGCGGGCGAGGATCCGGAGAGGCTCTCGGCCGAGCGCGAGGCGGCCTTTGCGCAGGCCTGGGGCTTCTACCTCGCGGCGCGCGGCGCCGTCTCGGACGCCTCGGGCGCCCCGCACCGGCCCGGCGAGCCCGAGTGGGAGCAGGCGACCTCGAGGCTGGCGGACCTCGCGTGGGAGAGGCTCCGCGAGGCCGAGGAGTCCGGCCTCCGGACCGACGCGCGGAGATTCGAGGCGGAGCTGCGGGCGTACGGCGCGGAGAGGTATGCGCGGCAGCTCGAGGGGTCCGGGACGCTCACGCTCGACACGGTCCCGACCGGGGCCCGAGTCGAGTTCCTGCGCTACGAGGATCCCCCGGGGGGCCCGGGGCCGGGCGAGCGCGGCCGCCTCGTGGCGAGGCCCTTCCGCCCAGGGACCGGGGACCCGTGGCCCGGGGCTCCGGTCGCGACGCCCCTCGTCCGCCTCCCCCTCCCGATGGGGTCCTACCTCCTCCTCCTGTGCAAGCCCGGGTTCCGCGACGTGCGCACTCCCGTCCTCATCGAACGGAACGAGGACGAGGCGACCCCCGAGCCGATCCGGCTCCTCTCGGAGGCCGAGATCGGAGAGGGTTACGTGTACGTCCCCGGCGGGGAGACCATCCTCGGAGGGGACCCGAAGGCCTACCTCGCGTGGCCCCGCCGAAAGGCCCGGATCGGCCCCTTCTGCATCGCCGAGCGCGAGGTGAGCGTCGGCGAGTACCGGGAGTTCCTGCAGGCGCTCCTCGCCGGGGAGGGCAGGGCCGAGGGGGAGGTGCTCGCTCTCGCCCCGCGGAGGCCCGGGGGGGGACCGCGGGGATGGAGCGTTAGGGACGGGGAGGTCGCGACGTCGTGGAAGGCGGATCGGCCCGTCTCCGGAGTCTCCTGGGAGGACGCGACGGCCTACTGCGACTGGCGCACGCGGGTGGAGGGACGGGCGGTCTCGCTCCCGAGCGAGGAGGAGTGGGAGCGCGCCGCGCGCGGGGGCGACGGGCGCTCCTTCCCGTGGGGGGAGGGATTCCGCTGGGAGTGGACGGCCGGCGGGCGGACCCACGAGCCAGGCCAGAACATGGACCCGGGCCCCGTGGGGGGCACGCCGGAGGACGTCTCGCCGTTCGGCGTCCTGGACCTCGCGGGGAACGTCATCGAGTGGTGCCGGGACTCGTGGCCGCCGGACCTGCGGGCGATCCGCGGGGCCGGGGCGGGGCTGGTGAACGTCCAGGACTTCCGGGTCGCCAGCCGCGCCGCGCGCGGCGCGCGGGACGCCTTCGACAACCTGGGCTTCCGCGTGCGCGCCGAACCGCGGTCGCGGTGACCGACCCGGGCCCGGCCCCGGGGCGGCGATGACACGGGGCTTGGGGACGTCAGGGTGCCCTTCCTCGGCTTCCCGCTCGCGTTCTAGGCGCCCCGGACGCGGAGGAGCCCCGGGTCTCCTCCCGGCGCGGTAGCATGGCCCCGTCGTGCGGATCGGCGCCTACGAGACCCTCGCAGAACTCGGCCGGGGCGGGTTCGGGACGGTGTATCGGGCGCGGCACGTCGAGACGGGACGCGAGGTGGCGCTCAAGGTCCTTGGGTCTGGAGCAGGGGGGCCCGGCCCCGACGACCTGAAACGGTTCCGCCGCGAGGTGGAGGCAGCCCGCGCGCTCGACCACCCGGGGATCGTGAAGGTCCTGGACTGGAGCGGAGCCGAGGGCCCTGCCACGAGCGAGCATCTCTCCGGCGCGCCAGGCGCATCGGGGGGGCGAGTCCAATGGGTCGCGATGGAGCTGGTCGAGGGCGAGCCCCTCTCGGCGCTCATCGCCCGCGAGCCGCTCCCCTGGCGCGAGGCTGTGGAGATCGCCCGCGAGGTGGCCGACGCCGTCGCCCACGCCCACTCCCGCGGGATCCTCCACCGCGACCTGAAGCCGGGGAACATCCTCCTCGACCTCACCGGGCGGCCCCACGTCGTGGACTTCGGGCTGGCGAAGCTCGTCGCGACGGGGAGCAAGCTCACGCGCACGGGCGAGGCGCTCGGGACTCCGGCCTACATGTCCCCCGAGCAGGCGCGCGGGGAGGTGTCCGCGCTCACACCCGCGACGGACGTCTGGAGCCTGGGCTGCGTCCTCTACGAGATGCTCGCGGGGCGGACGCCCTTCGAGGGAGACTCGGCGGGCGCTATCGTGGGCAAGGTCCTCCTCGCCGAACCGCCGCGGATCCGTGCGCTCCGAGGCGACGTGGCCCCATCGGTCGAGCACGTCCTGCGCGTGTGCCTCGCGAAGCGTCCCCGCGACCGCTACCTCGACGCCGCGCTCGCGAGGGACGATCTCGGCCGCGTCGCGGCGGGCGAGAGGCCGCGGGCCCGCATACCGGGGCGGGTCCCGGGCGTGGTCGCCGCGGGAGGGGCCACCCTCGCGATCGCGTGCGGCGCCGCGGCGCTCCTCTGGCCCCGCGAACCGGTCGCGGGCGTGCTCGCTGCGACCGTCCCCGCGCGCTCGGAGGCGGAGAGCCTGGCCTCCCGGGCCGAGGGCCTCCGTGCTTCGGAGCCGGCGAGGGCGGCGGACCTCCTCGCGTCGGCCCTGAGGATCGAACCGGGCCGTGACGACTGGCGGGTGGAGCGGGGGCTCCTGCTCTGGGCGACGGAGCAGTCCCGGGCGGCGCAGGACGAATGGGAGAGGGTGTCCCCGTCCTCAGCGCACGCCGCGACGGCGCGGCTCTACTCCGGTTTCGAGGCGTTCGCGCGCACCGATTACGGAGCCGCCGAGCCGGGATTCCGGATGGCGTCCACGGATCTTCGTCACCGGGCCCTCGCTGTGGGGGCCCGCGCGGCCATCCGAGGCGCGTGGCCCACCGCGAGGGAATGGCTCGCGAACGAGCCGGGCTGGCTGGCGGCGATGCTCCGGAGCCACATCGAGACCCACGCCCCCGACGGGGACGAGTCGGCGGCGTTCCGGAACCTGGATTCCGCCATCGATTCGGGGATCCCCATCGCATGGATCTACGCGGTGCGGGGCACGCTCCGCCACGAGCGGGGGGACGTGGAGGGGGCCGAAGCGGACTACACCGCCGCCATCGGCATCGCGCCGGGAAACCCGCGCGCCTACACGAATCGGGCCGGCGTGCGGTATTCCCGGGGAGATCTGCGGGGCGCGCTCGCCGACTCCGATACGGCCCTCGCGCTCAACCCGTTGGAACTCTACGCCCTCGCCAACCGCTCCCTGATCCGGCTCAAGCTCGGGGACACGGCCGGCGCCCTGGACGACGCCAACGCCGGACTGCGGCTCGCACCCGACCACGCCAACTGCCTCGTGAACCGGGGGGAGGTCCGTTTCGCGCTCCGGCAGTTGCGCGAAGCCAACGAGGACGCGGAGGCCGCCCTGCGGACCGACCCCGACCACCTTCCTGCGCACAGGCTCCGCGCGAGAGTCCGCCACCTGGTCGGCCACTACCCGGAAGCCGTCGAGTCGCTCGGCCGCGTCCTTCTTCAAGACCCGCGAGATCCGTGGGCGCTCTCCCTCCGCGGGCTCGCGCGGGTCCGGATGGGCGAGCAGGACCCCGGCATCGCCGACCTCGACGCGGCCTGTCGCCTCGTCCCCCCGAGCGCGATGGCGTGGCACCACCGGGGGCTCGCCCGGCAATTCCTCGAGAGCCATCGTGAGGCGATCGCGGACCTGGACCGCTCCATCGAGATCTCTCCTGGCTCCGCAGAGGCGTACGTGGATCGGGCGTTGTCGCGCTCCAAGCTCGACGGAGACCGCGCCGCGCTCGAGGATCTCGAGGCTGCGCTCCGCCTGGATCCGCGACACTGGCGGGCCCTGGCGAACCGCGCCTCCGTCCGGGCATCGCTCGGGGACGGGAACGGCGCGCTCGAGGACTGCGACCGATTGCTCGCGGCGATCGGGGACTCCGGCGAGCGACGTCGCGACGAGGTGGTCACGGCCCACTACACGCGGGGCCGCGTCCGTCGCCGGGCCGGCGATCCGGGCAGCGCCATCCACGACCTGACGCGAGCCCTCGCCCTCCTGCCGAACGATCCCTGGACTCTCCTCGAGCGGGGATTGGCGAGACGCGACCTCGGGGACGCCCCGGGAGCGGAGGACGACCTCCGGTCGGCGAGGGACCTCTCCCCTGCCGGATCGGCGATCCGGGAGCAGTCCGAGTCCGCGCTGGCCGCGCTCGGTCGCGCGCCCCGCCGTGGGTGAGATCGGGATCCGCGGGGGCTAGAGGATAGGTTCCGGGACGTTCGAGGGCCGGGCCTGCGCTAGCCTCGCCGCCGCGGCGCGCAGGGCTACCGGGCGGGATGCCGCTCGCGGTACTTGAGCCAGAGCGCCACGAGGCCGCGGGCGCTCAGCTTCTGGTCCACGAGGCGCTTCAGCTCGTCGTCCGCGCCGGGCGGGAGGGCGTCGATCAGCTTCTTCAGCTCTTCCCGCAGGGGCGCCGACCCGACGTTCGCCACCAGGAACGGCTTCACGAGCGAGTCGTCCGACACGATCTGGATCACGTCCTCGACGTCCTGGTCCGCGAGCGAACCCTCGGCGTTGAACTGGAACGCGAGGGTCATCCTGTGCTTGGGCTCGGCGTCCTTCTTGTCCCACGCGAAAGTGAATTTGAGCTTGTGGCCCTTGGCCGTCTGCTCGGATCCGTCGAACGCCAGCGCCTCGTACTTGAGGACGGTGGGGTGCGCCACGCGCCAGATCTTCTCGGCCTCCCCCTCGATGAGCGCCCTGGCCCGCTGCACCGGAGACGGCTTGGACTGCCCGCATCCCGAGCCGACTAGGAGGGCGCCGGCGAGGGTCGTCAGGACCGACGCCGAGACGTCCGCCACTGCTCCACGCGCCATGCCCCCCCCCATCTAGCGACGTGCGCTCACGGGCAGTCTACGTGGCCGTGACCTCCGGCTCAACCGCCGCTCGAGCAGCCGATCGCGCACGCGGCGCCTCACGCTCGGGTTCGCCGCCCCCGCAGCTCTCCTCCGTGCCGCCGCTCCCCCGCCCCGCCCGCTGAGCCTGGATTCTACCGGCCGGTAGAATCCGACCCTTGCCGCCCCTCGCCCGGGGGTCAGGCGGGACGACCGCGGCGCGCTCCCCGCCGGGCGGCTCCACGGGTCCGCCGCGCCCGCGGGGCGCGACGTCCGGACGGGCCCGGCGGGCGGGGCAGAACCGACCGTCGGCGTCCACGGGCAGGTAACATGCCGCGTTCGTGCACACAGAGAACGACCGGACCGGGGACGACCGGACGCCGGACCCGCCGGCCCCCCGCCCCGCGTTCCTCGCGGACTTCGGGCTCGCGAAGCTCGCCACGACTGGCTCGAGGCTCACGCGCACGGGCCAGGCCCTGGGGACGCCGGCCTACATGTCCCCCGAGCAGGCCCGCGGAGAGGTCTCCTCGCTCACGCCCGCGACGGACATCTGGTCGCTCGGGTGCGTGCTCTACGAGACGCTCATCCGGCGGCCCCTGTGGGGGGGCGACACCGCGGCGGCGGTGATCGCGGGGATCCTCACGAGGGAGCCGCGGCCGATCCGGGAGAGTCGCGCCGACGTCCCGCGGGATCTGGAGCGGGTGATCCGGGCCTCGCTCGCGAAGTCCCCCCGATGGCGGTTCCGGGACGCCGCCGGCTTCCGCGACGACCTCGACCGGGTGCTCCGCGGCGAGCGGCCGAGGGCGCGGCTTCCCGGTCGGGGGCGGCTCGCGGCAGCGCTCGCGCTCCTCTCGGCGGGGACCGCGGCCGTGGCCCTCGCGATCCCGGACGGACGGGATGAGCCCGGTCCGGCGCCGGCGCCCGGAGGTGCGGTCCGGAGCGCGGCCGAGACCCTCGTCGCGCGAGCCCGCGAGTCGGGGAATCGGGACCCGGCGGGGGCGGCCGATCGGATGGGGCGGGCCCTCGAACACGAGCCCTCCCGGAACGACTGGAGGCTGGAGCGCGGGCTCCTGCTCTGGGCGATCGCGGACGGGGCCGGCGCTCGGGAGGAGTGGGGGAGGATCCCCCGCGAAGCGCCGGAGGCGCGGCGGGCCGCGCTCTACCGCGGGCTCGAGGCGCTCTTCCGCGCGCGGGACGGGAAGCTCGCGTTCGACGAGGCCGCCCCCGACCTGAAGCGGGCGGCGGAGAGCCCCGGTCCCGAGCAGCTCCTGGCGCGGGCCGCGCTCGAGTTCTGGAACGACAAGCCGGAGGAGGCCCGCGCGCGCCTCACTGGGGTGCCGGGCTGGGAGGCGGCGGTCCTCCGTGGCTTGCTCGAGACGAGGTCCCCCGTCCCCGACCGCGCACGGGAGGCGCGCGAGTACGGCCTCGCCCTCGAGGCGGGTATCGAGTTCGCCTGGGTCCTCCTGAACCGCGGGGCGGCGCTGCGGGCGATCGGCGAGACGGCTGCGGCCCGGGCTGCCTACGACCGCGCCCTGGCGCTCCAGCCCCGGTTCGGGATGGCCCTCCACAACCGGGGGCGGCTGAGGCTGGCCGAAGGCGACCGCGCCGGCGCGATGGCCGACTACGACGCGGCGATCGAGGCCGATCCCCGCGACGGGACGGCGTGCTACTCGCGGGGGATGGCGCGCCTGAAGTTCGGGGAACCCGCCGCCGCCATCGGCGACTTCACGGTCGCCCACGAGCGGTCGCCCGAGGACCCCGATCCCATCGCGGCGCGCGCCTACTGCCACCGGTTGCTCGGCAACCAGGCGCGTGCGGAGGAGGATCTCGACGCGGCCCTGGCGCTCGACCCCAAGGCCGTCCTGGCCCTCGTCACCCGGGGCAACCTCCGGCGCGAGCGGCGCGAGCTCGCCGGCGCGCGGAGCGACTACGAGAGGGCGCTCGCCCTCGAGCCCGATCAGCCCGAGGGGCGAGTGGGGATGGCGCTGGTCCGGTTCAGCTCGGACGAGGTGGCTGCCGCGGTCACCGACCTCGATCGCGTCCTCGCCGCCGACCCGGGCCACCAGCAGGCGCGGTTCCTGCGCGGGGCGGGTCGGCGGGAGATCGGGGACCTGCCCGGTGCCGTCTCTGACCTCGAGCAGGTCCTGGCGTCGGAGCCGACCCACCCCCATGCCCACGCCGAGCTCGGGCGGGCGCGCTTCGAGCGCGGCGAGTGGCGGGCCGCGGCCGAGTCGCTCCGCACCTTCCTCCGGCTCCGGCCCGACGACGACCGCGGGCCCGGCGCTCTCGAGATGATCGCGGAGTGCGAGCGCAGACTCGCAGCCGCGACTCCCGCGCAACGCTAGGGGACGGCCGCCGTCGCGCCGCGGAGGCGGTGGCCTCGCGCCGGCGGTCCCCCGCCCCGCCGGCCGCGGTAGCATGGGGCCGCCGCCGGTCGTGGCGGCGGGGAGGAGGGCGCCGGCATGTGGAAGGAGTTCCGCGAGTTCGCCACGCGCGGGAGCGTCGTGGACATGACGGTCGGCATCGTCGTGGGCGGCGCGCTCGGGACGATCGCCAAGTCCCTCGTCGAGGACGTGCTGATGCCGCCGCTCGGGTTCTTCCTGGGGGCGGTGGACTTCTCGAACGTCTATCTCCTCCTGCGGCACGGGACGCCGCCGCCCCCCTACGCGTCGCTCGCGCAGGCCCGCCACGCCGGGGCCGTCACGCTGAACGTCGGGCTCTTCGCCAACGCCGTCGTCAGCTTCCTCGTCCTCGCGCTCGCGATGTTCCTGATCGTGCGGCTCCTCAATCGCTGGCGCCGACTCGCGCCCGTCGAGGCGGACCGGAAGGACTGCCCGCGCTGCCTCTTCCGCATCCCGGCGCGCGCGACCCGCTGCGGTCACTGCACGAGCGATCTCGCCCCCTGACGCGGATCAGCGGGCCAGCACTTCGATTCGCCTCACGGTGCGGTATCTGCGGGAGTGCCGGACCCGGACGTGGTCGCCGACCTCCAGCCCGTCGAACGCGCGCCGCGGGACCTCTAACCGCTCGCCGCTCGCCAGCAGGATCGAGTCGGGCTGCGGGTTCTCCGGATCGTAGACCCCCCGTTCCTTGAGTCGGATCGTCCCCTGGTTCATCCGGCCGGGACGAATCAAGTCCCAGACATTCCGGTACGACAACAGCGCGATCCCCCAGCCGATGACCGTGCCGATCAGCCCCGTCGCCACGTCTCCCCAGTCGAACGGATCCCGAGGCGCGACCACGGCGCCCCAGAGGAACAGGGGGCCGAAGAGCGCCGCGAATCCGAAGACGAGGAGGAGCCCGAGCCAACCGGCGACGTGCAGTGCGTTCCCCATCCCAGAGAAGCCTCGCTGGAAGGGACCGGCGGGATAGATCGTCCGCCAGCGATGATCGGTCTCCGGCGTCCCGTCCAAGCCACCGCATCGTACCCCGCGCATCTCGTCGAGGGTCGCCGCGACACGGCCGGGTCCTCGCCCGAGGGGGGCTCCTCGGCTAGACTGCATCCGCGATCGGCCCGACGAGGGGCGGAAGGGGATGCGTACGAGGCGCGGGACGATGGATCCGATGCGGCTGGCGCTCGACCGGCGGGCGTTCCTCCGCGCCGGGTTCGCGGGGGCGGCCTGCTTCCTCGGGGGGGGGCTCGCCGGCTGCCACAAGCGCCGGCGGTCGGGCGCGACGCCTACCGCGGGGCCCGTGAGCAACATCCCGAACCTCGGGCCGCTGCAGCCCGCCGACTCGAACGGCGTGAAGCTCCCCGCGGGGTTCACCTCGCGCATCGTGGCGCAGTCGGGGAGCGCCCCCGTCACGACCAGCACGTACCTCTGGCACGCCGCCCCGGACGGCGGCGCCGTCTTCGGGACCTCGGGCGGCGGGTGGATCTACGTCTCGAACAGCGAGGTGGCGACCGGGGGGGGCGGCGTCGGCGCGCTCCAGTTCGACGCGTCCGGCACGGTCGTCGGCGCCACCTCGATCCTCTCCGGGACCGACCGGAACTGCGCCGGCGGCCGCACGCCCTGGGGGACGTGGCTCTCGTGCGAGGAGAGCGGGGACGCGGGCCGCGTCTTCGAGTGCGACCCCACCGGCGCGGCGACCGCCACCGCCCGGGCCGCGCTCGGACGGTTCAACCACGAGGCGGTGGCGGTGGATCCGGTGAACCACCACCTCTACCTCACGGAGGACCGGCCCGACGGGGGCCTCTACCGGTTCCTGCCGACGAACCTCTCCGACCTCTCCTCGGGGACGCTCGAGATCGCGGGGGTGCAGGGCGCCGGGCCGGGGGGGACGGTGACCTGGTACCAGGTGCCGGATCCCTCGGGAGCGACGGGCACGACGCGGACGCAGGTGAGCCAGGCGACCGCCTTCAACGGCGGCGAGGGCATCGGCTACCACGGGGGAAAGATCTTCTTCGTCACCAAGGGGGACAACCGGCTCTGGTCCTATGACATCGCGAGCGCGCAGCTCTCGATCCTCTACGACGCCTCGACGAGCCTGACGCCCTACTTGAGCGGGGTGGACAACATCGAGATGTCCGTGGACGGCGACGTGCTGGTCGCGGAGGACGGCGGCGACATGGAGATCGTGGCGATCACCCCCTCGGGCGGCGTGGTCCGGATCTGCCAGCTGTTGGGCCACAGCGCGTCGGAGATCACGGGTCCCGCGTTCACCCCGGACTACCGCCGGCTCTACTTCAGCTCGCAGCGCGGGACGACGGGGAGCTCGTCGGCCGGGGTCACCTTCGAGATCGACGGCCCGTTCGTGACGTAGGGCCGGGATCCCGCCGGCCGGTGGACCCCGGTCCCGCTCCGTCCGGGCGAACGGCGGTGGCGGCCAGCTCCTCGGGGAACTCTTGAGGAATATGAGATAATAGTTTAGATTTCTCACAGTGAGATTCACCCCCAGGGCCCTCGGTCCGGCGCTGATGCGCGCGGCGCGGCAGTTCCCCTGCCTGATCCTCACGGGCCCCCGGCGGGCCGGGAAGACGACCCTGCTGCGCCACCTCTTCCCTCACGCGACCCAGGTCCTCCTCGAGGACCCGGCGATCGTGGCGCGGGTGCGGGCCGACCCGGAGGGGTTCCTGGACGAGATCCGCCTCCCCGTGCTCCTCGACGAGATCCAGAACGCGCCGGAGCTGTTCGCCCATGTCCGCGCGCGGGTGGATGCCCATCCGCGGCGGACGGGCCAGTGGCTCTTCACGG
>JAKEIC010000105.1 GCA_022614695.1 Planctomycetales bacterium | reverse complement strand
GACCAGATCGCGCTCCTCTCGGGCGAGAAGGTGGATCCCGAGCGCGTCGAGGCGCGCCTCTGCGAGAGCCCGCTCATCGCGCAGGCCGTGGTCGTCGGCCAGGACAAGCCCGTCCTCGGGGCGCTCGTCGTCCCGCGCGTCGAGGCGATCGCGGCGCGGCTCGCGACGGACGGGCAGACGCCCGGTGCCGAGGCGCTCGTCCGCGACCCTCGCGCCTCGTCGCTCGTCGAGCAGGAGGCGTCGCGTCTCCTCACCTCCGAGGCGGGCTTCAAGCGCTACGAACGGGTCGCCCGGGTGGCTCTCCTCCCGCGCGAGTTCAAGGTGGGCGAGGAGCTCACGGCCACCCTCAAGGTGAAGCGCGCCGTCGTCGCGCAGCGCTACGGGGAGCTCATCGAGACGCTGTGGAGGTAGCGGCCTTCCTCACCGACTTCGGTCTCGCCAAGTCCGTCTCGACCGGCAGCAAGCTCACCCGTACCGGCGTCGCCCTGGGGACCGTCGAGTACATGAGCCCCGAGCAGGCGCGCGGCGATTCGTCGGCCCTCACCCCGGCGACCGACACGTGGGCGGTCGGGATCCTCCTCTACGAGGCGGTCGCGGGTCGGGTCCCGTTCGAGGGGGAGACCTCGGCGCACGTCGTCCTCAGGATTCTCCAGCGCGAGGCGGTGCCGATCCGCCGGTTCGCGCCGGGAGTCCCCGAGGCCGTCGAGAGGGTCGTCCAGGTATCCCTCGCCAAGCGCCTCGCGGGGCGTTACCCGGACGGGGCGGCGCTGCGCGACGACCTCGACCGCGTACTCGAGGGGAAGGCCCCCGTCGCGCGTGCCCCCCGGCGGTCCCGGGCCGCGGTCGCCGCCGGGCTGGCCCTCGCGGCGGCGGGGATCGCCGGGGCGGTCTGGGGGGCGTGGCCGCGCGGCGGGGGGGCCGCAGCGCGCTCCCCGCTTAGCCCGCCCGGCCCGTCCGCCGCGCCCGCCCCCCGGGCGCCACTCGCGCGCGCCGACGCGCTCGCCGACCGGGCCCGGGCGCTCCGGAGCCTCGACCCGATCGAGGGGGCGCGGCTCCTCGGCGAGGCCCTCGCGCTCGAGCCGGCCCGGCACGCGTGGCGCCTCGAGCGGGGTCTCCTGCTCTGGGCGGTGGAACTCCCCGGCGAGGCGCGCGAGGAGTGGGGGCGAGTCCCCGCGGGGGCGCCCGAGTCGGGGGCGGCGCGCTTCCTCCTCTCGCTCGAGGCCTTCTTCGGGCTGCGGCCCGAGGAGGCGCGGCCGGCCCTCGAGGCCTTCTCGGCCGACCCCGGACGGCACGGGCGGATCGCGAGGGCGGCCCTCGCGGCGTTGGAGGGGCGTTGGGAGGAATCGCGCCGGGAGGCGCGGGACGAGACCGGGTGGGAGGCGGCGCTGCTCCGGGCCTACGTCGAGAGCGGAGACCCCGCCGGGGACCCGAAGGCCGCCCTGCGGGACTATGACGTCGGTCTCAGCGACGGCGTCCCGTTCGCGTGGGCCCTGAACGGGCGGGGCCTGGCCCGGAAGCGCCTGCGGGACCTCGCGGGGGCGCTCGCCGACTTCGAGGCGGCACTCCGGCTGCGGCCGGACTTCCCGGAGGCCGTCCTCAACCGGGGCCTCGCGCGGCTGCGCCTCGGCGACCCGGAGCGCGCGAAGGCCGACTTCGACGAGGCGCTGCGCCTGCGCCCGGGCTACCCGGAGGGATACACCGCCCGCGCGGAGGCGCGCGAGGCCCTGGGCGACCTCCGCGGCGCGGTCGAGGACCACACCGCCGCGCTCCAGGGGCGGCCGGACCTGCCGACCGCGCTCCTCGGGCGCGGGAACTGCCGGCTCCGGCTCGGGGACCTCCCGGGGGCGATGGACGACTTCGGGGAACTCGCCCGGCTCGACCCCGGGGACCCGATGCCCTGCAACAACCGCGGAATGCTCCGCCAGAGGATGGGAGACCTCGCGGGAGCGATCGAGGACTACACGGAGGCGATCCGCCGGGCGCCCGGGGATCCTCTGGCGCTCAACAACAGGGGGATGGTGCGGAGGAACCTCGGGGATACGGCCGCGGCCGAGCGGGACTTCGAGGCCGCCATCCGCAGCAACCCGAGCTACGCGACGCCGCACGCGAACCTCGGGTTCCTCCTCGTGGACCGGGGAGACTTCGCGGGCGCGGCGGAGAGGCTCCGGACGGTGCTCCGCCTCGCGCCCGGGGACCCGCGCGCCGAGCAGGTCCGCGGGCTCCTCGCCCGGTGCGAGCGGGAGCTCCGCTCACGCTAGCCGAACAGCCCCCCCTGCCTCGGCGGCTCCGGGGGCTCCGGCGGGGGAGGCGCGAGCCCCTCGCGGGCGAGGATCCGCGCGAAGGCGCGGGCGTTCTGGGCCGCCTGGCCGCGGTGGCAGTTGTTGAAAAAGACGAAGGTCCGGACCGTCGTGGCCGCCAGGTCCCGGAGCGCGGCGAGCCACTCGGACATCTCCGCCTCGCTGTAGAGATAGTCGTAGCGGTCCTTCTCGCCCTCGCCGTACCAGGCCGAGGCGTCGCGGCTGTGGAAGCGGAGGTAGCCGAGGGGCCCCGTCGCCTCGGCGATCCGGGGCATGAGGTCGGGGAGATCCGGCTCGTCCACGCAGCAGAACCCGATCCCCGAGTCCCGGAGGAACCGGAGGGACTCGGGCGTTGCCCACGAGCGGTGCCGGAACTCGGCGACCACCGGGACGTCTCCCATCGCCCGCGCCGTGCCCGCCACCCGGCGGCGTGCCTCGGCCGTCGCGTGGAGCCTCTGCGGGTACTGGAGGAGCACCCCCCCGAGCTTGCGGGCCGCCGCGAGAGGGGCGAGCGCGTCGCGGAACGCGGGCAGCGGGTCGGGGTCCTCGGGCTCGTGGGTGATCCCCCGGTAGGCCTTCACCACGATCGCGAAGTCGGGCGGCGTCTTCGCGGCGAGGGCGGCGCACGCCTCGGGCGCGGGCGGCCGGTAGTGGGTCGCGTTCCACTCGAGCGCCCGGAAGCGCGCGGCGTAGAACGGGAGCCGTTCCCGGTCTCCCATCCCCTCCGGGTAGAACGGCCCCGTCCAGTCGGGGAAGGACCAGCCGCTCGTCCCGACGCGGACGTCGCCGGCCGTCGGCGTCACTCCTGCGTCGCGGGGGGCGGGTTCGCGGGGCGGCCGAGCACGAACGGCACGACGCGCCCCTCGACGAACTCGTACACCGCGCGGACGTTGCCGAGGATCCCCTGCGGCTCGCCGCCCGCGATGGGGCCCGGGAACGTCCCCGTCGCCGAGATCCACACGTAGGGCGGGGACTGCAGCGACGACTCGATTTGGATGTCGAACTGGGGGACGGGCGGCTTCTCCGGCTCGGGCTCGGACGGCTGGGTGAGGCAGCGCAGCCCCACCATGCGGACGACCGAGCCGAGGTGCTCGGAGAGCCGCTTCGCGTCGAGCTTCAGAACGTCGCCCGCGACGTACTCGACCGCGAGCTTGTGGCGCCCCTGGTGGATGAGCGCCTGCACGCACGCCTTCTGGCAGAGGAACGCGCCGAGCCCGAGGATCTTGGAGGACCCCGCGATCGCCTGCTCGACGCGCTCCTGGAAGAGGTCGAGCGAGACCCCCTCGCTCCGGAGCTCCTTCACGGTGATCCGGTCGGGGAGCACCGCGAGGTAGCTCTCGCGTTCGGCGCCCTGCGCCGGGTCCTCGGCGCTCATCACCGCGCCGCCCGGGGGGAGGGCCCGGTAGCTCCGGTACTCGGTCGTCTCGGCGAGCGAGGCGAAGAAGCTCCGCAGCTCCTTCTCCGGCCGGGACTGGGGCGGCGTGAACAGCTCGGTCCAGTACGCGAGGGAGACGATCTCGGATGCGGGATTCGGCACGAGGGGAGCGTACGAAGGGGCGGAGGTGACCGCAAGGGAATCCCTCATGCGTCCACCCTCTCCAGCCTCGCGGCCGAGACCGAGATCGCCCCGTACTGGTCCTCGACCCGGCCCTCGACGACGTAGGGGCCGAGAGTCCCGAGCAGGTGGGCGAAACGACGGTAGGCGGCCGGGAAGAGGGTCACCTCCACGACGCCCCACTCGTCCTCGAGGGTCACGAACTCCATCGTCTCCTCGCGCGCCGTCTCGGCCGTGCGCCAGGCGGCGAGGAGGCCCGCGAACCGGACCGGGCGTCCGGCGCGCGCCGCGAGGACCTCGCGGCTTGTCGCGGCCGGGCGCGGGAGGAGCCCCCGGAGCAGCGTCATCGGGTGCGCCGTGGGCGTGAGCCCGAGCACCGCGAGCTCGTGGCGGAGCCTCTCGGGGAGCGAGAAGTCCCGGAGCGGCAGCGCCGGCGCGGGCGAGTAGCCGGCGGGGAGCAGCGTCGGACCGCCGGCCCCGGCCGCGCCCCCCGCCGGGGCGATACCGCGGAAGAGCGCGGCCTCGAAGGCGGCCTGCGGGCGCGTGACGCCGAAGGAGTCGTACGCCCCGGCGAGCGCGAGCGCCTCGGCCTCGGGCCGCGAGAGCGGGACGCGCGAGAGGAGGTCGTGGACCGACCCGAACGGTCCCCGCGCCCGCTCGGCGAGGATCGCCCGGATCGCGCGTTCCGAGAGCCCCCCGACCTGGTCGAGGCCGACCCGGAGCGCTCCGCGTTCCGGCGCGAACCCCGTCCCCGACCGATTCACGCACGGGGGGAGGATCGCGACCCCCTGCCGCCGCGCCTCCTCGACGTGGACCCGCCGGTCGTACATCCCCCCATGGTGGTTCATCACCGCGGCGTGGTACTCGGCGGGGAACCGGCTCTTCAACCACGCGCACCGGGCCGCGAGCTGCGCGTAGCCCGCGGCGTGGGCCTTGCAGAACGAGTAGGAGTTGAACTTCGCCATCTGGACCCAGGCTGCTGCGGCGACGTCGCGCGGGACCCCGTTCCGCCCGGCGAGGTCGAGGAAGACGCGCGAGAGGGCCTCGCGCTGCTCGTCCGTCCGGACCCGGGCGATGGCCTTGCGGAACTTGTCCCCCCGCTCGATCGGGATCCCCGCGAGAGCCGCCGCGACGAGCATCGCGTCGTCCTCGTAGAGCATGATCCCGAAGGAGTCGGCGAGGATCGAGGCGACCTCGCCGAGCGGATCACGGCCCGCGGGCGAGGTCGCGTCGGGAACCGCCGGCTCACTTCGGGCGGGGGGCGGCTCGCCGAGCCTCGCCTCCCCCCCGTTGCTCGCTTCGCTCGCCCCCCCTCGTCGCGCTTCGCGCTCCTCTCCCCAAGCCGCCGTGCTTGTGCGCGTGCTCGCGTCCCCGAACGGCGCCTCCGGCACCGGCGCGAGTCCCCGCGCCCTCCTCACGAACTCCTCCTTCATCCCTCCCCCCGCGGGACCCGGCCGGAGCAGCGCCAGCGCCCGCGCGAGGTCGCGGGTGTCGGCGGGCCGGAGCATCCGCAGGAGGTGCCGCATCGCGGGCGACTCGAGCTGGCAGACGCCGAGGGTGCGCCCCTCTCGCACGAGATCCGCCGTCGCGGGGTCCTCGAGCGGCTCGCGGGGGAGGGCCGGCCGCGCGCCGGTGCGCGCTTCGACCAGGTCCAGGGTCTCGCGCACGGTCGTGAGGGCGCGGTTCCCGAGGAGGTCCATCTTCACGAGGCCCACGTCCTCGACCGCCTCCATCTCGTACTGCGTGACGACGATCCCCTTGGCCGCGCGCTCGAGCGGGACGTACGCCGTGAGGGCGCGGTCCGCGACGACCATGCCGCCCGGGTGGATCCCGAGGTGGCGCGGGAGCCCGCGGAGCCGCTCGGCGAGCGGGAGGAGGGTCGCCCAGGGCTCCTCGTCCGCCGGGATCGCGCGGCCGGCCGGCCCCGCGCGCGCGACCTCGGGGAGCGGGGCGCCCGCCTCGTACGGGAGCGCCCGGCTCGCGCGGTCCACGGTCCCGGGCGGGACCCCGTGGGCCTTCGCCGCCTCGCGGAAGGCCGAGCGGAGCCGGTAGCCCACGTGGGTCGAGATCATCGCGGTCCGGTCGTGGCCGAAGCGGCCGTAGACGGCCGCGAGCACCTCGTCGCGCCGCTTCCAGCAGAGGTCCACGTCAATGTCGGGGCAGTCGGAGCGGCCGAGGTTCAGGAACCTCTCGAACCGGATCCGGTAGGCGAGCGGGTCCACGTCGGTGATCCCGAGGAGGAACGCGACGAGCGACGAGGCCCCCGAGCCGCGGCCCACGTGGGGGATCCCCCGCGCGCGGGCCATCTCGACGATCTCGGAGACGACGAGGAAGTAGTCGGCGAAGGAGAGCCGCTCGATCACCGCGAGCTCCTGCGTGAGCCGCGCGAGCGCCTCGGGGTTGGCCCCCCCGAGCCGGGCGTCGAGCCCGGCGAAGCAGCGCCGCGCGAGGACGGAGTACGGCGTCTCGCCGGCCGGGTGATCGAGCCTCGGGAGGATCGGCCGCCCGCCCGGGAGGTCGGCGGGCGAGTCCTCGCCGAGCCGGTCGGCGGAGTCCTGGAGCGGGCGCGGGACGGCGTCGGGGCGCGGGACGGCCGCCCGCTCGGGCCACGCCGCCCCCGCCGGGAGGGTCGTCACGAGCCCGTTCCGCGCGACGGCCGTGAGCAGCCGGTGGAGCGCGTGCTCGGACGGGTCGGCCATCACCGAGTCGGCGACGGGGACCAGGTCCGTGCCGAGGTCCGTCGCGGCGGCGGCGAGCGCGCGGCGGGCCGTCTCGCCGGCGCGCGAGAGGGAGACCGCGAGGTGGAGCCGGTCTCGGGGAACCCGAGACGCGAGGTCACGGGCGAGCGCCGGATCCGGGACGAGCAGGTGGCAGGGCCCGGCCGCCTCGGCGAGCCAGTCGGTCCAACGTGGACCGCCCTCGAGCTTCCTCCTCGTCACGAGCCGGCAGAGCGCCTCGTACCCCTCCCGCCCCCGCGCGAGGACGAGGACGCTCCGGGCGGGCTCCGCCGGATCGGTGATCTCCGCACCGACCACCGGCTCGAGCCCGCGCTCGCGCGCCCCTCGCACGAACCGGACGGCGCCGTAGAGGTTGTCGGTGTCGGCGATCCCGACCCTCCTCCATCCGAGCGCCACCGCCCGGTCGCAGAGCGCCTCGGGCGAGGCCGTGCCGCACCCGAGGGAGAAGCAGCTCCGGAGTCCGAGGAGGGTCCGCATGAGTTAGGATTATATTAGGTATCTGGATCCCGTCGAGCCACCGAGAGGTGAGCTACGGACCTCTCCGGCGCGCAGGTATAATCCCTCCGTCCGAATCGCAGGTGGGCCGGGGGGACGGAGGTCCCGGAGGGGCTCGGCCCGGATCGGATGCGCGGGATGGCCGAGCCGCGAGACTCCAGGCAACCCCTCCGCGGGGGCTCTCCGGGTCGCCCGCGCGTGGTGATCCCGAGGAGCGCGGAGCCCCTCATGATCTGGGTGGCTCGGGAGCTCTTCGACGTCCGAGGGCCCCTCGTGGGCAAGCGTGGCTCGGATGGGAAGCCGATCCCGCTCCCCGACCAGCTCCTCCAGGACGGGACCCTCACACAGGAGCAGCTCGACGCCGTCTTCGCGAGGATGTCCGAGATCCTGGAAGGCGCCGACGAGGCCACGGCGGGGAGCCGCGGGCCGGCGCCTTCACCGCCTCCACCGCCCGCGAAGCGCCCCCGGAGCTGGACGGAGATCCTCACGGGTCAAGGCGTGGCGAGCCCGGCTGCGAGCGATGGGGCCGACTGGCTGGGGAAGCTGGCCTCGTCGGATACCCACGCCGTGGTCCACCCGCGCGGCGCGCACGGTCCCGCCGCCTCCTCGGCCCTCCCGGAGAGGATCGAGACACTCGCGGACGCCGAGGCGCTCTGCGCGCGGCTCACCGAGGTGCCGGAGAACCCCGAGGATGCGGCCTGGCTCGTGGACCTGATCGTGAACTGCAAGAACCCGCTCGCGCGCGAGAAGCTCCAGGCGCACATCATGGCCCTGCACCGGAAGGCGAAGGGGTGAAAGCCCTGGGCATTGACGGGCCCCGCTGCGGACGCGAGACTCTCGCTCGTCCCGCTCCCCCCCGAAGGGGCGGTTCGCACTGACCTCCACGCGCCTCCTCGGGCCTCTCCTTCTCGGCCTGATCGGCGCTCTCGCGCCTCCGGCGGCCCGGGCCGACGAGGACCTCCGGGACTCCGTCACGCTCGTCGACGGCCGCGTCCTACGGGGCCGAGTCGTCCGCGAGACCCGGGACCTCGTCGTCCTCCGGGTGGGGACGCACGACCAGGAGTTCGCGCGCGCGCAGGTCCGGACGGTCGAGTCGGTCCCCCGGAAGATGCGCGAGTGGCTCGCGCGCTCGGCCAAGATCGCCCCGGCCGACGGCGCCGCGCACGGGGCGCTCGCCGAGTGGTGCGCGAAGGAGGGGCTCGAGCGGATGGCCGCCCTCGAGCGTTGGCGCGCGATCGCGGCGGACCCGGCCTCCCCCGCGGCGGCGGCGGCGCATCGCGCCCTCAGCCACCCGGAGGGTCCTGGCGGGTTCGTCGTGCCGTTCGAGAAGACATTCCTACCGCTCGCCGAGGTCGAGAAGAGGCGGGCCGAGTGGAAGGAGGCCTGGGTCCTCCCGACCGAGCACTACGAGGTCCGGACGAACCTCCCGCTCGCCTCGGCGTGCGCGGCCGCCGTCGCGCTCGAGAGCTTCCACGCGCGGTTCTTCGAGTTCCTCGCCGAGAGGGTCGCGATCGAGGAGACCCTCGAGCCGCTGCGGGCGCACGTCCACCGGACGGCGGAGTCCCTCCCGAAGCTCCGCATCGGGGAGGAGGGCCGCGCCCACTTCAACGTGCGGGGGGACCACATCGAGGTCTGCGGGGAGCCCGCCGCGGCGCCGGCTCCGGGGGATCCCGCCGAGGCGATCTCGGCGACCCCGGGCGGGGTCGAGTACGCCGCGCTCTTCCACGAGGCGACCCACCAGCTCCTCGAGAGGACGTTCCGGAGGACCCGCTCGGGTCGGGGCGACGTCCCGACGTGGCTCGACGAGGGGCTCGCCGACGCCCTCGCCGGCCACGCGGCGGGGCCCTTCCACGCGATCGTCTACGACACGGCGCGACGGTGCGGCTGGCACTTCCGGGTCCAGGCCGAGGCCGGCGAGCCGGAGCGGCTCCCGCTCGAGCGGGTCCTCACGCTCTCGACTCGGGAGTACTACGGGGGGCCCGGCATGAACCTCAAGTACGCCGCGTCGTACTCGCTCGTCCACTTCTCGCTCGAGGGGGACGGCGGGAAGTACCGCGACGCGTTCTTCGGTTTCCTCGCCGAGTGCCTCCGGGGCCAGGGGTCCCCGCAGGCGTTCCGGCGCCTCGTCGCGCGGCCCGAGGACGAGTTCGAGCGCTCGTGGAAAATCCACGACAAGACCATGGCCGGGGGTTCGGCCCGGAGGGCCGCCCCGGGCGGGAGGCTGCGGCCGCCCGCGGCGCCCGTGAAGGCCGATCCGCCCGCCGCCCGGCGCGAGGCCCCTCCCCCGAAGGACGCCCCGTTCCCCGAGGTCCGCCGCCGGGCCCTCGCCGCGCTCGGGTCCGAGGACTTCCTCACCCGGCGCGAGGGCCTCTCCTGGCTCGCCGGCCGGCCCGAGGCCGAGGCGCCGGTCCTCGTGCTGGACGCCCTCGCGCGAGTCCCGGTGGACGCCGACGCGGCGGAGCGGCGGGCGGTGCCTCTCGCCGACAGGATCCTCTGGCGCGCGGCGGTGGTCGAGACACTCGCCTCGTTCCGCGCCGACGCGGCCTTCTGGACCCTCGTCGCCCCGGCGAGCGCGGACGGCCGCGGCTGGGAGGCGGTGTGCGCGGTCCTCGACGCCCTCGGCGAGATCGCGGCCACCGAGCCACGGGGACCGGCCGGGATCGCGCGGCGGGCGAGCCTCGCGGCGGCGATCGCGGCCCGGCTCGGGGCCGCCTCGGCGGTCGTGCGCACCGCGGCGACGCGCGCGATCGGCCGGCTGGGGATCCCGGAGATCCCGCTCCCGGCCGAAGCCCTCGCGCCCCTCTTCGCGGACACGGCCTGGCCGGTCCGGTGGCGCGCGATCGAGGCCGCGGGGGCTCTCAAGAGCGAGGCCTCGGTCGAGCCCCTCATCGCGGCGCTCGCCCGCGAGACGGGGCGCGTCCGCGAGGCGGCGCAGGCGGCGCTGCTCGCGATCACGGGGGCCGACGTCCCGGACGACCCGGACCTCTGGCGGGCGTGGCTCAAGGCCCGCCGCGAGACCGGGAGCCTCGTCGGGAAGAGGGGGAGAGGACCCGGGACCCAGCGCGCGCCGCGCTTCTACGGGATCCCCGTGACCGGCTCGCGCGTGGCGTTCGTCGTGGACACGACGGGGAGCATGCTCCGCCGCCACGACCCGGCCGCGGTCGCGAGATGGCTCGCCCGCGACGCGGAGTCGGGCCGGCCGCCGTACCGCGGGGCGAACTTCCTCGACCTCGCGAAGTACGAGCTCTCGAACGCGATCCGGGAACTTCCCGGGACGACCGCGTTCACGGTCGTCACGTTCTCCTCCGACCTCGTGAAGGTCTGGGCCCCCGCGCTCGTGCGGGCGAGCGCCGAGTCGAAGGCCGAGGCCCTCGCGTGGGTGGACGCCCTCGGCGGAGGCGGCGGGACGAACCTCTACGACGGGCTCGTGCGCGCGTTCGAGCTGGCCGAGCGGCAGTCCGTGGACTTCGCGACGGGCCCCGACACGGTCCTCCTCTTCACGGACGGCGAGGTGAACATGGGGTCGCGGACGAACCCCGGGGAGATCCGGGCGATCCTGCGGGCGCTCCACGGCCTACGGCACGTGCGGCTCCACACGATCGGCCTCGGGACCTACGACGCCGACATGCTCCGCGGCCTCGCCGAGGACTCGGGCGGGACCTTCGTGGACGTCCCGATCCCGCTCGAGTCGAAGATGGCGGACCGGTAGGTCGGACTCTCAGGCGGCCGCCGGGGGCGCGTCCTCCGCCTTCGCCTCGCAGCCGAAGGTGCCGCAGCGGCCGGCCCAGTCCCAGCAGTCGCGGTGGTGGGGGGCGCCGCACTCGGGGCAGAAATGGCGGGCGGGCCCGGGGATCTCGGTCACGCAGACGGCGCAGACGGGGGCGGTCTCCGCGGTCGCCGCGGGCGGGGGCCGGACGAACTCCACCCGGCCCGGGCTCTGGGCGAGGACCCGCCCTCGGCGGAGGAGCGCGAGCCCCGCGTCCACGAGGGCGTCGAGATCGCGGGGGACCCGGAGGACCCGCCCGACCTCGATGGCGAGGCCGCCGGGGGTGACCGAGGCGCGGAAACCGGACCCGCGCGCCGGGCCGAGGAGGCCGAGGAGGGGCTGGAGAGTGTAGGCGTCGAGCAGGTCCGCCGCCGCGACGGGGCTGAACCCGGACGGGGCGACCGCGCGGAGCCCCGTCGCACCCGGCAGCTCGACGGGACGGCCCGGCGCCACCGGCGCGGGCGGGGCGGAGACCTCGACGGCGACGGGGAGGCCCCCGGCGCTCCGGATCGCGAAGCGGGTGCGGGCCACCTTGCCGTCCCCGACCAGGACGGGCCCGAGCGCGCACCAGGCTTCGGGCCTCACCCCGCGGCCGAGCGTCCACTCGAGCCGGGGCCCCTTCGGCCACGGGGCGCGGTGGATGAACGCGCCGTGTCGGCGCGCCACGCGGCGGTAGACCCGATCGAGCGACCAGCCGCGGCGGACGTCGTTCCCGACGAGGAAGACGAGGAACGCGATGGTCCCGAGGGCGATCATCGGACAGGCGTCGGCCGTCGTCGGGCGAATGGCCCCCAAGAGGAAGGCCAGGCCGACACCGACAGTCAGGAGGGTGAGAGCGACCCTCGTCTCCACGGGCTGGACGCGGAGCGCATGCCGGGGTCCCCGGAATACGAATGGCCGGCCCCCGAACACGAACGGATTATCGGGGATGCCGAGGGGGGACTCTACCGCCGCGGGAAGATCTTTCCGTAACGGTAGTGAGTCTGGAGCTGCAAGTAGCAGATCGCGGTCGCGTACATCCGTCCGCCCGCCGCACCCCAGGCGTCGCACGGATCGAACGTCCCGGCCGCGCAGCCGGTCCCGCGAATCTGGTGAGTGACGAGGGTTCCCCTGATCGCGGCGCACCACGCCTTCCAAGCGTCGCCTCCGACTTGGTAGCAGACGTTCGTCCCGAAGTACCAGTAGAGGAAGTCGCGGCCCGAGGGGGGGTCCCACGCCGGGAGCGCCGCAAGGAGCCGCGCGACGCCGCGCGTCACGACTGGATCCTCTGGGGGGACGCCGAGGAAAAGGCGGGCCATCAGGGCACCTGCCGTCGTCACCTCGGAGGGTCCGGACCCCGCGGCGATCGGGAGCCCTCGCGCGCCGTCCCCCCGAGCGAGGTAGCCGACCCGCCCCGTCTCGGGATCGGTCATGGAGTCGAGCCACGCCCGCGCCCGGGCGAGGACTTCCGCGCGGACGGAGACCTCCGAGATCATCGCGGCCTTGAGGGCGAGCACGGCCCACGTCGTCGCGAGCGTGTCGCTCCCACGGTGCGGGCCCCACCGCCAGCCGCCATCGGGCCTTTGGGCCGAGACGAGGAACCCGACCGCGCGCTCGGTGGGCGCGCGCAACTCCTCGCAGCGCGAAAGGGCCTGCGCCTCCACGAGCGCCAAGGCTCCGAGGGCGGGCTCGTAGGGCATCCGGCCGTCGCCGTCGGGCGCCCCGACGCACCCGTCGCGCCCCTGGATCGTGAGGAGGTACTTCACGCCCTTCTTCACGGACTCCCTGTACGGCCCCGCGCGCAGGCTGTTCCCGCTCCCGAGCAGCGCGAGCAGGACGAGGCTCGTGGTCGTGGGCGTGTGGATCTCGCTCTCGCCCACGCCGCCGCAGGGCGGCGTTCCGGAGCAGAGCTCGCCGAACCGACAGCACCGCCAGGAGCCGTCCGCGGCCTGGTGGGCGGAGACCCACCGGGGCCGGGCGGCCACGGCCCCGCCTCCTCTGCTCCCTGTGACGCGCGTACGACTGCTGCCGAACCGTCCGCTGTAGGAGCCCCCCGCTCGGGTGAGTGCCTCAGACTCTCGCACCACAAGTCGCCCGGTCACGACTGGAGGGCCATCCTCCGGAGGGGACGAGGTGGCCGCGGCGCAGCCTGCGGCCCAGAGCGAGGCCGCGACGAGGGCCGACACCCTCACGGCTCGGCTACTTCCCGCCCTCGCCCTCGGGGCCGTCCCCGGACGGCTTCGGGAGCCAGGGGCCGCGGTACCTGGAGAAGATCTCGAGCGACATCGTGTTGATCGCCGTCGAGTAGACGCGGCCTCCGGCCGTCCCCCACGCGTCGCAGGGGTCCCAGGAGCCGTCCGGATCCCCACCGTGGCGCTGGTTCCCGACGAGGGCCTCCTTGAGTCGGGGGGCCCAGACTTTCCAGTACCCTCCCCCCATCTGGAACATCGCGAGCGTGCCGTAGTACCAGTAGTAGAAGTCGTTCGACAGCTCCGGGTCCCAGATCGGCGGCATGTTCCTCACGAGCGTGGCGCCTCCCTTGAGCACGGGCTCCTCGGGCTTGGCGCCCATGAAGATCCGGGCCGCGAGCGCGGCGGCCGTCATCGCCTCGGTCGGCTGGAACTTCTGCGACTCGGGGAGGCGGGCCCCGTTGTCCCCCTTCTGCGTGTAGCCGGTCTTGTAGAAGCTCTCGTCCGTCACCTTGTTGAACCAGTTCTTGGCGCCCTCGAAGCATTCGGCAGGGAAGTCCATCTCCGAGAGCTTGGCGGATTTCAGCGCCAGGACGGCCCAGGCCGTGCACGAAGTGTCGTTGTCCCCCGGGCGGACGCCGTAGCGCCAGCCGAGATAGGGATTCTGCGACGCCACGAGGAAGTCCACGGCCTTCTGTGCGGCCGCCTTGAGCGCCGGGGTCATGCCTGAGAGCCCGTAGGCCTCGCAGAGCGCCATCGTGCAGATCGCGTGGCCGTAGAAGAAGTGGCCGTCCCCGGTCCGGGGGCCCACGCAGCCGTCCGGCTGCTGGATCGAGAGGAGGTACTTCAACGCGCGAGTCACGACGTCCTTGTGCGGCCCGCTGCGCATCGTGTTGCCCGCGCCCAGGAACGAGAGCAGGGCGATGCCGGTAACGCCCGGGGTGTAGTCCGCGCTCGACCCCTTGCCCCCGCAGAGGCTCTCCCTGCAATTCTCGTGGAACCGGTCGCACGACCACGAGCCGTCCGGGCTCTGGTGCCGCCGGAGCCAGTGGAGGGCGGACTCGACGGCCCCCTGCGCCGACGTCCAGCCTCCGTCTCGCGCTGCGGGTCCGCGGGTGGCCGGCCCCGGCGGCGCGACCTCGGCCGGCGCCGGAGCAGACGCGCCGGATCCGAGCACCCGCACCGTCGCCTCGTGCTTCTCGAGGAGCTTCGTGATCTCCCGGAGCGCCCCGAGCCCCTCCTCGGTCCGCCCGGCCCGGAGGAGGGCCTCCCCCTCGCGGAGCTTCGCCTCGGCCGCCACGACGTAGTGGCGCCCGAGGTCGGCGGCGGCCCGGGCGCGGGCGGCCTCGGCGGTCTCGGGCGTGGGCGCGTCCTGGGCGAACAGCGACCCGGGGCCGAGAGCGAGGACGAGGGAACCGAGGCCGAGAGCGAGGAAGGGAGCGCGCAAGCGAGCACCTCCGCCGCGCGAAGCGGCGACCCGGGGCCCCGGGGGGCGGGACCGCCCTCCTAGGAACGTATCCCGCAGCCCCGAGGTTCGACCGAGTCAGCGCGCCTTGGGCCCTCCCGGAGGCGTCCGCTGGCAGATCCCCAGGGTGAGCGCGTTGATGGCCGTCGAGTAGATGCGCCCGCCCGCGGTCCCCCAGGCATCGCAGGGGTCCCAGGAGCCTTCCGGCTCCCCGCCCTTCCTCTGGTTGGGCAGGAGAGTCGCCTTCAGGGCCTTCGACCACGTGCGCCACTCCGCGCCCCCCAGCTTCGAGAGCGCCACGGTCCCGTAGTACCAGTAGTAGAAGTCGTTCCCGTCCTTCGGCTTCCACAACGGCGGCAGGTTCATGAGGAGCCGCACGCCGAGGACGACCGGATCGTCGCTGCCTTTCTGCCCGCAGGCGAGGCGGATCGAGAGTCCCGCGGCCGTCATGGCCTCCGACGGCAGGAACGCCTGGGCCTCCGGAAGGCGCGCGCCGTTGTCGCCCTGCTGCGTGTACCCCGTCTTCCCCCACTTCTTCATCGTTGCGACCTCCCCCCACTTCAGCGCCCCCACGAAGCAATCGTCGGGGACCTCGAACCCCGCGGTCCGGGCCGAGTCGAGCGCGGCAACGGCCCAGGCCGTGACGGAGGTGTCGTTGTCCTTGGGCTTCACGCCGTAGCGCCACGCACGATCCGGGTTCCGCGCGTCCACGAGGAACTTCACCGCCTTCGCGACCGGCTCCCGGAGCTTCTCGGGGCTCCCGGAACGTTCGTAGGTCTCCGCGAGGGCCCGCGTGGCGATCGCGTGGCCGTAGATCCAGTGGCCCGACCTCGTCCGAACACCCACGCACCCCTCCTCGTCCTGGGACTTCACGAGGTGCTCGACGGCCCACTTCACGAGTTCGCGGCTCTCGCCCGCCACGAGGGAATTCCCCGCGGCCAGGAAGGCGAGGAGCGCGAGCCCCGTCAGCCCCGGGCCGTAGGCGGCGTCGGCGGCCGGGCCCGAGCAGCGGCCGGAGAGGCAGCGCTTCGAGAAGTCCATGGCGGACCAGGAGCCGTCGGGCTCCTGGTGGCGCTTGAGCCAGCCGAGGGCGCCCGCGATCGCCCGCTTGAGGGCGGGGTCGGGATCGCCCGCGGCCTGGGGCTTCGGCGCCGCTGGCGCTGGATCCTGGGCCCGCACGCCGCCGGGACTCGGCAGCAGCGCCGCGCACAGGAGCAAGATCGCCAGGGCTCGCGGGAGTCTCATGTCGCCTCCCTCAGCCTCCGCAGCACTTCTTGAACTTGCGGCCGCTCCCGCAGGGGCAGGGGTCGTTCCGGCCGGTCGAGACGGAGGCTCGGACAGGCTCCGGCCCCGGGGCGGCGCCGCCCTCGGCCGGCTGGGGGACCCAAGCCGCGGCGAGCCTCGCCGCCTCGGCCGCGAGCCCGAGGCGCTCCATGCTGGCCGTGGCGTAGTCGAGGGCGGTCTCCCGGTCGTCGGCATCCGCGTCCGTCACCGCCCGCTCCCACTCCAAGACGGCCCTCGCCCGGTCCCCGAGCCGGAGGAGAGCCTCGGCCATCTCGCAGCGCGTGACCTGATCCCGTCCGGCGAGGCGGTCGGCGCGGGCGAGGAGGTCGCGCGCGGCGGGCTCGCGGCCCGCCTCCGCGAGTCGCACCGCGGCGGAGGCGAGGAGGAACGCGTCCTCGGCCAGCTCCCCCCACCCCACCGCGACCTCCTCGGCCTCCTCGATCCTCCCCGCGTCGGCGAGGGCCTGGACGAGCTCGGACGCGTCCTCCGAGAGCCAACGGACGTCTTTCCGGAGGTCCGTGGCGCGGGCCGGATCCCGCCGGGCCGCGGGCGCCGCGGCGAGGACCGCCCGGGTCGCCGCGAGCCAGCGGTCCAGGAAGCCCGGCGCGTCGCCTTGGTCCTGCGCCCAGGCCCGCCCCAGCTCCTCGGCCTCCGCGAACAGCTCCTCGAACGGGACCGCGTCCGGCGCGTGGCGGCGCAGGAGCTCCCGGCCCGCCAGCCAGGCTCGCTCACGATCGGCGCTCCCCTCGGGGAGCCGCGCGGCAAGGAACACGTCGGGGTCGCCCGCCGCGCGGGCCTCCACGACGAACGCGTCGAGCGTCGCCGGGAACCCCCGCGCAGCGAGGAGCCCGAGCAGGTCCCCGTCGGACCAGGTTCCGAGATCGGAAGCCTCGGGCTCCGGCGCGTCCACGCGGCCGATCTTACCCGCCGCCCCCCGCCGCCGCCGGCGGTCTCATCTCCTTCAGTTCGAGCCCGGCGCTCTCGACCGCCTCGCGGACGGCCTCCTCGCCGAGGGTCGCGCCCGCCCGCACCCCGAGCCGCACCGTCCCGGTCCCGAGATCCATCGCGAACGTCTCGACGCCGTCCAGGCGCCGCAGGGCCTCTTCGAGGCCGATGCTTCAGGTGCCTCACGTCGCGCCCGAGACGACGAGGCTCCACGTGGTATGCCCGGTCGTCTCATGCGTGTGGGGCCGGTCGTGCCGGACCGGCCCGGGTGAACAGGCCGGGCCCGACGCGAGGGCCGCCGCCGCGACTGCCGTCCAGAGAGCTGCGCGCATTCTGTCCTCCTCCCTAGAACATCACCCCGACTCCCGCCGCGAGCCCCACGTCCTCCATCCTCTGCCGCCCGCGCGACCATCGCCAGAGGGGGACCCGCACGCCCAGCTTCGCCTCGAACCGGTCCCAGAAGAAGAGCATCCCCGGGCCCGCCCACGCCCACGCGCCGCCCGAGTCGTCCTCGAGGTCGCCCCGGTGGGTGCCGGGCGTCTCTCCCCACACGCCGGCCTCCAGGAGGAAGACGAGGTCCGTTCCCCGGTACTCGGGGAGCCAGGCCCGGAGCCCGAACGCGGCGTCGGCCCCCGCGCCGAAACCCACCCGGTCGCGACGGCCGGGGACCGGGAGCTGCACCCGGACGTCCCCCCAGAGGTAGAAGTCGAGCGCGTCCCGGGCGGCGGCGAGGGCCAGCTCGACGGAGGGCCTCCCCGATCCGAGGGGGGGATCCGTGCTCACGCGCCCCGTCGGGAGATTGACCGCGACCTGCGCGGCGCCCATCAGGGCTCGCCCGGGAGTCTGCCGGCGCCAGAACCGCCACTTCGCCCCCAGCTCCACGTCCCCCGCCCCGAGCGACCACTCCGAATCGCCGTCCTCCCGTTCGCGGGCGAACGCCAGGGGGAGGGCCGTGAAGACGAGCAGGTCCTGCGTGACCCCGTGCGCCAGGTGGAGTGCGACCATGCCCTCCTGCTCGGCCCCGCGCGAGGGGTCGCCGGCGCGGTGGCTTCCGTGGCGGAGGGTCTCCATGAGACCCGCCTCGAACTCGAGCTCGACGGCGGTTCCGCCCCGCCAGAGCGTGTTCGGGCCGACGCCGTGGATCGGCTCGTGCGCGGCGGCCGTGCCGGCCGCCGCCAGGAGGAGCGCGAGGACGCCCGCGAGCCTCACCGCGACTCCTCGGCGTCGAACCCCGCCCGCGCGAGCGCCTCGCGGACCGTCGCGGGATCGGCGCCGTCCGCGAGATCCACGACGGCGGTGCCGTCCGGATAGGAGACGACCGCGCGCGCGACCCCGGGGGAGGCCTCGAGGGCCGCGCGGGCCACGCCGGCACAGAGGCTGCAGCTCATCCCCGCCACCCGGAGGCGCAGCGAGCGGGTGGAAGCCCGGGGAGCGGCGCGTCCGGCGTCCGCGCCGACGACCAGGTCCGCGAGGTCCTGCTCCGGGAGCGCGGCCGTGAGCACGCAGAGCCGCCCGTCGGGCCGCCTCTGGACGACGTGGGAGAGCCCCTCCGCGCGCCACGCCCAGTAGGCTCTGTCCCCCGCGCGCCGCCGGGCCGACTCCGGGAGCGCCGTCCCCGGGTCCCGCAGCATGAGGCACGTGAGCAGGACGTCCCGCCGGCGGAACGTGAGCTGGGCCGCCCCGCGGGCCGGAGCGTCGCCCGAGGCGCCCGCGGCCAGCCGGTAGCCGCGCCGCGCGAGGCTCGAGGTCAGCTCCCGGAGCGGCAGGTCTCGAGGCAGGCGGTCGCCGACCGCCTCGGGCGCCGCTCATCACGGGGGGAGGTCGGCCCGCACGACCCCCCGGTGCAGCGCGGCCGCGGCGGCGAGGATCTCGTCGGCCTCGGCGGGGGCGGGCGCGAGGAGCACGGACCCCGCCCCGGCGGCGAGGAGGAGGATCGCCGCGGCCGAGGCGAGGAGTCGGAGGACGGGCGCCGGGCCCGCCGCGCGGCCGAGGGCCCGTCGCGCGCGCGCCTCGAGTCCGGGGGGAACGGCCTCGGCGGCGGCCGCCCTCGCGAGGGTCTCGTCCAGCGCCCGCTCGCCGGCCAGGAGGGCGCCGCAGGCCGGGCAGCCCCCGGCGTGGACCTTCGCCTCGACGAGGAGTTCCGGTCCGGCCTCGCGGAGGAGCAGGAGAGGGAGGACTTCCTGGAAACGGGCGCAGTTCATGGGGCTCCACCGGGATCTACGCGCGGGCGGGTCGGGCTGCTGCGGGGCCGAGGCCGGGTCCCGCGCGCCCGTCCGACCCTGCGCCCGAGGCCCCCCCCCGGATTCCCTCTCCCCTCCCCCTCCCCGATAATCCCCTCGTGCGCACCTCGGGTCCCTCGCCTCGGCCCGGGCCGCCCGGGCGGTCTCCCCGGCGGCGGGGCGGTTCCGGTCACCCGGACGGGGACGGGGGAGGCGGATCGGCCGACTGGACCGTCCACGGTTTCCACCGGATCGCGGCCATCGCCCCGCGGGTCCACGTGGCCGATCCCGAGAGGAACGCCGACGAGATCCTCGCGTGGGCCCGCCGGGCGGCCGAGAAGGACGCCTCGGTCGCGCTCTTCCCTGAGCTGTCGGTCACCGGCTACACGTGCGAGGACCTCTTCCAGTCGGAGGCCCTGCTCGCGGGCGCCCGCCGCGCGCTCGGCCGGCTCGCGGAGGAGTCGGCGCCCCTCCCGCTCGCGCTCGTCGTCGGCGCGCCGTGGCGGACGCCCGACGGCCGGCTCTACGACGTCGCGTTCGTCCTCCATCGGGGGAAGGTCCGGGGGGCTGTCCCGAAGAGCCACCTCCCGAACTACGGCGAGTTCTACGAGCGCCGCTGGTTCGTGCCGGGGGGGCACCTGGACGCGCGGGTCGCCGACGACGTCCTCGGGGAGTTCCGGCTCTCGCCGCGACAGCTCTTCGAGATGGGTCGGCTCGTGCTCGGCATCGAGGTCTGCGAGGACCTCTGGGCGCCGGTCCCGCCGAGCAGCGCGCACGCCCTCGCCGGGGCGAACCTCCTGCTGAACCTCTCCGCGAGCAACCAAGGCGTCGCCAAGAGCGAGTATCGCCGCGACCTCGTGCGGCAGCAGTCGGCGCGGCTGCTCGCGGGCTACGCCTACGTCTCCTGCGGGCCGAGCGAGTCCACGAAGGACATCGTCTTCGGGGGCGACGCCCTCGTCGCGGAGAACGGGGTCCTCCTCGCCGAGGGGCCGCGGTTCGAGGCCGCGGGGTGGATGACGTTTTCGGACGTGGACGTCGAGAGACTCCTCCACGAGCGCGCGCGGAACATGACCTTCGGCACGTCGCCCGTTCCGCGCGAGGGGTACACGGTGGAGCGACTGGGAGCGCCGCCGAGGCTCGCGGACCTCGGGCGCTCGTTCGCGAAGACCCCGTTCGTCCCGGACGACCCGGCGACCGTGGACGAGAGGGCCCGCGAGATCCTCTCGATCCAGTCGGCCGGGCTCGCGACGCGTCTCGCGAGCGCAGGGGCGGCGACGGCCGTGGTCGGCGTGTCGGGAGGGCTCGACTCCACCCTCGCGCTCCTCGTCGCGGTCGAGGCGGCGAAGCGCCTCGGCCGCCCGGCCTCGACGGTCCTCGCCGTGAGCATGCCCGGCTTCGGCACGACCGAGCGCACGCGCGGCTCGGCCGGGGCGCTCGCCGGGAAGCTCGGGGCCACCTTTCGCGAGATCCCCATCCGGGAGGCCGTCGAGAAGCACTTCCGGGACATCGGCCATGACCCGAAACGGCAGGACCTCGTCTACGAGAACGCCCAGGCCCGCGAGAGGACTCAGGTCCTCTTCGACCTGGCCAACGGGGAGAAGGGCATCGTCGTCGGGACGGGCGACCTCTCGGAGCTGGCCCTCGGCTGGTGCACGTACAACGCCGACCACATGGCGGGCTACGCCGTGAACGTCTCGGTCCCGAAGACCCTCGTGCACCACCTCGTCTCGTGGTACGCGCGGCACCTGGCGGATGCGGGCGTCCGCGAGGTGCTGGAGAGAGTCCTCGCCACGCCGATCTCCCCCGAGCTCCTCCCGCCGACGGCCGAGGGGATCCAGTCCACCGAGGGCGCGATCGGCCCCTTCGTCCTCCACGACTTCTTCCTCTTCCACCACCTCCGGAACGGCTCGGGCCCGCGGAAGGTGCTGGCGCTCGCCGAGCGCGCGTTCGCGGGCGACTACTCTCGCGAAGAGGTCCGGAAGTGGCTCCGCGTCTTCCTCGAGCGCTTCTACCGGAACCAGTTCAAGCGCACGTGCCTCCCGCCGGGCCCGAAGGTCGGGACCGTCTCGCTCTCCCCGCGCGGGGACCTCCGGATGCCCGACGAGGCGGACCCGGCGGCGCTGCTGAGGGAGCTGGACGAGCGCTGAGGACCCGTCAGGTCCCCACGACTCGCAGGCCGTGTGCGCGCGCGGCGCGGGCTTGCTGGCGGTCATGGGTCGCGATCAGGAGGGGTGCCTGCTGGTCGGCCTGCCAGGCGAGGGCCGTCGCGAGGTGGATCGCGTCGAGGGTCCCGAGGACTACGGAGAAGGACTCCGAGGCGCGGAGGAGGATCGTGCGACTGAGCTCGACCATCTCGACTGCCTCGAGGAGCCGGTCGAACGCCTCGCGGCGCTCGGCGAGGTCTTCGTCGCCGAGCTGTCCCTCGAGACGGAGCCGGTCGAGAGTGCGGAGGCACTCCACGTGCGCCAACTCACTCGTCACACGGCGGTCGTAGCCGCGCCACTCGCGGAGCCTGCGGGGCTCTCCGAGGACGAGGCGCAGGAGGACGGACGAGTCAAGATAGGCGTTCATGGCCCGATTCCCGGTCGGCGCGGAGCGCGGCGAGGCTGTCCACCCGCCGGGGCAGGGGCGGCGGGAGCCGGACGTCCCGCGGGGCCCGGGTTGGCCCGCGGATCGCGAGGCGCGGTCCTGACGGCGGGTAGGGTACGACGCGCGCGACCGGGGCCTCGCGATCGAGGAGCACGATCGGGTGCCCGGCCCGGACGGCCCTGAGATACCGCCCCATGCGCGCCTTGAAAGCGGCGATACCGATGCCCGTCCTCCGAGAAGTTCTCATGGCCATATCATGATCATTCGTGGCTACCAGGTCAAGCCCCGCTCACCGCCTCCCCTTCACCGCCGCCTCGAGGATGCGCGCCCGCGCCTCCCGGATCTTCGGGTCGCCCGGGAGGAGCCCGAGGGCCCGGTCGGCCTCGGCGAGCGCCTCGTCCAGGCGCCGCTCCGCCTCGAGGTGCGCGAGGAGCCGGAGCCAGCGCGCGGCCGAGCCCGGGTCCCGCCGGACGGCGTCGCGGAGGTATCCCTCGGCGGCCTTCCGCTGGCCGGCGCGGAGAGACGCGTCGGCCCGGAGGTCGAGGACGTCGGGGTCCTCGACCGCGGCCGGCGGCATCTCGGCGAGCGCGGCGAGAGCCCCGCGCACGTCGCCCGTCGCGAGCCGGAACCGGACCTGCGCCGCGCGCGGAGGGACGTCGGCGGGCCAGGCGGCGACCCACCCGGCGAGGAGATCCTCTCCCTCGGCCCCGGCCCGGACCGCCGCGAGCGCCGAGGAGGCCGCGGCGAGCGCCCCATCGCGCTCCGGCCGGTCGGGCGCGGACCGGACCGCCGAGTCGAGGGCCGCCGCGCCTCCCGCCGCGTCGCCCGCGCGCCAGAGGGCGACCGCCCGGGCGACGGCTTGCGACGTCGCCTCGCCGCCGCGCGAGGCCTCGGCGTAGGCGGCCGCCGCCGACTCCCAGTCCCCCTCCGCCGCGAAGAGGTCCCCCGCCTGGCGCCAGGCGGCCGCCGTCCCGGGCAGGAGCGCGCGGAGGTTCGCCGACCCCGCGAGGGCCGGCCCGAGGGGCTCGCGGAGGTCCCGCAGGAGCCGGGGCTCGCGCTCGACGGCGTCGCGGAAGTGGCGGGCGGCCTCCCGAAGCGCGGCGAGGTCGCCGGTCGCGCGCCAGGCGGCCAGCCGGGAGACGCCCGCGTGGAGAAGGAGCGCCGGGTGGTTCCTCGCGACGCGGGCGGCGGAGGCGACGTGCGCCGCGGCCTCCTCGTCGCGTCCCGCGGCGGCGAGCAGCCCCGCGAGCCGAAGCCGGGCCTCGGCGTCGAGGGGCCGGCGGGCGACCGCGCGGGCAAGGACCTCTCGGGACTCCTCCGCCCGACCTGCCCGCGCGAGGTGGCGCCCCGAGAGGGCCAGCACGACCGGGTCCCCGGAAGTCCGCGCGGCGGCCTCGAGAGCGGCCGGCGGCGCCCGGCCCGCGGCGGCGTCGCGCGCGGCGTCGCGGGCCCGCTCCCGCACCACGGCCGCCGCCGCGCGCTCGACGAGGGCCGCCCCCCCGAAGACGATCCCGATCGTCGCTGCGCCGGAGAGGACCCGCGAGACCCCTCCCTCGCCGGACCTCACAGTGCGATCCTCCTCTTCCAGTCGGGCATCTCCGGACGGTCCCCCTCGCGCTCGACGCCGTCGGGCGGGGTGAGCGAGGCGAGCGCGAGCCCCGCGAGCGCGGCCGCCCAGGCCGCCAGCGCCGGCATCTGGAGCGGGAAGTCCACGCCCGAGTGGACGAGGAGCGCGAGGAGCCCCCCCGCGCCCGCCGCCGCCGCCGCGACGCGGGCCGAGCGGAGTCCCTCGGGCCACGGCCCGAACGCGCGGGCGAGGACGACGAGCACGGCCGCCGCCCCGAGCGCTAGCCCGGGGACCCCGCAGCCGGCGAGGAGGTCGAGCGGGTCGCAGTGGGCGGCGTCGAAGGCCCCCGGGACGTCCGGGGGCTGGACCGCGGGCGACACGTCCCCGAACGAGCCCGCCCCCGCCCCCGTGAGGGGGAACTCCGCCGCGATCCGGAGAGCCATACGCCACGAGGCGGCCCGCGAGGCGGCGTCCCCTCCCGCGAGCGACCACCGCGAGAGGAGCGGGTCGAGCCCGAAGGCGACCGTGAATGCTCCCGCGAGCGCGAGCGCGAGCCCGAGGAGGAGGAGGGTCCTGCGCGGTCCCGCGCGGCTCGCGAGCAGCGCGTAGGCGCCCGCCCCGAAGAGCGCCGCGGCCGCCCCTCCCCGCGAGAGCGTCGCGGCGAGCGCCCCCGCCGTCCCGAGCAGCGCGCCGAGGAGCAGCACCCGCGGACCGGCCCCCGGGGCCGCCCCCCCCTCGCCGAGCCGCGGGGCCGCGCGCCGCCGGCTCGCGAGGAGCGCGAGCAGGCACGGGATCGCGGCGGCGCAGGCGGCGGCGAGGTGGTTCGCGTTCACGAAGGGCGCGTGGGCCCGCCGCGCGAGGAGAGGCGCCGAGTCGCCCGGCCCCGGCGCGTGGAACGGCGCGCCCCCGGCGAGGTACGAGAGCAGTCCGTAGGCCGCGATGGCGGCTCCCCCCAGCCCGACGGGGAGGAGGACCGCGAGCCCGTCCCGGCTCCGGCGGACGACGCGGAGCGTCGCCCAGAGGAGCCCCGCGAAGGCGAGGCCGCGGACCCCGGCGGCCGCCGTCGCGTCAGGCGCCAGCGAGAGGAACACGGGGTCCGCGGGCCCGAGCGGCTCGGGCGCACGCCACGCGAGCGCCGCGGGCGAGAGCGACCCGACCAGCCCGCGGGGGAGCGGCGCGGCCCCGAGGAGGGCCCACGCGGCCGTCGTCGCCGCCGCGGCGACCGCGACCCGTCCGGCCCGACCTCCGGGAGTCGGGAGCGGGGGCCCGAGGAGCGCCTCCCCCGCGCAGAGGAGGAGGAGGAGCCCCACCCCCCCGAGGAGGATCGCCTCGCCCGTCCCCGTCACCCCGCCGTAGGGCCACGGGAGGGCCGCGAGCAGCGCGGCGAGCAGCGCCCGGGCCGCCGGGTGCAGGGACACCCGCTATCCGCGCGGCTCCGCGGTCCCCGCGCCCTCGCGACGGGCGTCCGCGGCGCCCGCGTAGTAGTAGTAGGCGTAGTCGCCGTACTCGCGCGACCCCGCCGGGACCTTCGTGAGCACGGCTCCCACGACCCGCGCCCCCACCCGCCGCAGCGCCTCGGCCCCGCGCCGCGCGACCGAGCGGGAGACCTGGCGCGCGGAGACCACCTGCACCGTCGCGTCGGCCAGCGCCGCGACGACACACGGATCCGTCACGACGAGGACCGGTGGCGTGTCCACGACGACCCGGTCGTAGCGCCGGGAGAGGTCCCGGAGGAGCCCCGCCATGGCCGCCGTCCCGAGCAGCTCCGACGGGTTCTCGGGGATCGTCCCGGCCGGCAGGACCGTGAGGTTCTCGACCTTGGTCGTGCGGAGCGCGCCCTCGATCGGGGCCCGGCCGGCGAGGAGGTCGGCGAGGCCGGGCGTCGGCGCGATCCCGAACGTCTTCGCGACCCGGGGGCGCCGGAGGTCGGCCTCGAGCAAGAGGACCCGGCCCCCGCCCTGGGCCAGCGCGATCGCGAGGTTCGTCGAGACGACCGTCTTGCCCTCCCCCGCCGCCGCGCTCGTCACGACGAGGTGGCGGGCGGCCCGGGCCGAGGGCGAGAAGAGGAGCGCCGTCCGCAGGGCCCGGAAGCTCTCCGAGGCGCCGGCCTTCGGGTCCGCGAAGGTCACGAGGTCGTGCTCCTCGTCGCTCGCCCCCTCGCTGAACCGAGGGACCCCGCCGATCACGGGGAGCCCCAGGGCGCGCTCGACCTCCTCGGCCGTCCGGAGCCGGTCGTCCAGGTACTCGAGCAGGAACGAGAGCCCGACGCCCCCCACGATCCCGAGGAGCCCCGCGAGCATCAGGTTCAGCGCCGGGTCGGGCTTCACCGGGAACTCGGGCACCTCGGCCCGGTCCACGACCGTGGCGGAGTTCAGGTTCACGCTGGAGCTCTGCTGGATCTGGTTCTGCTGCTCGGCGAGGGAGTCGTAGTCGCTCTTGGCGCGCGTCACCTCGCCCTGCATCAGGTCGTGGTCCTTGGCCTTCCGCTCGAGGTCCCGGAGCGCCGACCGCTCGCGCTCGATCCCCCTCTCGAGATCCTGCTCCTGGAACTTCCGCTCCTCGAACTCGGTCTCGATCCGCCGCACGATCCCCGAGAGCTCCCCGCGGATCTTCTCGCGCACGGCGGCGAGCTTCTCCTCGACGGCGCGCGCGGAGGGGTGGTCGGCCTTGAAGCGGCCGGCGAGGGCGAGCCGCTCCTGCTCGAGGAGGATCTCCTGGTGGCGGTAGTTCTCGAGCACCCGGCTCTCGGCGACGCTCGGGAGCCCGGTCAGGTCCCCCCCGTCCGCCCGGATCCGGGAGACGGAGAGGTGGCGCGACTCGGCGACCCGGCGGGAGCTCTGCACGTCCACCAGCGTCGAGTGGAGCTTCGCCAGGTTCGCCTGGGTGAGCCGCCGGTAGTCCTCGAAGTTGAGCACCTCGTTCTGCTCCTGGAACTTCTGGAGGCTCTCCTGCGCGGCCCGGAGCCGCTCCTGCGCGCGGGGCAGCTCCTCCCGGATCTTCTGGATCTTTTCCTGCGCGGTGTTCGTCTGGCGCGCCGCCGATTCCTCGATGAAGGCGTCCACGACGGCGTTCGCGTTGCGCGCGCACTCGGCGGGGTCGGGGCCCACGTAGGAGACGTTCACGAGGAAGCTGTCCTTCACGGCACGGACCTCGACGCCGGCGAGGAAGGCGTCGAGGGCGTGCCGGTCGTCGGAGGCGCCGGCGGCCGCCGCGGGGAGCTTCCCGAGCCGCCGGAGGCTCTCGATCGCGGTCCGCGCGACGGCGCGCGAGCGCATGAGCTTGTTCTGGGTCTCCATGTGCTCGCGCTGCGTCGTGATCCAGGCCCAGGTGCTCTCGAGCCCCCCGCCCGGCGGCGGGTCGCGGCGGATGTTGAGCTGGGCCGTCGCCCGATAGATCGGCGTCTGCCGGAACGTGACCGCGGCGGTGGCCCCCACCGCGACGACGACGACCGCGGCGAGCACCGGGAGGTGCTTCCGCAGCACCGCGAGGTAATCGCGGAGGTGGACTTCGCGCTCCTCGGGCGGCGGGAGCGCCTCGGATCGAGCCTCCGCCGCCGGTCCCGGGATCGCGCCCCCCTGGGGCCCCTCGCTCATGCCGCTATCTTACACGGCGGCCGCCCGGGCCTACGCAAACAGCTCCTTCACCAGCGTCCCCTTCTCCACCAACTTTATCGGCCGCGGGCCCGCGTGGTTCACCTGGCCCGGGTCCACGGCGAAGGCGCGGCAGAGGGAGGCGAAGAGGTCGGGGACGGTGACGGGCCGATCGGCGACCTCCTGGCCGTCGGCGTCGGTCTTCCCGATCACCTGGCCGCCCCGGATCCCGCCGCCCGCGAGCACCGAGCACCACGCCTTCGGGAAGTGGTCGCGGCCGCCCCCGCCCCGGTCGTTGATCTTGGGCGTGCGGCCGAACTCGCCCATCCAGATCACGAGGGTGCGCTTGAGCAGGCCCTTCGAGTCGAGGTCGGTGAGCAGGGTCGCGTAGGCGGGGTCGAGCGCCCCGCAGAGAGTCTTCACCCGGTTGAAGTTGTCGTCGTGCGTGTCCCAGCCGTTCAGCACCACCTCGACGCACTTCACCCCCTTCTCGATGAGCCGCCGCGCCATGAGGCAGCCGGTGCCGAACGGCGTCTTCCCGTAGGCGGCCTTCACCTCCTCGGGCTCCTTCGACACGTCGAAGGCCTCGATCATCGGGGAGCGCATCATTCGGACGGCCTTCGCGTACATCGCCTCGTGGGCCTCGACGGGCTCGGTCGCGCGGGCTCCGGCGAACCGCTGTTCGAGGTCCTCGAGGAGCTTGAGCCGCCTCTCGAGCCGGGCGTCCCCCACGGGGGCCTTCAGGTTCTCGATCGGAGCGCCCGGGCGCTGCACGACGAAGGGGTTGTTGTCGGGGCCGAAGTATCCGCCGCCGACCGAGCCGCCCCCGATGCTCACGAAGTTCGGAAGGTCGAAGTCGGGGTTCCCGCGGTGGCGGGCGACGATCGCGCCGAGGCTCGGGTGGGCGGCCGTGGCTTCGGGCGGGTGGCCGGTGTGGACGTAGTAGCGGGCCCTCTGGTGGTCGCCCTCCTTGCTAGTCATCGAGCGGATGAGCGCGAGGTGCTTCATCTGCGCGGCGATCTTTGGGAGGTGCTCGGAGAGCTCTACGCCCGCGACCGACGTGGGCACAGTCTGGATCGGCCCGCCGGTGGGGCGACCCGGCTTCGGGTCGAACGTGTCGAGCTGGGAGGGGCCGCCCGCCATCCAGAGGAGGATGCACGAGTCGGCCGTCGCCGGCAGGATCTTCGGCGCGTCCTGCGCGAGGACCTGCGCGAAGGGCATCTGGGAAAACAGCAGCGAGAGCCCCGTCCCCATCGTCCCGCCGAGGAACCCGCGGCGAGAGAGGAGGAAGCTCTCCCCGACCCCGCCCGACCCCGGCCCGCATCCCGCGCAATCGCCCATCTTTCCCTCCTCGACCGTGAACCGTGAACTGCCTACCTGTTGACGATGAACTCCGTCGTGTTGATCAGGCTCCAAGTGATGTCCTTGAAGGCCTCGATCTTCGCCTGGGGATCGTCCTCGACGTACTTCCGGCACCTCTCCAGCTCGGCCGCGGTGGGCTTGCGGACGAGAGTCGCGAGGAAGATCCTCTCGATCTTCCTGGCCGCGTCGCCCGGGCCCGTCAGGATCGTGTGCAGGTTCGTCCCCTCCTTCGGCGCGACGCTCTCCGTGACGAGCTTTCCGTTGAGCATGAGCAGGGCCTGGGGGATCGTGCCTTCGAAGTTCTCCTCCTCCATCATCTCGTCGTCGTCGAAGGTCTGGATGAACTGGGCCAGCGCCTTTCCCGCCTGCATCAGGTAGAGCCCGCGCGCCCTTCGGACGTCCTCGCGCTTGTCCAGCTCCGTCGCCTGGAACACCGAGGCGAACACCTGCTCGGGTGCGAGCGACCGCACCAGCGCCCGTGAGAAGAGCTTGTCGTCCCCCTCGTTGTTCTCGCTCGGGGCCGACGATAGCCCGTAGGTCTTCGTCGAGACGAGCAGCCTCATCGTGTGGCGGAGGTCGTACCCGTGCTGCACGAAGTCCCGCGCCAGCCGGTCCAGCAGGTCCGGGTGGCTGGCGGGGTGGCGCGGCCCCATGTCTTCCACGGGATGGACGATCCCGCGGCCGAAGAACGCGCCCCAGATCCGGTTGACGGCGGCCTTCGCGAAGTAGGGGTTCGTCCCGCTCGTCGCCCAGTCGGCGAACGCCTGACGGCGCGTGCGGCCGTCGAGCGAGACGGGGGTGGCGGTCCCGAGATAACGGGGCTGGGCGATGGCGTACATGAGCCGCTCCTTGATCTCGGGTTTCTCCATGGCCTTCTCCATCATCCGGCTCGCCGCCTTGGGGTTGGCCTTGTCGAGCTTCTTGAACCGGTCGAACTTGTCGCCCAGGCCGTCCTCGATCCGGAACGAGACCACCCGCATGTCTTTCGGGTCTCGGGGGTTGGGCTCCTTCACCGGCTCGGGCCGAGTCTGCCCGAAGAATGCCGCGAAGCCCTTGAAGTCCTCGGTGGTCCACTTCTCGTAGGGGTGGTTATGGCACTGGGCGCACTGGATCTGGATCCCGAAGAGCGACTTGCTCGTGTGGCCCGCGACGTCGGCGGGCTTCGCCTCGTAGCGGACGAGGTAGTTCGTCGCGCCCACCTCGCGCGAGTCGCCGGTGGCGGTGAGCATCTCGCGGACGATGCGGTCGTAGCCGGCGCCCTCGGCCAACCGGTCGCGGAAGAAGGCCCGGAACGAAGGCCGGTCCATGTACTTCGCCCGGGCTCGGCCCGTGAAGACCTTCTCGAGGACGGCCGCCCAGTGGTCCGCGAACGCGGCGCTCGCCAGGAGCCTCTCGACCAAGGCCGTGCGCTTCTCGGGGTTCTTGTCCGCGATGAACGCCTCGGTCTCCTCGAGGCTCGGGATCGTGCCCGTGAGGTCGAGCGTCACGCGCCGGAGGAAGTCCTCGTCACCGGCCTGGGCCGACGGCGTGAGCCCGGCCGCGGTCCACTTCTCGGCGAGGAGCCGGTCTATCTCGGCCGGCGTGAGCGCCGGATCGAGCTTGTCGTCGCCGCCCGGCGCCGAGGGCGCGAAGCCGAGCCCGCCGACGACGGCCGCCAAGCCGAACCCGAGGACCAGGGAGGAACGGTGGAGCCCGCTCATGGAACCTCCTCGGGCCGGATGACACCGACCCGCAGATGGAACCCCGAGTCTTCCGGTCGGGTTTCGCATCGCGGGAGGCCCGGGAGTGGATCCGATGGATACTCTCCTCTCGCAATCGTAGCCGCCAGTTTACGCGCACAAGTGGCTCCCGCAGACGGTAAAGGCGAATGACTCGCTGAGGGCCCGCAGGGCGGAAGCAACCTATTGTCCTGTGGTGTGTTACAGAGTCCGGACTCGCGCCCCGCGGGAGGCGATTGACTCGTGAAAACCGGGGCTGTAGGAGAGGTATTTGCGCGGCTCGGGCGCTGTCATCTGGGTGCGCTGCCTAAGTCTGCCCCGTAAGGGGAAGAGGTGTCTCATGACGTATCCCGTCCGAAAGTGGCTCTGCAAGTCCGCCATCTCCGGCGTGGCGCTCCTCGCGTCGGCCGGCGCGGCTGACGCCGCGACCAAGATCTCGAACGCCAGCGGCTGGTGGGACACCAGCAACACTTGGTCGCCGAGCGGCGCCCCGACCTCCACCGACGACGTGATCATCGCCGCCGGCCACGTCGTGGAGTTCGGGAACACGACGGTACGGATGACGTACACCATCCGCTCCCTCGAGGTGCGGGCGGGCGGGCGGATCCAGCGCTACAACCCGACCAACGGCACGTTCCAGTGCGGCATCGTCTGCACGGGAATCGGCCCCACGGGCTACTCGATCCTGAACCGGGGCCTGATCCACAACCAGGTGAACTCCACGACCTTCTACGAGGCGAACGGGCCGGTCCACACGGACGGCTCCTCGATCACGAGCCGCACGTCCCAGCAGATGGGCGGGTTCTCCTGGGGGTGGAACAACATCGGCCACTCGGGCAACGCCTGGGTCCACAGCCATAGCGGCGCGAACGGCGACGCGACCTCCGGGATCTGCCTGATCCTGCGCGGCGGGACCCTCGCGAGCCCCTACAACCTCACGCAGGCCGCCTCGATCAACATAGACTCGGCCCCGTTCACGGCGAGCCTGGATGCGCTCCCGCGGACCTACATCTGGGGGAACTACCGGCTCGCCTCGAACCTCGAGATGTTCTCGTTCGAGAACCGCGTCGAGCTGAACGGGAGCCTGGTCCTGAACGGCTACCGGCTGATGTCGCAGGGGCCCCTCGGCGTCGGGGACCCGGGCTTCAACACCGTCACCTACAACCAGACGACCTTCACGAAGGGCATGACGGCCCTCTCGAGCGGGACGGACCTCTGGGCCTACAGCAGCAGCGTGATCAACTACAACCAGTCGCCGAGCCAGGTGACGATCCCCTTCACGTTCAACTTCTTCGGGACGAACTACACGAGGGTCTGGGTGAGCATCAACGGCTGGATGGGGGTGCTCAACTCGTACACGAGCTCCTTCCCCTGGCTCTGGATGCCGAGCACCTCCGACCCGAACGGCGTCATCGCGGGCGGCTCCTACTACCAGAACCTCGCCGCGACGGGACAGCGAGTGCGCTACGCGACCATCGGAACGTCCCCCAACCGCCACTTCGTCGTGGAGTGGAACTGCGAGGACTCCTTCTCGGTAGGTTACCGCAAGATCTACCAGGTCCACCTGGTCGAGGGCAGCAACGTGATCGAGATGCACTTCGGATCGCCCACGTCGGGGACGACGTGGCGGACGACCGCCCTCTCCTTCACGACCGGGCTCGAGGACCAGGCGGGGGTGAACGCCTATATCTACGGGACGTTCTCGCCGGCATGGGCGACGGAGCCGACAACCAACCTCAGGTTCACGCCGATCATCATCAGCAACCCCGTGACGCGGCTCACGGTGGGGGACGGGACGGGGACCGCGAACATCGGGACGTGGCCGCAGTTCCGGGTCACGGCCGGCGCGGTGAACACCTGGGGCCGCAGCGCCATCGTCGAGATCCCGACGGGTTCGCGGGGCTCGATCGCCATCGGCGCGAGCGTGAGCATGATCGGCGACGCGCGGCTGAACATCTACAGCGAGCCGCAGGTCCCCGTGGCGCTCCAGAACGGGGCCGCGCCGACCTGTTGGGTCATCGGCGGTTTCGCGATCGGGGGAACGGCCCGCGTGGACATCCAGGTCCCGGCCACGCCCCCGAACCCGACGAACGCCACGCTGCAGATCGGCCAGTCCCTCGACTTCCTGGACCAGAGCTTCGCCGTCCCGGGCCCGTCGGCGGGCCTCGTGACGCAGTCCGGGAACCACGGCGCGACGGGCTTCCCGATCGTGTTGGTCCAGTCGGCCGCGGGCGGCGGGAACGCCTCGCTCCCCGAGTCCCGGTGGGCCGGGACGGCGGGGGGGGCGACGGCGGGGACGGACACGGCCGGCTGGACCATGACCAACTCCACGCTCATCCATCAGGGTGGCGTGGCGGCTTACGATTCCTTCCTCTTCAGCGCGTCGGGCGGGAACCCGGGCAGTGCCTGGGGACTCCACTCGGCCCAGGTCGGCCTCGACCAGTACCAGTGGGGCGCGAGCACGATCCTCATCTCGAACCCGACGAACTTGACCGTCGGGGGACTCACGACCTCGTGGAGCCTGGACAACGTCGCGATGTCGGTGAAGGGGAACCGGGCGGTCGTGAACGGCGGGGGCGGCAACCTCTTCCTCTCGTCCGGCGTGGCGTTCACCCAGAGGAAGCGCCCCACGAACATGCCCGCCGATGGCTCGATCGGGGTCGTGGACGTGAACGGGAACCTGCAGGTGACGGGCGGGGCCACCTACGACCTGGCCATCAACAACACGGCCGGCGAGGAGAGCACGCTCCGGGTCCTCGGTCAGGGGACGATCCCGCCCGGGAACATCACCGGGGTCCCGCAACTCCAGCGCCAGGCGCCGCTCGGGAACGTCTCGATTGACGACGGCGGCTCGCTCCGGAGCTTGAACGAGCGCAACATCCTCGTCTTCATCGGCGAGAAGTGGCACTCCTCGTCCGTCACGGTCAAGATTCACCCCTCCAAGGTCACGAACCTCCTGAACGGCACCACGGTCGCGTTCCAGGCGACCGGCGGGATCACCCCCTACACGTTCTCCATCCTCTCCGGCTCGGGCACCATGGCCACCGGGGTCTACACGGCCCCGTCCACCGGGAGCGGCTCCGCCGTCGTGCGCGTGCGGGACTCGGCCGTCCCTCAGCAGTTCGTGGACGCGGTGGTGAGCTACCGGGGGGTCTCCTTCGGGAACCTGTCGCTCTCCCCCGGCTACGAGAGCTCGCTCTACCCGGGCTACTACTACTACTGCCGCGGGGACCTCGGCTCGACGTGCCAGCTGCGGGCCTACGGCGGCTCGGGCACCTACACCTGGACGCGGAACGGGACCGGGACACTGTCGGGGACCTCTGGCGCCACCGTCACGTACACGGCGAACGGAGGGACGACCAGCTCGGTCGCGGTCGCGACCGTCACCCTCTCCGACGGGACGGGCCAGACCCGGATCTGCTACCTCTACGACTACCAGAACACCTTCTACGGCTACACCTACCCGATCCCCTACTACGCCTATCACTACCGCGTGAACGAGAACCGGACGTACGCCCGTCCGGGGAACAGCGGGACCTGGGCGTTCTCGTCGAACCCGTCTCAGTGCACGCTGAACGGCGGCTCGACGGCGACGGGCACGAGCGTGACGCTCATGACGGGCACGGCCGGCGGACTCACGCCCTGGGACTTCAACTTCTACAACTACGGGACCTGCACGAGCACGACCGCCACGGGCTACTTCTACTTCTACACGACCGCGATGCCCAGCAACCTCACCATCGGCCCCACGCAGCTCGACGGCTGGCTCCCGGGAATCTCCTATCAGTTCGCGGCAGGCGGCGGGACGACCCCCTACACCTACACCCTGAGCGTCAACGGCGGCGGCGCCACCTGCTCGGCGACCGGCCTCTACACGGCCGGCTCCGCGAGCCTCGCCGACGACCAGATCACGCTCCGCGACTCGACGGGGGTGACCGTGGTTTCGACGGTGAAGAAGGGAGTCCCGACGCCGGCCAACGGCAACGCGTACATCGCCGTGCCCGGGGCGAAGACCATATTCACGAACTCGAGCGTGAGCTCGGTGGACCAGATCGTCTTCGCGGACGCGAACGACGACTTCGGGAACCTGCAGGTACTCAAGACCCTCTCGACCGGCTACAAGATCCTCCCCTCCTCGATCGAGATCTCGCCCATCCTCCTCACGATGATCTCGGGGACCACCCAGACGTTTACGGCGGCCGGCGGCACTTCCCCGTACACCTACTCGATCGTGACGAACAACTCGGGCGCGACGATCGGGGCGAGCACGGGCGTCTACACGGCGGGCGCCACGATCAACCGCGTGGACACGGTGCAGGTGCGAGACGCCACCGGCAAGGTCGCGCGCGCCACCGTCAACGTCGTGTCGAGCGGGGGCTCCCAGCCCCTCGAGATCCGGCCGCGCTACGTCTACTACTTCTACCCCGGGCAGGCCTTCCCGTTCCGCGCGATCGGGGGCGTCGGGACCGTGTCGTGGATGTTCCAGACCAACAACTCGGGGGGCTCGCTCAGCGGGACGGGGCTCTACACGGCGGGCAACATCGGGGGCGGCTCGCTCGTCTGGGACACCATCCGGGTGTCGGACACGAGCGGGAACTACGACATCGCGCAGATGGGGGTCTACAACTACACCGGAACCATCCTCTACTGCTTCCCCGGCTACGCCTACTTCGACTGGAACACCGGCGCGGGCAAGAGCCGGAACGGGTTCGAGCCGGGGCAGACGCTTCGCGTCACCAGCGTGAACATGCCGAACAACGGCAACTGGACCTTCTCGATCAACGCCTCGGGGGGGACTCTCTCGAGCAGCGGCACGGGCTCTCCGACGGCCATCTACACCGCCGGCAACACGAGCAACGTCACGGACCAGGTCCAGGCCGGCCAGGGCGGGACCCTCTTCACTTGCTGGTACAAGGTCCAGCCGCCGGCGATGTCCATCTCGCCGTCCCAGGCCTCGGTCTTCGGGGGCACCCTGCTCCGGTTCACCGCGCAGGGCGGGACGGGGACATACACATATTCGGTCCTGGCCAACAACTCGGGCGCCACCATCAGCCAGAGCGGGACCCCGGCGGTCGGCCTCTACACCGCAGGCTTCTCGCCGGCCACCGACACGATCCGCGTCTCGGACGGGATCTCGTTCGGCGACATCTATGTCTCGGTCCTCGCGACGGCGAACCCCACCACGATCTTCTGCTCGCACGCCGACCTCTGGCACGGGGAACTGGACCTGAACGGACAGACCATGCGCGTCCGCCGGCAGGGGGCCACCCCTGCCGGTCAGGGGGACCTGATCTCGACGAACGGCGGGATCGGGGGGGCGACGAATCCCACCCTCCGGATGGGGACCGGCTCGCAGCTCACCGTGGACCGGACGTTCGTCTGGAACCGGTTCTCGAACGAGTTCATCAGCGGGGGGACCCTCACGATCGGGGGGTCGGTGAAGATCACCGACGACGCGGGTGGCACGTCGCCGCAGTTCGACCTCCAGGCGCCCTCGGGCGGGACGAGCACCCTCGTGCTGACCGCCGCGAACCCCGACACGGCCACGGCGAACACCGTGGACATCTG
>JAKEIC010000104.1 GCA_022614695.1 Planctomycetales bacterium | reverse complement strand
GGGGGTCGTGGGTGACCATGACGATGGTCTTGCCGAGCTTGCGGTTCAGGTCCGAGAGGAGCGAGAGGATGTCCCGCGCCGAGTCGGCGTCGAGGTCGCCCGTCGGCTCGTCCGCCACGAGGAGGGTCGGGTCGGTGGCGATCGCGCGGGCGATGGCCACGCGCTGCTCCTGGCCCCCGGAGAGCTCCCGGGGGTAGTGCGAGGCCCGGTCGGAGAGGCCCACGGCCTCGAGCGCCTTCCCGGCCTGGCGCCGGCGGTCGGCCCGGGAGAGCGGGAGCAGGAGCAGAGGCAGCTCCACGTTCTCGACGGCCGAGAGGACCGGGATCAGGTTGTAGAGCTGGAAGATGTAGCCCACGTGGCGCGTCCGCCAGGCGGCGAGCTGCCGCCCCGAGAGGGTCGCGAGGTCCACGCCCGCCACGCGGACCGAGCCGCCCGTGGGGCGGTCTATGCCCGCGATCACGTTGAGGAGCGTCGTCTTCCCGGACCCCGACGGGCCCATCAGCGCCAGGAACTCGCCGCCCGCGACGTCGAGGGTGACGTCCCGCAGCGGCACGATCTCGCTCCCGCCCCGGCGGTAGACCTTGCGGAGGTTCCGGACCTCGACCACGGGGACGGCGGGCGCGCTCCCGGCCATCAGCGGCCTTCTCCCGCGACGGGCCCCGCGACGGGCGCCGCCACGGGTTCCCCGTCCCGGAGGTCGGCCGGCGGATCGAGGACGACCGTCTCGCCTCCCCCGAGCCCCGAGAGGGCCGGGACGTCCCGGACCCCGGGGGGCGGGTCGGGCCCGAGGGTCACGGCGGTCCGCCGGACGCGGCCGCCCGCGACCACATACACCGCGGCCCCGTCCGCGCCCCGGACGACGCACCGGAGCGGCACCCGCACCCCGGCCTCCGTGCCGCCGTCCCCTCCCGAGAAGGCGACCCGCGCGGCGAGGTCGGGCCGGAGGGCCGGCCCGGTCTCGAGGAGCGCCACACGGGCGCGGACCGTGTTCTTCGCGAGGTCGGCGAGCGGGTCCAGGCGAGCGACGCGTCCGGGGTACGTCCGACCCGGGTCGGCCTCGAGGGTCACCCGCGCCTCGCGCCCGACCGCGACGCGCGCCGCGTCGGACTGCGGGAGATCCACCCGGACCTGGAGCGCGGCCGGGTCGTAGAGCGAGAGCACCGCGCCCGGCGGACGGTTCTCGTGAGCGACCGAGAGGCTCACGGTCTCCCCCAGCCGGACGTACCTCTCCAGCACGACCCCCCCGCACGGGGCCAGCACGTCGGCCCACGCCAGGTCGGCGTCGGCCCGGAAGAGGGCGGCGCGGGCGAGGTCCACCTCGGCCTGCGCCTCCGCCAGCTCCTCGGGCCGGGGCCCCGCGCGGACGAGGTCGAGCCGCGCCGCCGCCGCGGCGCGCGCCGCCTCAGTCCCGGCCGCTTCCGCCTCGGCCCGCTCGGCGTCGGCCGCCGAGACCGCGTCGCTCTCGCGGAGCGCGCGGGCCCTCTCGGCCGCCCCGCGCGAGCGGCGCGCCACGGCCTCCGCCTCCCCGAGGGCCGCCGCCGCCGCCGCCACCTCCTCGCGTCGCGGCCCCGCCTGGAGCGTCGCGAGCCGGGCTGTCGCCACCCGGAGCCTCGCATCCACCTCCGCGCGTGCGAGCATCAGGGGGCGGGCGTCGAGCCGGGCAAGGACGGCCCCCTCCTCCACGCGCTCTCCCGGCAGGACCGTCAGCTCGATCACCGTCCCCGCGACGCGGGCCGAGACGACGATCGGCGCGGGGGGGGCGGGCTCGATCCAGCCCCCGGCGGCGAACTCGCCCGGGGCGGCGCGGGACGCGAGCACCGCCGTCCGGACGGGGCGCGACCCTTCCGAGGACCAGTGCGCGTGCCGCAGGAGAGGCGGGATGCCGAGCGCCGCGCCCGCACCGGCCGCGAGCGCGAGGCCTAGGGCCACCCAGAGGCCCGTCCGGCGGGGCGCGGGGGAGGCGTCCCGGGGGATCCGGAGGTCCTCGACGTTCACGCCCACGTCGCCCCCACGGCTCGCCGCGTGGCCGCCGCCCGGCGGGGCGCCTCGCCGTCCGCCTCGTATCGCTCGCACGCCTCGATGTGGGCGCCGACCGACCGCAGGAGGCGCTCGGCGTGATGGAGGATCCGGAGCGTGCGCCGGGACCGGATCCGGTAGAAGACGAACCGCCCCCGGGTCGCCTTCTCGACGAGCCCGCAGCACCAGAGGCACGAGAGGTGGGAGGAGACGTTCGGCTGCGAGAGCCCGGTCGCCCCGACGATCTCGGAGACGTTGCGGGGCCCCCTCCGGAGCTCCAGCAGGATCCCGAGGCGCGAGGAGTCGGCGAGCCCGCGGAAGAGCTTCGCCGCGAGCGGGAGCGGGACCCGGGGGCGACGCCGGAGGACCACGGCGGACGTATTGATATCTGGTTATGCGTTGTCCGTCAAGGGCCCGGGCGAGTCGGCGCGCGGGCGGTCGCGGGCCGTCAGCACGTAGAGGGCGGGGAGCACGAACAGCGTGAGGAACGTCGCGGTCACGAGCCCCCCGATCACGACCGTCGCGAGCGGGCGCTGGACCTCGGCCCCCGTCCCCGTGGCGAGGGCCATCGGAACGAAGCCGAGCGAGGCCACGAGGGCTGTCATCAAGACCGGACGGAGCCGGATGAGCGACCCGATCCTCACCGCCTCCCGAGGGTCCCTCACCTCGCGGCGGAGCTGGTTGATGAAGGTCACCATCACGAGCCCGTTCAACACGGCGACGCCGGAGAGGGCGATGAACCCGACGGCCGCCGAGATGGAGAAGGGCATCCCCCGGAGCCAGAGCGCGACCACCCCGCCCGAGAGCCCGAGCGGGACCCCGGTGAAGACCAGGGCCGAGTGGAGGAAGCTCCGGAGAGTGGCGTAGAGCAGGAGGAAGATCAGGAGGAAGCAGATCGGGACGACCAGGCCCAGGCGCTTCCGCGCCTCGACCAGGTTCTCGAACTGGCCTCCCCAGTCGAGCCAGGTGCCGGCCGGGAGCCGGACCTCGGCGGCCACCCGGCGCTGGGCCTCCGAGGCGAACGAGCCGAGGTCCCTCCCCCGCACGTTCGCCTGCACGACGATCCGCCGGCGGCCATTCTCGCGGCTGACCTGGTTCGGCCCCTCGGAGAGTCGAACGCGAGCGACAGACCGAAGGGGAACCGTCCCGGGCGGCCTCTCGTGGGCCCGCGGGGAGCCGGGCTCGCCGTCCGGGGGGGGACCGTGGCCGGCGGTCGGGTCCGTCTCCCGGTGGGTGAGGGGAACGGGGAGCGACTCGAGCGACGAGAGGTCCTCGCGGACCTCCTCCGGGAGCCTGACGACGATCGGGAACCGCCGGTCGCCCTCGAAGACGAGGCCTGCGTCGCGGCCGCCGATGGCGACGGCGACGATGTCCTGGATGTCCGCGACGGAGAGCCCGTAGCGCGCGATCGCCGCCCGGTCGGGCTCGACCTCCATCAAGGGCAGGCCCTCGACCTGCTCGACCTTCACCGAGGCGGCGCCCGGGATCGCCTGGAGGACGCGCGCGATCCCGTTCGCGGCCGGGAGCAGGAGGTCGAAGTCGTCCCCGTAGACCTTCACGGCGAGGTCGCCCCGGACCCCCGAGATCAGCTCGTTGAACCGCATCTGGATGGGCTGCGTGAACTCGTAGTTGTGGCCGGGGACCCGCCCGAGCGCCCGCTCGATCCGCTCGGCGAGAGCGTCCTTCCCCTCGCCCGGGGCGGGCCACTCCTCTCGGGGCCGGAGCATGATGAACGTGTCCGAGACGCTCGGAGGCATCGGGTCGGTCGCCATCTCGCCCGTGCCCGTCTTCGAGAAGACGAGTGCCACTTCGGGGAATCGGCTGAGAGTCTTCTCGATCTCGAGCTGCATGGCCGTGGATTGCGTGAGCGATGTGCTCGGGATCCGCATCGCGTGCATGGCGAAGTTCTTCTCGTCCAGCGTGGGGACGAACTCCTGCCCGAGGGCCCCGAAGAGGACGACCGCGCCGGCGAAGGTGAGCCCGCCCAGGGTGACGACCTCGAGCGGCCGGCGGAGCGCCGCGCGGAGGAAGGGCTCGTAGAGCGCCGTCGCCCCCCGGACGAGCAGGTTCGGCCTCTCCCGCACCCGTCCGCGGATCCCGAGCGCCACGGCCGCCGGGATGAACGTGAGCGAGAGGACGAACGCGGCGGCGAGGGCGAAGATGACCGTCATGGCCATCGGGCGGAACATCTTCCCCTCGACGCCGACGAGGAACAGGATCGGGATGTAGACCGTGATGATGATCGCCTCGCCGAAGGCGGTGGCGCTCCGGACCTGCCGGCTCGCGTCGAGGACCGTCGCCAGGCGCTCGGCGGGGGTGAGCGCACGCCCGAGCTCCTTCTGCCGTTCGGCGATGCGTCGCACGCAGTTCTCGACGATGATCACGCCCCCGTCCACGACGAGCCCGAAATCTATGGCTCCGAGGCTCATCAGGTTCCCGCTGGTCCCACTCTGGACCATCCCGATGGCCGTGAGCAGCATCGAGAGCGGGATCGCGAGCGCCGTGATCAGCGCCGCGCGCACGTTTCCGAGGAGCGCGAAGAGGACCGCGATCACGAAGAGGGCACCCTCGCCGAGGTTCGTGGCCACCGTCCGGATCGTCGCATCCACCAGCACGGTGCGATCGAGCGCGGGTTCGAGACGGACCCCCGGGGGGAGCGATCGGGCGACCTCCCCGAGGCGCCCCCGAACGGCCGCCGCCACGGTCCGGCTGTTCTCCCCGATCCTCATGAGAGCCGTTCCGACCACGACCTCCGCGCCGCGCGCGGACGCCGAGCCGCTCCGGAGTTCCCCTCCGACGTGGACTCGCGCGACGTCCCGGACCCGGATCGGCGTGCCCCCGCGCTCCCCGATCACCACCTCGCCGATCTGCGACGCGCTCTCGATGCGTCCGGTCGCCCGCACCGTGTAGGACTCCCCCTTGTGCTCCACGTATCCCGCCCCGGTGCTCGCGTTGTTGCGTTCGAGGGCCTCGATCAGCTCCCCGAACGTGAGGCCGTAGGAGATGAGGCGCCCGGGATCGGGCTCCACGTGGTACTGCTTCGTGTAGCCCCCGATCGCCTCGACGCCGGCGAGGCCCGTGACGATCCGGAGCTGGGGGCGGACGATCCAGTCCTGGACCGTGCGCAGGTAGGCGAGCCGCTCGATCTCGGTGCCCAGGCGTTCACCCTCCGGAGTGAGGTAGGAGCCGTCGAGCTGCCATCCCGGCCGTCCGTCGGACGCCAAGCCCGGGGCGGAGGCGGGCCGCTCGAACGAGAGCGTCCACATGAAGACCTCGCCGAGCCCGGTGCTGATCGGCCCCATCACGGGCTCCGCCCCCGGGGGAAGGCCCCCCTTCGCCTCGGCCAGCCTCTCGTTCACCTGCTGCCGGGCGAAGTAGATGTCCACGGCGTCCTCGAAGACCGCCGTCACCTGGGAGAAGCCGTTCCTCGAGAGCGACCGGGTGTATTCGAGGCCGGGGATCCCCGCGAGCGACGTCTCGATCGGGAACGTCACCTGCTTCTCGACCTCCACGGGGGAGAGGGCGGGGACGACCGTGTTGATCGCCACCTGGTTGTTGGTGATGTCCGGGACGGCGTCTATCGGCAACCTCTGCAGGGAAGCGACGCCCAGGAGCGCCGCCGCGACGGTGAGGAGGACGACGAGCACCCGGTTCTTGATCGAGAAGGCGAGGATCCTCTCCAGCATGACGGTGTGCCTAGTGCTCGTGCTTCGCGGACGCCTTGCCCCACTCGGCCTTGAGGAGGAAGGAGCCCTCGGTCACGAGCCTCTCCCCGTCGGTGAGGCCGACGAGGACGGGGACGAGGCCTCCCACGGGCCGACCGACCGCCACCCGACGCAACTCGAAGGCCGCGTCGCCCCCCTCCGCCGCGGCGACGAAGACGGTCGGAGTTCCCTCGATGGTCTGGACGGCGATCTCGGGGATGGCGAGCACCGACTCGGACGCGGTCGCCCCGCCGAGGGCGATCCGGGCCGTCACGAAGAGACCGTCCCGGAGGGCCCCGGACGGCGCGAGCACCTCGATCCGGACTCGTCCCGTCCTCGTGGAGGGATCCACCGACCGCGGCACGAGGGCGATCGTCCCCCCGAGCCCCGTCTCGGCTCCCCCCGGCAGGGCCAGTGAGGCGCTCGCCCCGAGCGCCATCTCCGAGAGGCTCGCCTCGGGCACTTCGGCGAGCACCCAGAAGCTCGAGGGGTCCGCCACGGTGAGGAGGGCGTCCCGCTCGGGGCCGACGACCTCGCCGAGGGTCACGTCGCGCGCCACGATCTCCCCGGCGACGGGGGCGCCGACGTCGAGGGCGGAGCTGACCCGGCCCGAGGCGGCCATCTCGGATACGGCCTCGGGCGCCATCCCCAGGACGTGCAGTCGGGCCTCTCCGGCGACGACCTCCGCGCGAGCCAGCTCGAGCACGGCCTCGGCGGTCTTCACGTCGGCTTCCCGGGCCTGGACCTCCGAGAGGGAGACTCCCCCGTCCCCCTTCCAGAGGCCCCTGGCCCGCTCATGGGCGGCCTTCGCGAGGTCGAGGGTGGGGGCCGCGGCGGCGAGCGCCGCGCGCCGGCGCAGGAACTCCACCTGGGCCTCGCCGAGCTCCGGGCTCTCGATCGTGAGCAGGCGATCCCCTTTCTGGACGGCGTCGCCCACGCGGACGGCGATGTCCGCGACCCGCCCTCGGAGAGGGCTGCCGACGTGCGCCAGGGCATCCCGATCGAAGGAGACCCGGGCCGGTACCTCGAGGACGGGCTGGAGGAAGCGCATCTCCGCCGACTCGATCCGGATCCCGAACGTGAGCATCGCCTCCGGCGTGAGGACGACCCGGTTCGGATCGCCAGCCGGGGCGGACTCGCCGTGGTCGTGCCCCTCGTGCCCACCGTGGTCATGCGGATCGGCCGGCCCGTGCGCCGCGTGGGGCAGCCAGCCGAGACTCGCGGCGCCCGACGCGAGTCCCGCGCCGAGCGCGACGCCGACGATCCCGCAGAGAATCCGCGACATGTCCGTCTCCTGGGCTCCGCCCGGGCGCGATCCCGCTCCCGACGGCCGCTCGCCCGCGCCCCGCGACGGCGGCCGCGACGGGGGCGCCCGCCGTCCGCGGCGGGGCCCCGATCTCACCGGCCTGCTTCCGGGAGCTCAGGCCCGGGGAGGCGGGACGGCGGGGGCGCGCGAGATCTCGGGCGGACGGGCGGTGCGCCCGTACCCGATGGCGCCGAGGTCCGGGGCACTCGCGGGCCCGATCGCGAGCGACGGCTCCCCGATCGGGTAATGGCCAGGTGCCTGGCAACAGTCGGCGCAGCGGTGGGGGCACCCGTCGGGCTCGTCGTGGGGCGAGTGGGGCCCCTCCTCGTGCTCGTGGTGGACGTGGACCGGCGGGGCCGGCGCGCGAGCGGAAGCGGCCGCGGCCGAGGGGGCGAGGGCGCCCCCCGCGCGATCCGGCCCCGGAGCGGGCGCCGCGGCGGCGGCCGCCCAGGCCAGCAGAGGCGTCAGGAAGGCCGCGAGCACCCAGAGCGCCCGGCGCATGGGACCGATGATGCGCGGGAGCCCGGGGTCGGTCAATCCCCGGGACGTATGATCTCTCCATGAAGCTCGAGGGTGCTTCGGTCCTCCTCACGGGCGCCTCGCGAGGGATCGGCGCCGCCGTCGCGCGGGCGCTCGGCGCGCGGAAGGCCCGGCTGGTGCTCGTGGCCCGGGACGCGGCGCGTCTCGAGGCGGTTGCGGCCGACGCCCGTCGCGCTGGGGGCGAGGCCCGCGTCTCGGCGGGAGACGTGGCCGACCCGGCGACGGCCGAGAGGGCGGTCGCGGCCGCGGTCGAGGCCTTCGGCGGGGTGGACATCCTCGTGAACAACGCCGGACTGCTCACGACTCCCCGGCCCCTCGTCGAGACGCCGCTCGAGGACTTCCGGCGGGTCCTCGAGGTGAACGTCCTCGGGGTGGTCTCCTTCCTCCGGGCGGCCGTCCCCGTGATGGTCCGGAAGGGACGCGGGATCGCCGTGAACGTCTCCTCGGGGTGGGGCCGGGTGGCCGACGCGGGGGTCTCGCCCTACTGCGCCAGCAAGTTTGCCGTCGAGGCGATCTCGCAGTCCGTGGCGGCCGAGGTGCCCCGCGGGATCGTCGTCGTGGCCGCCTCGCCGGGCGTCGTGGACACCGACATGCTCCGGACCGCATGGGGGGACGAGGCGGCGCGCCACCCCCCGCCCGAGGACCTCGCCCCGCGCTTCCTCCGGATGCTCGAGGCGCTCGGCCCCCGCCACAACGGGCGGTCCCTGGACGCGGGGGAGTTCTAGCGTCGGCGCCCGGAAGTGGGGAGAATCGGCGCGGAGAAGCGGACCGTGCTCCCGCACGAGCCGGCGGACGACCCGGAGACGGTCCCCGAGGGAACCGGCCCGGCGGGACCCGCCCCCGAGCCTGCCGATGCCGGCCCCGCATGCCGGCGGTGCGCCGCCCCGATCGCGCCGGACGAGGCGTTCTGCAGGAAGTGCGGAAAGAAGGTTCCCGGTGTCGCGCCCGGCCGGCCGCGCGCGGGGCGACTCGCCCGCAAGAGCCGCGAAAAGTCGTACCTCAGCAACATCCAGACCGCGCGCTACATCATGCTCGCGATCGCGGCGCTCCAGCTCCTGGTCGCCATAGGCTTCGCGCTCTGGGCGGTCCAGGCGGGCCGAGGGGGGCCGACCGGCTTCGAAGAGGGACTTGAGGATCCGGAGCTCCTGGCCGCCGGTGTGGATCCGAGGAGAGTCGTGCAAGTCGCGATGCTCGTGGTGGCGGGAGCGACGGCGTTCATGGGGCTGGTCTTCCTCGGGACCTTCTTCTGGGCGAAGCGGTCCCCGTTCGCCGCGACGGTCACGGCGCTCGTCGTCTACCTGACGTTGACCGTGGCGAGCGCCTTCCTCATGCCCTGCTCGCTCCTGAATCCGCTCACGTGGGGGATCATCATCTTCCTCGTGATCGGCCTCCGCTCCGCGGCCGGGTGGCGGCGGATGCAGGCGGAGGAGGCCGCGGCGTGAACGGTGCGGAGCCGGACGAGGCAGACCTTCCCGTCCTTCGGGAAGCCCGCTGCTCGCTCTGACGCGCGCCGCTGAAGGCCGGAGCGGCCTTCTGCACCGCTTGCGGACAGAGGATCTCGGCGCATCCCACCCGAAGGAAGCGCCGGGCCTTCCGGGCTTGGCACGAGCGGAGGCTCCTCGCGGAGTTCTTCGAGGTGCGGGGGCTCGTGCTCTACTACGTCCTCAGCCTGGGGGGCATCCTGCTCGCGGGGGCACTGGTTGGGGATGAGCGCATGGCCGTGAACGCGGAGGCCGGCATCTTCATCGGCCTCACCCTCCTCTGGTCCCTCCGGCGTCGCCGCGACGTGGCCCCCGTCCTCCGAACGATCGGCCTCGGCCCCGTGGGGTATGGGCTCGTCACGGTCGGCGCCCTGGTCTCGTACGCGGCCGCCGAGGCCCTCTCCAGCGGGCTCTCCCGGCTCCTCGGGATCCCCGAGCCCACGCTCCGCGAGCAGTTCGGCGGGCCCGGCGCCTCACTCGCGTGGCTCCTCCTCCTGGTCGCGGTCGAGCCCGCCGTCTTCGAGGAGATCGCGTTCCGCGGCGTGATCCAGGGCGGGCTCGCGCGCGCGTTCGGGCGCCGCGAGGCCCTCTGGGCAAGCGCCATCCTCTTCGCGGTCATCCACCTCAACCCCGTGACGCTCCCGTTCCTCCTGCTGCTCGGGCTCTACATGGGACTCCTCCGCGAGAAGACCGGGAGCCTCTACCCCGGGATGCTGGCCCACTTCGGCCACAACGGGCTGCTGGTCGTGGCGGACCACCTGGGATTCGACCTGCTGTGAACCTGCCGTGCCGACGCCGGGGGGCTGAGGATCCCGACACCTCGCTCCCGGGGCTTGACAGCGCCGTTCCAGATGGTAATCTCTCGCATCTAGGAATGACTCCCGTCCCCGTCTCCCGCAGGCCCGCCCCCGACGTCGCCCGCTGGTGCGACGAGTTCGAGGCGACGTGCCGCGCGCGGGGGGTGCGCGTCACGCCCCAGAGGCTCGCGGTCTACCGGGCGCTCGCCGAGGACCTCTCCCACCCGACGGCCGAGGCCGTCTGGGCCCGGCTCCGTCCCCGGATGCCCTCGCTCTCGCCCGCGACCGTTTACCGGATCCTCGAGAGCCTCGACCGCGAGGGGCTGGTGCGGCGCGTGAGCGTGACGGACGGGGCCGGACGATTCGACGCGAACCGGGGACCGCACCAGCACCTCGTCTGCCGCGTGTGCGGGCGGGTGCGGGACGTCCGGGACCCCACCCTCACGCGGGTGGGGCTCGGGAGGGACGCGGTCCGGGGATTCACCGTGGAGGAGCTCGACATCCGCATCGTCGGACGGTGCGGACGGTGCCGAAAGTAGTTCGCGAGGAGGGGAGAACATGCCTGACCTCAAGGGATCGAAGACCCACAAGAACCTGAAGGACGCGTTCGCCGGCGAGAGCATGGCGAACCGCCGCTACCTGTACTTCGCCAAGGTCGCCGACATCGAGGGGTATCCCGAGATCGCCGGGAACTTCCGCGACACGGCCGAGGGCGAGACGGGCCACGCGCACGGCCACCTCGACTACCTCAAGAAGGTGGGCGACCCGGCGACCGACCAGCCGTTCGGCGACACGTCGAAGAACCTGAAGTCGGCCGTGCACGGCGAGACCTACGAGTACACGAACATGTACCCGGGGATGGCGAAGGCCGCCCGCGAGGAGGGCTTCGCCGAGATCGCCGACTGGTTCGAGACCCTCGCCAAGGCCGAGAAGAGCCACGCGGGGAAGTTCTCGAAGCTGCTCGACACGCTGAAATAGTTTTTTCGGCGCCCCCCCCCCCCCCCCCGGGGTGTGGACGGGGGCGCCAAAAAAACTGGTCCGTCCATGAGCGATCCCAAGCCGCGCACGGCGTTCCAGCCGACGGACGGGCTCTCCTACGACCCGTCGGAGGAGCGCTACTGGGACCAGGCCGCGCTCGAGAAGGAGACCCGCCGCGTCTTCGACGTCTGCAACGGCTGCCGGCTCTGCTTCAAGTACTGCGACGCGTTCCCGACGCTCTTCAAGGCCCTCGACGAGCCGGCGCGCGACGGCGACGTGGCGAAGCTCGGCGCGCCGGAGATCCGGAAGGTCGAGGACTCCTGCTTCCAGTGCAAGCTCTGCGAGGTCCAGTGCCCCTACACCCCGCGCGACAAGCACGAGTTCGCCCTCGACTTCCCGAAGCTGATGCACCGGGCACGGGCGGTCCGGGCGCGCGAGGAGGGCTTCTCGCTCCGGGACCGCGTGCTGGGCAACCCCGACGGCGCGGCGCGGCTCGCGAGGCTCTCGTTCGGGCTCGCGAACCTGGCGAACAGCCTCCCGCCCCACCGGTGGTTCCTCGAGAAGGTCCTCGGGATCCACCGGAAGAAGCTCCTCCCCGCGTTCGCCCGGCGGACCTTCGAGCGCTGGGCCCGCCGGAGCGGCCGGACGGCGAAGGGGCCCGGCGGGGAGGCCGTCCTCTTCCCGGGCTGCTACGTGAACGGGAACGAGCCTGGGATCGGCCGCGACACGGTCGAGGTGCTCGAGCGGAACGGCGTGGATCTCCGCTGCACCACCGGCCTCGCCTGCTGCGGGATGCCGGCGTGGGAGCGGGGGGACCTCGAGAGGCTGCGCTCCCAGGCGCGGGAAATCCTCGAGAGGCTCGTCCCCTACGTGGCGAAGGGGGCGAAGGTGCTGGTGCTGAACCCCACCTGCGCGATGGTGATGCGCCGGGAGTGGGCGCTCCTCCTCGAGCCGGCGGACCGGCCGGCCGCGGCGGCGCTCGCCGAGGCGATACGCGACCCCAGCGAGTTCCTCATGCAGGAATCGCGCTTGCGCGCGATTCCTAGCGGGAAGCCCGAGGGTCCGATCGCGTACCACATCCCGTGCCACCTGCGGACCCAGGGAGTGGGGTTCAAGGGGCGCGACCTCCTCCGACAGGCCCTCGGGGTGCCGGTCACGCTCGTGCAGGAGTGCAGCGGCCACGACGGGACCTACGCCATGACCGTCGAGGGCTTCGAGCCCTCGCAGAGGATCGGGAAGAAGGCCTTCGATGGCATGCGGGAAGCCGCGGCGCCGGTCTGGGTCTCCGACTGCCCCCTCGCGGCGCTCCAGTTCGCCCAGCACGCGGGTCGGAAGCCCCTCCACCCGATGACGGTCCTCGCGCGGGCGTACCGGGGGGAGGGGATCGCGCCGTGAAGCCCGTCACGCGACGCGAGATCCTGGACTTCCAGACCTACGACGACGCGCGGGCCGCGTTCCGGCAGGAGGTGATGGCCGCGAAGGCGCTCCGGCGCGTGGGGATCGGGTCGTGTCTCACGCTGCTGTTCGAGAACCGGCTCACGGTGCGTTACCAAGTCCAGGAGATGATCCGGGCCGAGAGGATGGTCCGGGAGCGGGACATCCGGCACGAGATCGAGACCTACAACGAATTGCTCGGGGGCCCCGGGGAGCTCGGAGCGACGCTCCTGATCGAGATCGAGGACCCGGCCGAGCGCGACGAGAAGCTCGGCCGCTGGCTCGCGCTCCCGCGCCACGTCTACCTCCGGCTCGAGGACGGCCGGAAGGTCCGGGCGAAGTTCGACCGGCGCCAGGTGGGGAAGGAGAGCCTCTCGGCGGTCCAGTACCTCAAGTTCGACGTGGGAGCCGAGGTCCCGGTGACGGCCGGGGTGGACTTGCCCGGCATCGAGGCCGAGACCGGGCTCGCCAACGCGCAGAGGGCGGCGCTGAGGGAGGACTTGGAGGGGGAGGGCGCGGCGGCTCGACGCGGCGACGCCCCTCGACGAGCTCAGGGCACGGCGGCGACACGGCGACGCGGCGAAAGAGAGAGGACGGAGCGACCGGGGAGGAGGAAGCGGTGAGGGCCCTGTCGGGAGCCGTGATCCTCCTCGCCCTGCTGTCGGCTGCGATGGCGGCCCTGAGCGGGCCCGAATGTGCGCTGTTCGTATGGCCCTTCGCCGCATTCATGGCGCTGGGGGTCCTCCTGTTCGCGACCGGCGGGCGAAAGGTCACGCACCCTGGCGAAGCGGGAGCGGCAGGGGCTCGCTCGCGCGACCGTTGACGCCGGCTCGGCCGGTGGGTATCACCCCGCTCCCCGAGGCGCGGCCGGAAGCCGCGCCGGGACGGAGGTGCCTCATGCGCATGATGGTCCGGTTCTCCCTCGACGTGGCGGCCGCGAACGCGGCGATCAAGAACGGAACTCTGCCGAAGGTGATCGAAGCGACGATGAACGATCTCAAGCCGGAGGCAGCCTACTTCTACGCCGAGGAGGGCCGAAGGACGGCTTACATGGTCTTCGACATGAAGGACCCCTCCCAGATCCCGGGGATCGCCGAGCCCTGGTTCATGGGCATGAACGCGCTCGTCACGTTCAGGCCCGTCATGAACATCCAGGACCTCAAGGCCGGCCTCGAGAAGGCGATGAAGAAGCTCGGGTAGGCTGCCGGGGACCCGCAACGCCGGCGCCGCTCAGTCCTCCGCCTCCGCGCGCAGCGCGGGCGGGAGGTGGCTCGTGTCCGCCCACCGGACGAGCCGGGGCGTCGAGGCGAGGGCGAACTCGCAGACCCCCGTGAGCGGGAGCTCGAACGCGGCGCGGAAGCGCGAGAGCGGGATCCCGAGCCAAGAGCACGCGACGAGCCGAACCGTTGCCTTGTGCGCGACGACGAGGACCCGGCCGGCGGGGTGCGCCGCGCGCAGCCGCCCGATCGCGGCGAGCGCGCGGGCCGCGACGGCCTCGGCGGTCTCGCCGCCCGGCGGCGCGTGGCGCGCCGGGTCCGCCTCCCACGCGGCGTAGGTCCCGGGGTCGCGCGCGCGGGCCTCGGCCGGCGTGAGCCCCTCCCACTCCCCGAGGGAGAGCTCGACCAGGTCTGGGTCCGTGGTGACGGGGAGCCCAGCCCGGCGCGCGACCGGCGTCGCCGTCTCCAGGGCGCGCCGGAGGGGACTCGACCAGACGGCCTCCCAGCCCTCGCCGCCGTGGTCCGCCGCCAGCGCCTCGGCCATCGCGCGGCCCCCCTCGTCGAGGGGGGGATCGCGACGCCCCGTGAACCGGTGCTGCCGGTTCAGGTCGCTCCGCGCGTGGCGGACGAGGAGGAGGGTGAGGCTCACGGCTCCCACGCCGGCGCCGTCCAGCGGCGGCGCTTGCCGGCGCCTTCTTCGATCGTCTTCACGCCCGGCTCGTCGAGGCCCACCCGGTCCCAGAGCTTGCACGTGACCGGCCGGTGCTTCTGGTCGAGGCCCTCGCAGTAGTTCGTGAAGACGCAGCGGCGGATCTCGGCGCCTCGGCCGAGGCGCATCTTCCGCCACCAGTCGGGGTCGGCCAGCGACTGGCGCGCGGCGGCGACGATGTCGGCCTCCCCGCGCCGGAGGATCCCCTCGGCCTGCTCGAAGGAGTGGATGCCGCCGGAGACGACGACCGGCGTCTCCAGGCCGGCCTCGCGAACCGCGCTCCGGATCCGGGCGACGTCGGCGACGTTCCGCCCGAAGGGCCCCCGGGCGTCCGAGATCACCGTCGGCATGCACTCGTACCCGGAGGGGCCCGTGTAGGGATAGACGGCCCAGCCCACCCCCGGCTGCTTCGCGTCGTCGAACTTCCCGCCGCGGGAGAGGGAGAGGAAGTCCATCCCCGCCCGGGCGAACTCCACCCCGAAGAAGGCGGCGTCCTCGACGCGCGAACCGCCCGGGACGATCTCGTCGGCGAGGAACCGGGCCCCGACGGCGAACCGCGGCGAGACCGCCCTGCGCACGGCGCCGTAGACCTCGAGCGGAAGCCGCACGCGGTTCTCGCGCGGGCCGCCGTACCCGTCCGGCCGGTCGTTCGTCGCCGAGAGGAAGCTCGCCATCGTGTAGGCGTGCGCGTAGTGCAGCTCCACGCCGTCGAAGCCCGCCTTCTCGGCCCGTGCCGCCGCAGCGGCGAAGTTTCCGGGAAGGACCCGGGGGAGGTCGCGGACGTGCGGGAGGTCCATGTCGGTCACGCGCTCGCGATAGCCGAAGCGGAGCGACTCGATCTCGCGCGCGTCGAGGACGCGATCGAGGTCGGGGTCGGCCATCCCGAGGAGCCTCTCGCGGACGGCCTCGTCGCTCGCTCCCGGCATCCCCAGCGCCTCGCGGTGGCGCTCCGTCGGTCGGAAGAACCGCCGGAAGAACTTCTCCTTCTCGGGCCGCCGCTTCACCGCGAGGAAGTCAATGATCTGGATGAGGAACCTCGTGTGACCGTCGCTCGCGCGCCGGACGGTCTCGACGAGCCTCTGGAGCCCCGGCAGGAACCGGTCGTGCCCGATCCGGAGGAGCGGCCCGCTCGGGATGTCGCGCACCCCGGTCGCCTCGGCGACGAGCGCCCCCGGCCGCCCGCGCGCGAGCCGCTCGTACCAGCCGATCACCTCCTCGGTGACGAAGCCCTCCTCGGTCGCCCTCCACGGGACCATCGCCGGCACCCAGGTCCGGCTCTCGAGCGCGACGGGGCCGACCCGGAGGGGCTTGAAGAGGAGGGCCGCCGCCGCCTCGCCCACGCCCGGCCAGCGGGCCTCGGGGAGCGGGTGCGTGATTCGTTCAGGGGGATGCCACATGAGCCGCCTGCTGGAACTCGAGCCGGAACCCGAACGGGTCGAAGACGAAGAACCGCGGCGCGCCGGGGATCGGGGGGCCTTCCTCGAACCGGGCTCCCGCCCCCCGCAGCCGCGCGCGCGCCGCCTCGAGGTCCTCCACGTGGAAGGCGAGGTGCGCCTTGGGCGAGGGCGCCGCGTGGGCCGCGTCCGACCCGAGATGGATCTGGACGTCCCCGAGCTGGAACCAGAGGCCGCCGCGGCCCGCCAGCTCCGGGGGCTTCGGGATCTCCCGCAGCCCGAGCACCTCCCCGTAGAACGCCCGGGCCTCGGGCTCCTTCCCCTTCGGGATCGCCACCTGGACGTGGTCGAGCCGGGTGAGGCGCATCAGAGGCTCCAGTCGAGACCCGCCGGCACTTCGAGGCCGATCGCCTTCGGATCGGGGAACCGGACCCCGCACGCCTTCACGGCCGGCTTGATGTCGGTGAGGAAGTCCTGCATCACCTCGCCCGAGTCGCGCTTCTTGAGGCCCTGCTCGATCGCGTACTTGTTCCCGGCGGTCGCGGGACGGCCGAACGAGAGCATCCCCAACTTGAACCACTTCTCGAACATCGGCTGCTTCACGTCGTCGAAGCGGCCCGTCCCGGAGAGCTCCACCACGATCCTCTCGCCCAGCTCCTGGTGCCCCTTCTCCTCCTTCACGATCTTCTGGACGCACTCGCGGTAGGGGAGGAAGCTGCACTCCTCGTACTCGCGGAGCTGCCAGAAGCCGCCCCGGTCGTAGAGGAACTGGGCCATCGCCAGCTCGTACCAGCTCTGCGCGAAGGGCACGGGCTTCTCGCGGAGGCGCGCGTTCACCATGGGCTCGACCGACTGCCCCGTGAACGACTTGTACATCTTGCAGACTGCCTCGTAGTGCTCGACCTCCTCGCGGATGTGCCACGTGATGAACTTCACCCACTTCAGCTCGGGCACGTACTGGAGCCCGTAGCCGAACATCTGCCCCGCCGCGAGCTCCCGGTAGGCCTGGCTCTCCATCATCTGGACGAGCGTCTTCCGGTACTCGGGAGTCATCTCCTTGTCGGAGGTGTAGATCTTCCTCGTCGTCGCCGTGGACGAATCGCCGCCCTTCTTGGCAGTCATGCGCGCTCCTCTCGTGCTCGTACTCGTTCTCGTTCTCGTGCTCGACCTACTTCCCCCCATCCGTCCTCAGCCTCTCCACCGGCGTCCCCCCGACGAGGTGCTTCTCGACGATCTCCTCCACGTCCCCGACCGTGACCCGTCCGTACCAGACCGCCTCGGGGTAGACGACGATCGAGACCCCGAGCGCGCACTGGTCGAGGCAGCCGGCCTTGTTCACCCGGATCTTCCCCTTGAGCCCCCGCGCGTGGACCAGCTCCTTCATCTTCTCGAGGACAGCGGCTGAGTGCTTGGCGGAGCAGCAGCCGCGCGGGTCCTCGGGGGCCCGCTCGTTCTGGCAGACGAAGACGTGCCGGAGGAACCGGGCCATCACTTCCCCTCCTTCAGCAGGTGCGACGCGATGACCAGGTGCTGGATCTCGGTCGTTCCCTCGTAGATCCGGAGCGCCCGCACCGCCCGGTAGAGCCTCTCGACCGGGTGCGACGCGAGGACCCCGATCCCCCCGAGCACCTGCACCGCGTCGTCCACGATCCTCTGGGCCGCCTCGGTGGCGAAGGCCTTGGCCATCGCCGAGGGGACCGTGACCCGCGCGTCGCCCGCCCGGTCCTTCTCCCACGCCGCGCGGTAGACGAGGAGCCGCGAGGCGGCGAGGTCGGTCGCGGAGCGGGCGATCTTCTCCTGGACCAGCTCGAGGTCTCCGAGAGGCTTCCCGAACTGGCGCCGGGAGCGCGCGTGGGCGACCGCCTCGTCGAGGGCCCGCGCCGCCATCCCGCAGGCCGCCGCCGCGACTGTCGCCCGGAGCCGGTCGAGGGTCTCGTAGCCGATCTTGAGGCCGGCGCCTTCGTCCCCGAGCCGCGAGGCGGCCGGCACGCGGCAGCCCTCGAACCGGATCTCTCCGAGCGGGTGGGGGGCCGAGAGGACCTGCGCCCCCGCGAACCGGAGCCCGGGCGCTCCCCCTTCGACCACGAAGCAGGAGACGCCCTTCCCGCCCTTCGCGGGGTCCGTCGAGGCGAAGACGCAGTGGACGTCGGCGATCCCGGCGTTCGAGATGAGCGTCTTCGCGCCGTCGAGAACGTAGGCGTCCCCCTCGCGCCGGGCGGTCGTCCGGAGCGAGGCGACGTCGGAGCCCGCCTCTCGCTCGGTCATGACGAATGCCGCCATCGCCTCGCCGGCCGCGATCGCCGGGAGCCAGCGTTGCCGGAGCGCCTCCGAGCCGGCGATCGTGATCGGCATCGAGCCGAGGCACTGGAGGGCGAAGACGGCGTCGGCGAGCGGCGAGGCGGCGGCGAGAGACTCGCGGACCAGCGCGCAGGCCCGCAGGTCCGGCCCGTGGGGCGCCCCGCCGTAGGCGGCGGGGACGGCGTGGCGGATCAGTCCCGCTCGGCCGAGCTTCCGGAGGATCTCCCGCGCCTGGGTCCGGGCCGCCGCGTCGTCGGCGGGCGCCGGGAGAGGCGCGATCTCGCGGGCGGCGAAGCCCTCGGCCTCGGCGGCGAGCGCGACGTGCCGCTCCTCGAGGAAGGCGCGGATGGTCGGGACGTCCGTCACGAGGTGAACCTCGGCGCCCGCTTCGCGCGGAACGCCTCGTAGGCCTCGCGGAAGGACGGCTGCTGCATGCAGGCGGCCTGCGCCTCGGCCTCGAGCTTCAGGGCCGCGAAGAGGTCCATGGACGACTCCCGGTTCAGGAGGTCCTTCGTGACCGCGAGCCCGACGGCCGGGCCCTGGGCCAGCTTCTCCGCCAGGGCCCGCGCCTCGGGGAGGACCCGGTCGGCCGGGACGACGCGGTTCCAGAGCCCGATCCTCTCGGCCTCGCGCGCCTCGAGGAAGTCGCCCGTGAGCAGCAGCTCCGAGGCGCGGCCGAAGCCGACGAGGCGCGGCAGCAGCCAGGCGGCTCCCATGTCGGCCCCCGAGAGCCCGACCTTCGTGAAGAGGAAGGCGATGCGCGCCTGCTCCGATGCGATCCGCACGTCGCACGCCGCAGCGATCACGGCGCCCGCGCCCGTCGCCACCCCGTTCACCGCCGCGACCACCGGCCGGCCGCAGCGGCGGATCGCCAGGATCAGGGCGCCCGTGAGGCGGGTGAACTCGTGGAGGCCCGTGTAGTCGCGCCCGAGGAGCTTCCCGATGATCTCCTCGAAGTCGCCCCCCGAGCAGAAGCCGGGGCCCGCCCCGGTGATGACGACGGCCCGCACGCCGGGCTCCCGGTCGAGCGCCGCGAACGCGTCCGTCAGCTCCTCGTAGGTCTGGAACGTGAGGGCGTTCCGCTTCTCGGGGCGGTTGAGCGTGATCGTCGCGACGCCGGTCGCCGCGTCGTGGGCGTAGAGGAAGGACTTCGGCGCGAGCATCAGCGGGGGCTCCTTTCGTGGGAACCGTCCAGGGCGAGGCGGAGGTCCTCGAGCGCCGCGCGGAGGCGGGCCTGGCGCGTGCCCGGGAGCGGCCCGAGGATCTCCCCGAGGAGTCGCTCCTGGCGGGCGACCTCGGTCGAGGCGACGCGGAGTCCGGGGCGGGTGAGCCGCAGGACCGCCGCCCGTCCGTCGTGGGGGTGGGCCTCGCGGGCGACGAGCCCCCGCGTGCGGAGCCGCGAGACGATCCCCGTCACGTTTCCGGCCGTGACGAGGAGCGCCCGCGAGAGCTCCGTCGGGGACATCCCGTCGCGCCGCCGGAGGAGCTGCGCGAGCGCGTCGAACTGGGGGAGCGTCAGCCCCTCGCGCACGCCGCGCCGCCGCACCTCGCGGAGGACGAGGCCGTAGCACTTGGCGAGCCGGATCCAGACCGAGGCGGCGAGCTTCTCTCGCCTCAAGGGATCACCGCCGTCGCCTCGATCTCCACCTTGGCCCCCGGCTCGAGGAGCGCCTTCACCTCGACGAGGGCCATGGCGGGGAAGTTCCGCCCCATGACGTCCCGGTAGCGCGCCCCGACGAGCGCGAGGTCGGCGAGGTACTCCTGCCGGTCCGTCACGTAGACGGTGAAGCGCGCGACGTGCTCGGGGCCGCCTCCCGCGGCGCGGACCACCTCGAGCACGTTCGCGAGCGCCGCGTGGAACTGTCCCGGGAAGTCGTCGCAGACGATCCGGTGCTCGCGGTTCCACGCGACCTGGCCCGCGACGAAGAGGAGCCGTCCGCCCGCGGGCGCGAGCACGCCGTTCGAGTAGCCCTTGGGCGCCCCGAGCAGCTCGGGGTTCACCCTCTGGAGCGGCGCGCGATCCGTCATGCGAGGAGCCCTCCCCCGTCGAGGACCAGCGCCTGTCCGTTCACGCCGCGGGCCCGTTCGTCGCAGAGGAAGAGCACCGCGAAGGCCACCTCCTCGGGGGCGATGAGCCGTCCTTGGGGGTTGGTCGCCCGGATGTGGGCGAGGGCGTCTTCGCGGCTCTTCCCGGTCTTCGCCGCGATCCTCTGGACGGCCGCCTCGGTCATGGGCGTGTCCACGTAGCCCGGGCAGAGGGCGTTCACGGTGACGCCCTGCGCCGCGACCTCGGCGGCCGCGCAGCGCGTGAAGCCGAGGACGGCGTGCTTGCTCGCCGCGTAGGCCGCGATGTAGGGCGCCCCTCCGAGAGCCGCGACCGAGGCCACGTTCACGACGCGGCCCCAGCGGCGCTCGACCATGCCGGGCAGGAACGCCTGCGTGCAGAGGAACGTCCCGGTGGCGTTCACGGAGAAGGTCCGGTTCCATTCCTCGAGGGTGAGCGACTTCACCGGCGCCGACGGGGCGACGCCCGCGTTGTTCACGAGGATGTCCACGCGGGGGAGCCGCGCCGCGGCCGCCTGCGCGAGCCCGGCGACGCTCGCCGGGTCCGTCACGTCGCAGGGGACGGCGTGGGCCGAGGCGCCCTTCTTCCGGAGCCTCTCGGCGACCGAGTCCACCTCGGTGCGCGTGCGGGCCGCGACGAGGACGGCCGCCCCGGCCTCCGCGAGCGCCTCGGCGACGGCCGCGCCGATCCCGCGGCCGCCCCCGGTCACCACGGCGCCCTTCCCGGCGAGCGGTCCGGCCGGCCCGGTCGGCATGGGAGGTACTTTAGGTTTGAACTATCTCGCCGTCAAGCCCTCTCCCCTCCCCGCGCGCCCCGTGGTAGCCTGGCGCCCCGGATGCGGGCCCTCCTGATCGAGTGGGGCGGGGCCGGGACGACGGGTCGCGGCGAGCCGCTCCGGGGGACGGGGTTGGTCCTCGCGCGCCTCCGGGACCCGGGCGCGGCGGCGCTGCGCCGTCTTCGCCGCGCTCCCCCCGACGCGGTCGTGATCCCCCTCGACCGGCGCCCTTCGCAGGGGCGCGACGCGGCCCTCTTCCTCCGGCAGCAGACGGCGACCCGCGGCGTGCCGATCGTGTTCGTCGGGGGCGAGCGGGAGAGGATCGCGGGCGTCCGGCGCCTCCTCCCAGACGCGACCTTCGCGAGCTGGCGCGGGATCGCCGGCGCCCTCCGGCGCGCGCGGGACCGGCGCCCGGACCGACCAGCCAACCCCGGCGTCCTCGCCGGCTACTCGGGGACCCCGCTCCCGAAGAAGCTCGGGATCGGCCCGGGGACGACGGTGGCGCTCGTCGCGGCGCCGTCGGGTTTCGGGCGGACCCTGGGACCGCTCCCCGAGGGCGCGAGGCTCGCGCACCGCCTCGCAGGCCGGCCGAGGATCGTGCTCCTCTTCTCGCGCTCCGCCGCCGACCTGCGCCGCGGCTTCACCGCCGCCGCGCGCGCCGTCGCGGACGGAGGCCGCCTCTGGCTCGTCTGGCCGAAGAAGACGTCGCCCCTTGCCGGCGACCTGGGCGAGCCCACGGTGC
>JAKEIC010000010.1 GCA_022614695.1 Planctomycetales bacterium | reverse complement strand
TCCCGGAGAGCGCCGCGATTTCTTCGGTCGTCATGCCGACCCCCCTCTCGTGGAGGAAGATCGGCAGATCAGCGCTGGACCTTTATCGGAGTAGGACTAGCCCCGGAGGACCCCGCCCTTCGTCACTTGGGCCTTGTCGCCGGGGCGGAGGAATCGCGCGTACCACGGAGCACCCCGCCCTTCGTCACCTCGGCCTTGTCGCCGGGGCGGAGGAAGAGCGCGTAGCGGCCGACCATGACGCGGTCTCCCGCGAGGAGGACGATCGTCCCGCGGAAGTGGACCCCGCGGGCGCGCCAGTCGTGCTCGACCTTCACGGTGAAGCCGTCGTGGGCGTCCGAGAGATGCCAGAGGTCCCCCACGCGGGAGAGCCTCAGGACGACGTCCGCCTCGCTCGCCGCGGCGTACCAGGCCACTCGGTCGGGCCCGCCCTGGCGGACTTGGTGCGGGTCGAGCGGCGCGGGCGGAGGCTCGGCGAGGGTCTCCTCGAGGGCCTTCATCCAGCGAAGCGCCGCGTCGAGGTCCCCCGCGTCGCGTGCGGCGTCGCGCAGGAGCTGGAAGCAATCCACGCGGCCCTGCCGGTGGCGTCCGCACGCCTCGAAGATCGAGAGCGCCTCCTGCCCCCGGGCGAGCGCCTCGCGGGGCTTGCCGCCGGCCTGCGCGGCGCGGGCGAGGAGGAAGAGGCCCCAGGCCTCGCCGAGGCGGTCTCCGATCTCGCGGTGGATCGCGAGGGACTCCCCGATCCCCGCGCGCGCCCCGTCGAAGTCCTTGCGCTCGATGAGGAGCCGCGCCTTCTCCTGCAGGATCGCCGCCTCGGCGTTCCGGTTCTTGAGGGTGCGCTCGCCCGCGAGCCAGCCCGAGAGCAGGTCGAGCGCGTCCTCGGTCCGCCTCGCGGCGACCAGGGAGCGGAAGTGCCCCTCGAGGGCGGCCTCCTGCTCGGCGACGGTCCCGCCGAACCGCGCGGCCTCGAGGAGGCCTCGCGTGAGCGCGACGGCGTCCTCTCCCTTCCCGGCCGCGGCCAGCTCCAGCGCGACCTGCTTCCCGTTCTCGATCGCCTTCCCGGCCGGGCCCGTCACGCCCGCGCCCCGCGCCTTCTCGTAGGCTTCCCGGACCACGGGGCCCGCCCGGGCGAGGTCCCGGGTCTTGAGGAGGCACCAGCCGAGGTTGTTCAGGCTCCACGCGAGCGCCACGGGTCGCTCGAGCTTCCGCCTCTCGGCGACCGCCTCCTCGAACCAGGGGATGGCGTCGGAGAACTTCTCCTGGTCGGCGGCGAGCGTGGCCCGCGAGTGGAGCGCGAGGGAGGCGTCCTCCGCCTCCTTGAGCCGCCGGAGGACCTCCACCACCTGGCCGTAGCGCGCGATCGCCTCCTCCGGCCGGCGACCCGTCGTGGCGAGCACCTGCAGCCGGTCCGCCAGGTCGTCGTGGACGGACCGGAGCAGGACCCGGTCCTTCGCCCTCCCGGCCGCGTCGAGAGCCGCGAGGAGGGAGTCGCACGCCTCGGAGGTGCGGGTCCGTCCGTGGAGCAGGGCCGCGTGGCCCTGGAGCGCCCGCGCCTCGGCGGCCGGGTCGCCGGCGGCCTGCGCCGCCCGGACGGCCTCCCGCGACGCGCGGAGGGCGGCGTCGTCCTCGGGCGGGGCCCCCTGGGCGGCCGCGACGCCCGCGGCTCCCGAGCCGCCGCACCCGGCGCCCCACCCGGCGACGAGAACGAGGACCGCGAGGGTCGGGATGCGGTGCACGCGCCGATGATAACTTCTCTTTGACTCCTCCGGGCCCCCTCCCCATAATCCCCGCCCCGTATGCCATCCACCTACGAGGTCACTCTCATACCGGGCGACGGGACCGGGCCCGAGATCGCGGAGGTCGCGAAGCGCTGCCTCGAGGCGACGGGGATCCCCTTCAAGTGGGACGTGCAGAACGCGGGCCTCGCGAGCATGAAGTCCCACGGGACGCCCCTCCCGCCCTCGGTGGTCGAGTCCATCCGCAGGACCAAGGTCGCGATCAAGTCGCCCATCACGACGCCGGTCGGGACCGGGTTCCGCAGCGTGAACGTCGCACTCCGGCACGAGCTGGACCTCTACGCCTGCGTGCGACCGTGCAAGAGCTACGCCGGGGTCCGCTCGCTCTACAAGGACATTGACATCACGATCGTCCGGGAGAACTCCGAGGACCTGTACATGGGAGTGGAGTTCGAGGCCGGGAAGCCCGAGACGAAGGACCTGATCGGGCGGTTCGTCGAGCTCTCGAAGAAGAAGATAGACCCCGAGTCGGGGATCTCGATCAAGCCGATCTCGCCGCGCGGGTCCGAGAGGATCGTCCGTTACGCGTTCGAGTACGCGAAGAAGGGGGCGGGGAAGGGCGAGTACGCGAAGCGCAACGAGGGGCGCCGGAAGGTGACCGCCGTCCACAAGGCGAACATCATGAAGCACACGGACGGCCTCTTCCTCAGGACCGCCCGCGAGGTGGCGAAGTCCTACGGCGTGAAGGTGGAGACGACCCCCGACGGGCAGGTCAACTACTCGGGCGGAGCGGTCGAGTTCGAGGACCGGATCGTGGACAACATGTGCATGCAGCTCGTCCAGAAGCCCGAGCTCTACGACGTGCTCGTGTTCCCGAACCTCTACGGCGACATCGTCTCGGACCTCGGGGCCGGGCTCGTCGGCGGGCTCGGCGTCGCGCCCGGCGCGAACATCGGCGACAAGTGCGCCCTCTTCGAGGCGACCCACGGCTCGGCGCCGAAGTACGCGGGTCAGGACAAGGTGAACCCGACGGCGGTGATCCTCTCCGGCGTGCTGATGCTCCGCCACCTCGGCGAGGAGAAGGCGGCCGACCGGCTCGAGAAGGCCGTCGCCGATGTCATCCGCGAGGGGAAGAAGGTCACCTACGACCTGAAGGCCGACCGGAACGACCCGACGGCCGCCAAGATGTCGGAGATGGGAGCGGAGATCATCCGGAAGGTCAAGGGAGGACAGTAGTGGCGCGCCCGAAGGTCTCGATCGTCGGCGCGGGGGCGGTCGGAGCAACGGCGGCGCACTGGCTCGCCGAACGCGGAGTCGCCGACGTCCACCTGGTGGACATCATCGAGGGGCTGCCGCAGGGGAAGGCCCTCGACCTCCAGGAGGCGGCGCCGCTCCGGGGCTACGACGCGCGCGTGACCGGGGCGAACAACTACGACGGGGTCGCCGGGAGCGCGGTCGTGGTCGTGACGGCGGGGATCCCGCGGAAGCCCGGGATGACGCGGCTCGACCTCCTCAAGGTGAACACCGGGATCGTCGGGGGCGTGGTGGCCGAGGTCTCGAAGCGCGCCCGCGACGCGATCCTCGTGATGGTGACGAACCCGCTCGACATGATGACCTACCTCGCGATGAGGAAGTCGGGCTTCCCGAAGACGCGCGTCACCGGGATGGCCGGGGTCCTCGACTCGGCGAGGTTCCGCACCTTCATCGCGCTCGAGCTGAACGTGTCGGTGAAGGACGTGGACGCGATGGTGCTCGGCGGCCACGGCGACTCCATGGTCCCGCTTCCCCGCTACTCGACCGTCTCCGGGGTCCCGATCACCGAGCTGCTCCCGCAGGAGCGGATCGAGGCGCTCGTGAAGCGGACCCGCGAGGGCGGCGCCGAGATCGTGAACCTCCTGAAGCAAGGCAGCGCCTTCTACGCGCCGGGCCTCTCGATCGTGGAGATGGTCCAGGGCTTCCTCCTCGAGGAGCGGCGGCTGCTGCCGTGCTGCTGCTGGCTCGAGGGGGAGTACGGCCTCAACGGCGTCTTCGCGGGCGTCCCCGCGATCCTCTCGCGCGGCGGCGTCGAGAAGGTCGTGGAGCTGAAACTCACCGACTCCGAGCGCGCCATGCTGACGAAGTCGGCCGAGGAAGTCCGCACCGGCCAGGCCGACGTGGACAAGATCCTGGCGGGGTAGTCGGGGCGGCGGGAATAAGCCCCCCAGGACAAGCCGCTCGGGCGCACGACGAGACGCCCCGTCGGCTGCGACCCAGTCAGCTGCGACGCCGAGGATCGCTCACGGACCCCGGCGGTCGCTCGGAGCGGGACGCGAGCCCGAGCCCGGCTCGGAAGGTAGGTCCGTGCTTCAGCAGGACGTATGCGTGGGCGAAGGCGAGGAGGATCGCCGGGTGACCGAGGAGCAGTGCCGCCGCGATCGCCTCGGCCACTCGCGCCGTCCCGGCGCCGGGGCGAGCAAGCTCATAGAGGAAGATGCCGAGCAAGAGTGAGGCCGCTCCGAGAAGGACTCCCGTGAGGGCTAAGAGTAGCCCGGACGAGATCCCGGCGCCGGCGGATGCGGTTCCTCGAGAGACCAGCTGCCGACCCAAGATCAGAAGCCCGAGCCCGAGGAATGCGAGGCCCAGGAGCGCGACGGCGCCGAGTGTTCCAAAGACCTCTGCCCGCCCGACGAGTCCGAGAGCGAAGGCCAGGACCCCCGTCGCTACGGCACCTGCCATCGCAAGGTCGAAGCTCGCGAGGCTGAGGGCGGCGTCGCGCGCCTCATGGACGGCCTGTGCAGCTCGCGATCGGGAGAAGGCCTCCCCGAGGGCGACTTGTCGGTCGGGCCGCGACGGGCCGGGCTCGCTCCAATCCGAGGCCCGGAGTGCTGGGGAGTGATGCCGTACGAACCGGAGGAGTAGGGGGAGCACGACCACGGAGGCCGCCGAGATGAGCAGGCCCGAGGCTCGGGTCACTCCAGGGAATGCGTCGGCCGCGCCCGCTCGCGCCCCCGCGCTCCAGATCAGTCCGATACCAACGAGGAGGCTCTGAGCGGCGCCGATCGCGGCCAGCAGCACGCCGCGCCGCACTGACGCAGGCCCCGTCCCGCGACGAGAAGCGGCGGTCCGGAGGCGGGTGCTCGAGGCGACCAGGAAGAAGACCCCTACCACGCCCAGCAGCTTGATAAACCGCGGCGCGGGGAGATCCAGGCCCCAGAACGCGAAGAACAGACAGAACACCAAGGCCTCGGGAAGCCAGGCGACTCTTCGCGCCGCCGCACGAGCCGCACGGTAGTCTTCGCGATCGGACGAATCGCCTCCGCGCGCGCCGGGGTCCCGATCCCTCCCAGACTTCGCCGTCATTGGAGTCTCCACCGATTCTCCGCCAAACTTGCTGTTGATTCTACCAACCAGCGCGCGCCACTCTGCGTCGCCTCCGCTAGGAGGTCATGATGCTCCCCGAGCGCCGAGCCCCGCCTCACCCTGGCGAGGTCCTGGTCGAGGAGATCTTGAAGCTCCCCCGCCTGACCCAAGCCGCGCTCGCGGCGCACCTCGGTGTCACTGGCCAGAGGCCGAACGAGATCGCGAGGGGGAAGCCTGACGTCACCTCCGAGACCGCGTGGCTCCTGGCGGCCAGGTTCGGGACGACGCCCAAGTTCAGGATGAACCTCGAGTCGGCGCACGACCTCGCCCGGATTCGCCCGAAACTACCGCCGAGACGCATCCAAGACCGGGTCTGACTCTGGACGGATTCATCCGGAGGGCGGGCCTGGGGCTCGACGGAGTCGGATCCGCAGGGCGAGGAGCCCGCCAAGCGCAGAGATCGTCAGGAGCTCCACAAGGAGTACGGGGGTCACGACATCCCATCGCTGCCGGACCAGGGCGCGCTTGCCCAACCCGTCCTCGATGTGTCCGAACGGACCGGGTGAGAGCACTCTCCCGACCCAGACCCACTCCCGCGCGGGAGGGAACCACGCTCCCCAGCGCTCCCGGTAGTCGAAGAGGCCGCCCGGGCGCGCATCGGAGGTGGCGAACGGCCCGTACGCGGGGACCATGAGCGCGCCGTCAACTTGGAGCGAGTCCCCGACGCCGAGGTCCAGTGAGCCCGTAGCGGAGGCGCGGTCGGTAACGAGGGGGCCCGGGACCGCCGGCACCACGAGGGTGCATGCGACGAGCGCGAGGAATGTCGCGACGAGAACGCCGACGACCTTGCGGTTCACCCGGGGGGTCCCTTCTCCATCCCAGCGCCGGGGGTGGATTCTAGCGCCCAGGCCGCCGCCGAGACCGGCGGGGGAGGCGGCGGTGAGCGCGGCGTCACGCCGCGCCCCGACACCACGGAGACCGAGATCCTGCCCTTGAGGTAGAACGATCCTCGGGCCTCCGTGTCTCCGTGACTCCGTGGTGAAGAGCCTCCCCCGGGATGCCTATGCGAGCGCCCCGAGCAGCTCTTCCGGCGTCGCGTAGCGCTCGTTCGGGTCCTTCCGGAGGAGCTTCGCGAGGACCTCCCCGAAGGCGGGGGAGACCTCGCCCGGCCTCGCCGCATCGGCCCGCGGCGCCTCCTCGAAGACGTGCTTGAAGAGGACCCGGCGCGTGTTCACGCCGTCGAAGGGCGGGGTGCCCGTCACCAGCGCGTAGACCGTCGCCCCGAGCGAGTAGAGGTCGCTCCGGGGGCCCACCTCGCCCCCCTGGATCTGCTCGGGGGACATGTAGGACGGGGTCCCGTAGATGATCCCGCTCCGGGTGAGGGTCGTGTCGTCGTGGCCGCGGGCGAGGCCGAAATCGGCGAGCTTCACGCGACCGCCCTCGGCGACGAGGAGGTTGTCGGGCTTCACGTCGCGGTGGACGACCCCGGCGGCGGCGAGCGCGCGGAGCGCGGAGGCCCCGTCCCGGAGCACCTGCCGGGCGCGCGCCTCTGGGATCGGGCCGTCGCGCAGCGCCTCGGCGAGGGAGCCGCCCGAGAGGTACTCCATCGTGAAGTAGAAGAAGCCCTCCCACTGGCCGACGTCCAGGACCCGCACGATGTTCTCGTGGCGGAGGTCCCGCAGGAGCGTCCCCTCGCGGAGGAAGCGCTGCATGGCGTTGCGGTCGGAGTAGAGTGCGGGGTCGAGCACCTTCACGGCCGCCTCGCCGCCCGTCGCCTCGTCCACGGCGCGGAAGACGGCGCC
>JAKEIC010000103.1 GCA_022614695.1 Planctomycetales bacterium | reverse complement strand
GTCTTCCTCCCGGTCGTGGGCCGCCCAACGGCACTACGTCTTACCGGGAAACGGCCAGCCACTTCATCCCATCTGCCGCGGCGAACAGCCCTACGCCCGTGCTCGAGGTCCGAAGTCGCACCGCAGGGGGCTCGCGCCCCCTGCAACCCCCGTCGGCTGCTCTTGGGGGTGCGGGGGCGAAGCCCCTGCGATGCGGACCCGCCCCTCCGCGAGGACGGCGGGCGCCCGTTCGCCGCGTCACCCGCGGCCGAACCGGTCAGCCGGAGACGATCCACGAACGCGGGATGCGCACAGGTCAGCGCCCGTCGCCCGCCCGGACGAGCGCCTCGAACCGCGGGTCCTCCCGCAGCGAGTCGAAGTCGTTCGAGTCGCGGGCCCACGCCCGGGGCTCGGGTCCGGCCGTCCCTTCCGGGTCCTCGCCGCGTGCGGCGGCCTTCCGCCTCTCGCGGGCGACGTGCTCGATCCCCTCGGCGAGGACGCGCAGGGCCTCCTCCCGCTCGTCGGCGGCCGCGCGGTAACAGGCGAGAGTCATCGTGTCCCAGCCGTTCCGGACGGGTTGCGCCAGCGCCTCGCGGAGCCCGGCGCGGGCCTCCTCGGTCCGCCCCGCCGCCGCGAGCAGCGCCGCGCGGCAGAGGAGCGCGTAGCGCGTGGGAGGCGACCCGCGCGAGATCTCGACGTCGTAGGAGTCGAGAGCCCGCCGGAGGAACGAGGGCTCCTCGACGCCTCGCGAGCGGAAGAAGAGGTAGAGGTTGTGGTAGTGCGACCCGTACTCGGCGTCGCGGCCCGCCCGCCAGCCCCCGCCCCACGTGAAGCGGAGCGCCGCGCTCGGGGTCTCGGCCCGCGCCTGGCGCAGCGACTCGGCCTCGCGCCAGAGGTACCGGGCCTGCCCGAGGTACCGCCCGCGTCCGAATCGGGTGTAGCTGTCGAGCCGCTCGAGAGCCTCCGGCAGCCGCTCGGCGCGGAGGAACTCGATCGCATCGATATAAGGCCCCTCCTCCCCGAGAATCGCGAGCACCTCGTCGAGCCGCGCCACGACCTCGGGGGAGGTGGCCTGGGCCCGCTCGGCCCTGAGGTGGGGAGCCGCCTCGTTCCCGAGGGAGACGAGTGCCTCGGTGGCCTTCTGTCGGTCCGAGAGCTCGGGGGAGTTGAGACGGGTGACGAAGCGCGCGACCGCGCGATCGAGGGCTTCCCGGGGCGCTTCCCGTGGGGCATCTGTGGGGGCCGGGTCGGTCCGCCGCGCGTCTGCCTCCGCCGGCGCCGGCGCGGGCCCGGAGCAGGAGACGGCGACGAGCGCGAGGAGGACGAGCGGTCCGGATCCCGCGAACGGCCGCGACTCCCAGCGCGCGGCCTCGGGGACCGGCGGGCGCTTCCCCACGAGCCCCGCGAGCGCGGCCGCCGCCTCGCGCCGGTAGAACCAGAGGAGGAAAGCCCCCCACGCCCCGCAGAGGAGCCCCGGCCAGAGGACGACCGCGGCGACCATGGCGCCGTAGACGAGGAGGGTGCGGATCGCGGACCCGAGGAAGAGACGGCGATGGAGTGCCGCCGCGGCGAGGTCAGGGGGTTCCATCGCTGTCGATCGTAAGGGCGGCGCGGTCGCACGATCAAGCAGACGAGGTACCGGGGGCGCATCCTGCGTCAGTCGAATCGGGAGCGGCTGGCCGGCGACCGCTGCCCGCCGTGAGCGCCGCGGTTCCCCGAACGCGGGCTGCGCCTGGGGTCCCGCCCGGGATTGACAGCCTGAATGTAGTTGCATATCTTGCACATGCATGAGTACGCTCGTATTCGGGGTCCGGGAGTTCCAGGCGAAGCTCGGAACCGCGCTCCGCGCGGTCGCGAGGGGGGCGCGCGTGACGGTGACCTCCCGCGGGAAGCCGGTGGCGGTGCTCTCGCGACCTGACGCCTCGGACGCAGCGCTGACCGACCTCGACCGGTACTTCCTGCGTCTGGCAGCCGAGGGCAGGGTCCGGCTCGGTTCGGGGAAGCCCATCCCCGCGTTCACGCCGCCGAAGACCCGGATCCCGGGCGTCGCGGCGCAGGTCCTGAGGGACCGGCGGTGACTCTCTGGGACTCGAGCGCGCTCGTCATGTGCTATCTCCCGGCCGAGCGGGATCACACGAAGGCGAAGAACCTGCTCGCGAGCGGGCCGAGGCACGGAGGGACGGCTCTCATTCGCCCGGAGGCGACCAGCGCTCTGGTGCGTCGCCGGGGCAGGGATCGGGCGGGATGCGACGCGGTCCTCGCCCTCCTCGAATCCCATCTCAAGGCGTTCGACCTCGTGCCTGTGGATGACTCGCTGCTCGACCGATCCGTCGCCCTGATCCGCGCCCACGCCCTCCGCAGCGCCGGCGCGATCCACCTCGCGGGCGCCGTCCAGGCGTGGCGGGACGTCCCGAAGGCGCCGATCCGCTTCGTCACCGCCGACGCCGACCAGGCCCGCGCCGCCCGGACGGAGGGGCTGCGCGTCGTGGAGCTGCGGCCGTGATGCGGCCCGTCTGCGCGTAGGCGCTTCACGAGGGCCCCTGCCTCGAAACGAAGCGGGGCGGCTCGCCGCCGCCCCGCCTTGGACCGTCATGCCCGGACCGTTAGTGCAGCCGGATCACCGTGTCAATGGACGGGTAGTGGAGCAGGTAGTTGAAGTCCGTCGCGACGCTCTTCAGGATCGGGATGTCGCTCCGGTCCACGATGTAGCCGAGGGCCACGAGGAGGATGGCCTTCACCTCGCCGTTGCTCTCCTTCTCGTAGGCCTTCCGCAGGTCGGGCACCACCGCGTCGTCGCGGAAGTAGCCCATCGCCATGATCGTGGACATCTTGATGTAGGCGTTGTTGTCCTCGAGGAGCTTCTTCAGGCTCTCGAGGGCCTGCCGGTCGCCGGCGTTCGCGAGCGCGACCGCGGCGGCCGCCCGCAGCTCCGGCGCCCTCTCCTCGAGGAGCACGCGCCGGAGTTCCGGGATCGCCTCGGTGCCCCGCATCATGCCGAGCGCCACGCAGCAGTAGCCGCGGAGCGTGTTGTCGCGCGTGAGCTGGATCGCCGAAACGAGCTTCGTCGCCGACTCCGAGTCGCGGAGCAGCCCGAGCCCGATCGCCGCGGCCGACTTGTTGCTCGGGTCGGTCTCGGTGTCGAACGCGACGCGGAGCGCCCGGGCGCCCTCGGAGTCCGCGAGGAGCCCCAGCGCGAGCGCGGCGAACCCGCGCCCGGTGTGGTCCTTGCCCGTGAGCTGCTTCTCGAGGTCCCTCCGCACGATCCCCTTGCTCGCCTCGGACTTGGCGAGGCGGGCCGCGACGACCATCGCGAAGTTCCGGACCATCGCGTCCTTGTCGTTCTCGATCGCCCACTTCACGTCCCCCAGCCACTTCTCGTCCCCGAGCGCGCCGAGAGCGAGGACCGCCGACTGGCGGACCTCCTTCTCGCGGTCGGTCTTGAGGAGGGTCCGGACGAGGTCCGAGACCGTCTGGGTCTTGCCCTTCACGTTGAACTGGGGGATCCCCACCTTGCCGAGCGCCGTCACGCAGTAGGCCCGGAGCGTCACGGTCTCGTCCTCGACGCCGCCGACGGCCGAGATGATCTTGTAGAGCGGCTCGAGCGCGGCCTCGTCCCTGAGGAACCCGAGGGCGACGATGGCCGCCGCCGTCACCTCGCGGTCTCCGCCCCTCTCGAGGATCTCGACGAGCTTCGGGACGACCTGCTTATCCCCGATGAAGCCGAGGGAGAGCACGGCGGTGGCCCGCAGCCGGGTCTTGTACTTGTTCTTGTTCTCGACGACCTTGAGGAGGTCGGGCACGACCGAGGTCGCGCGGATCATCCCGAGGCAGAGGAGAGCCGACTCCTGCACGGTCTCGTTCGCGTCGTCCACGAGCGGCATCACCGCCGCGGCCGCCGCCGCGTCGCCGGCCTTTCCGAGGCCCATGCAGGCGGCCGAGCGGACGTCGAAGTACGAGTCGGAGAGGCACTTGCGGAAGAAGGAGAGGACCGGGTTCTCGGCGGCCGCGGAGCCCTCCCCGGCGGTCACCTGCGTCCCCTTGCGGCCGACGCGCGTGTAGACCCACTGGTTGAACCTCCACCACTCCTCCCAGCGGAGCTCGCCGGTGGGCCGGGTCGGGCCCTTCGGCTTGGTGGGGCCGGTCGGGCCGCTCGCGGCGCCGCCCGTCGTCCCGGGTCCGCTCGGGCTCGTCCCGCCGCCGGAGCTGGTCCGCCCCGGCGTCCCGGAGGGCGAGGGCGAGGGACTGGGCGAGGGACCCGGCGAGGGGCCGGGGCTCGGGCTCGGGCCCGGCTCGGGGCTCGGCCACGGAGTCGGGTGGCTCCCGCCGTGCGCGAACGTGTCAGGGGCGACCGCCAGCCCGAGGGCTCCCGCGAGCCCGCCGAGGCCGAAGATCGTCACGAGGGTCTTGCTGCGATCCATGTGAATCTCCTTTACTGGCTGAGGTTGCCGAGCGAAGAGCGCAACCCTCATGCCGCCTCCCGGCGCGAGAGGGTCTACCAGGGTACCGCTCGAACCCATTTCGCGCCAGGTGGTTGGGAGGGCTGCGCACCCCGCGCGGGCCGTTGAACGACCGACGAGATCTCGTTCCGCCGTCCGAATTCGGACGTCATGGTCTCCGGGGAACCGCTTCCATGAGGAAGGTCTCCACCGCCAGCCGCGGCGGGGAGCCGCCCTTCACGGCGAGGTCGGTCGCCAGGAGCCTCGGCCAGGCGCGCTCGAACTCCCGGGGCTCGAACCGGCGCGCGTCGCGCAGGAGGGCCTCGGCGAAGACGGGCTTCTTCCCCAGGGCGCGGGCAACCTCGGCCGCCGCTCCCCCCGAGTCGGCGATCCCGCGCGCGACCCAGAGCTCGCGGAGGGTCCTGTGGACCCACGGCACGATCCGCGCCGCCACGGGACCCTCGCCGCGCGTGCGTCCCCCCTCGCGCTCGGGGACCCCGTCACGGAAGAGCGCGTCGGCGACCTTGAGCGCGGCGGAGAGGTCGCGCCGCGCGATCGCGTCGGCGAGGCGGAAGAGGTCCTCGCCCCGGGTGTCGGCGACGAGCGAGGCGACGCCGTCCGCGGCGAGGGGCTTCGCCGCTGCGGGAGTCCCCCCGAGGACGGCGGCCAGGCGCTCCGCCTCCCGCGCCAGGAGCCCCGGCTCGCTCCCGACGCGCTCCACGATCGCGTGGGCGGCGGGCTTGTCGAGGGCGAGCCCCTGGGAGCGCGCCTCCTCCACGAGCCACGCCGCGAGCGGGTGGTCCCAGGGCTCGGCGTCGGGCTGCCAGGGCGGCGGGTGATCGAAGGGCCGCCGGCACGCGATCACGACGCCCGCCTCGGCGATCCGGCGCGCGAACCGCGTGCGGCCGTCGAGCTTGTCGAGGTCGAGCACGAGGTGGACCTGGGCGGCGGGCGACGCGACGTAGGCCTCGAGCGCCTCGGCAGCTGCCTCGACGAGGGCGTCGGCTCCCTCGACCCGCACGAGCCGGACCGGCTCGAAGAGAGACCCGGTCCGCAGCTCGTCGAAGAGCGCGTGCGGCTCGATCGGCGGCTCCCCCGGGGCGCGGCGGGCCGAGACGGTGCGGACGGCCGAGGCGGGGGAGTCGGGGCCGAGGACCCGCTTCCGGAGAGCGGCGACGATGCGGTCCTTGAAAAAGGACTCGTCGCCGACCAGGGCGTAGACAGCGGCGGGCTTCCCCTTGGCGACCCCGCGGAGGAACGCCTGGGCGTCCATCGGCTCGCGGGCGCGGGCCGGCCCGCCGGGAGCCGCCTCGTCGCGTCCGCCTCGGGGTGCGCCCGCCGCCATCGGGGGGAGGGTACCACGGGGAGCGGCGTGGAACCGGAGGGACCGGGCAGCCGGGTGGGGGCGGCGCCACGGGCGCGCAACTGTTCGCTTGCTTGAGTATTTCATGAAACATGAGTCATGCTTTATGACAGATCCAAGCAGGCCAGGAGTCAACCGATGGGGCTCCTTTCCGGACGGGCGGGATTCGGGAGCGGGAGCGGGAGGAAGAGGGGGGCGCCGGGTCAGGGCAGCCGGAGGTCCCGCTCGATCTCGCCCGACTCGGGCCAGTCGAGGCGGACCATCTCGAGGGCCGTCCCTTCCATGCGGAGTCCGAGGAAATCGTCGCGCGCCCAGAGGCGGAGGTCGAAGCGGCCGAACGGGCCCGTGACCGAGAGGGAATCCTCGGCGATCCGCGCCCGTGCGGGCTCGAGGGTCACGCCCGCGAGCGGCTCTCCCGCACGGTCGAGGACTCGCCCGCGGACCCGCCACGCGGGCGCGGCCGTCCAGGCAATTTCCGAGCGCTCGTCCCCGGCGGCCAGGTCAAGCTGGCCGAGGGGGACCTCGATGCCCTGCCCGCCAAGGCCGAAGACCAGAGTCCCCGGCGGGATCGCCGTGAACTCGAACGCGCCGTCCGCCGAGAGTGGGACCTCGTCGGTGAACGCCGAGAACGAAGGCTCGGGCCAGAGCTCCCGAGGGGGCGTGGCGCCCGCCTCCAGCCGTCTCGCGCGGACGATAGCCAGATCGGGGAGGCTCCCAGCCGGGCTACTGACCCGGCCGCGCACGGCGGCGAGGGACACCCCGATCCGGAGCGGTTCTCCCCCGCTCCCGACAGCGACCCGCTTTTGCAGGACCCATCCGGCCCCCGGTCGCGGAGCGACCAGCAGCAGCACCTCGTCCACCGGCATCGTCGGGAGCGCGAACGTCCCGTCCTTCGCGCTCTCGCACCAGGCGCTCGGACGATGGCCGTCCGTGATCCAGGCCCCGCCCCAGGGTTTCCCGTTCCTGAGGAGAATCCCTCGGACGAACGAGACGCGGGGGTCTCCCGGGACGATGATCTCGAAGTCCCGCTCGGGATCGGGAGGGACCTCGACCTCGAATTCAGCGAACCGCGATTCCTGGGTCTGGTCCCAGACCGTCGCGCGGTATCGCCCCGGCCATAGCCACTCGCCCGCGCCGATTCCCAGGCGACCCCGACCGTTGGTCTGATAGGTCCGGGCCATGCCGAGGTCGCGCGCCTCCTCGAGACTGATCGAGGCGAATGGGAGAGGTGTCCCCGCCCCGTCCCAGAGGACCGCGCGGGTCGGTCCGGCGTGGCCGGGCCGGGGGGCGAGATCCGCCGGCGGCGAAGGGTCGCTCCGGCCGACGGTGAATTCGGCCGGGAGGTCCCCGGACTCTTCTGCGGGCGGTCCGGGCCGCGGGGTTCCGGCCGGCCTGCCGTCGCCCCGTGCGGCGATGGACGCATTCCTTGTCAGGGCGCTCTTCTCGTCCGGTTCCCGGAGCCCGGCTAGGTCGAGGCCCTGAGGGTTGGACGCGGTGAGTCTTGCGTCGGGCGCCTGGCGGCCCAGCAGCGCGACCGCGAGGCCGACCCCGGCCGCCGCCGCCAATACAAGAAGGAGCCCCCGTGCCGGCCGGCCGTCCCCCACGAGGCCCCCAGGGTAGCAGACGCAGGGCGTCCCGCGCGGCTCAGGGCAGCCGGAAGTCGCGCTCGATCACGCCTGAGTCGGGCCATTCGAGCCAGTAGGAACCCGGTGCTACAACCCCGGGCGCGGAGGCCGTGAGCGACTCCGGCTTGGCCCATAGTTGGAGGTCAAAGCACCCGTGTACGTCGGTCCGCTCGACAGAACCCTTGGCGATACGACCTCCCTGTGGCCTGACAATCGCTCCCGAGACCGGGTTGCCGAAGGCGTCAAGGACTCTGCCGTGCACGCGGGCGACCGGCTTGACCCTCCAGACAACGTCCATGCGCTCCTCGCCCTCCATGAGGCTGACATCTGGAAGCAGGAGTTCCACTCCATCCGCACTGAGACGGAACCGTGCGCACCCCGTCTCGAGCCCTGGGAGCGTGCCGAAGACGAAGCTCCCATCGTCCCCGAGCGCAGCTGAGTCTCGGAAGGTACTACGGTCGGGCACGAGGTCTCCCCCCTCGCCGCGACGCCGCCCTCTGGCGACCTCGGCCGTCAGCTCCACGCTCGCTCCGTGAATCACGGCAGGGTCTTCGCACTCGACACGCCCCCGCAGCATGGCCGGGCGCAGCTCGATCCGGAGCGGCCGTTCCGGTCGCCCAGCGCTGAGCACCTCTGAGTGGAGGTAGGGGCCGCCCGGGCGAGCACTCACGAGCAAGACAGCTTCCTCACCACCCCGGTCATCGAGCCCGAGCCGGAATGCCCCGTCGGGCCCCGCGACCGTGGCGTCTCCGCCGAGAATCGCGACACCGGCTCCCTTCCACGGCAGGCCATTCCGCAGGACTACACCCGAGACTCCGGTCACGCGCAGGACCCCGGGCCACGTAAGGCTGAGGTCTGTGGACGCGCCCTCTCGGATCTCGAGTTCGGGAATCCGGATCAGTTCACCAGCCCCTCGCTGCAACTGCGCACCATACCGCCCGGCGGGGATGGCTTGGGCAAACGCGAACCTCCCGTCTGTGTCAGTCTTGGCGGGAAGGACCCGTCTCCCTCGCACATTTCCGGGGACCATTAGCCAGACGGTCACATCAGAGACGGGACTCCCCGCCGAGTCGCGGAGGACCCCCCGAACCCACTGCGCCGGCGGCACCTTCAGGACGATCTCCACATCCATCGCCGCCGGGGCCCCCGACCCCGACCGGATCTCCCCCCCCGTCCCGCTCTCGTACCCCTCGGCCGCGGCCTTGAGGACCCACGGCCCCTCGCCCGTGAGACGGACGATGAACGTCCCGTCGCGCTCGGCGCGGATCCCCTCCCACGAGAGCGCCGCCCACTCGAGCGGCGTCCCGCCGAGCTCCTCGTCCCACGCGTCGGGCCCGGCGAGCGAGACGCGAGCGCCGGCGACGGGGCTGCCCTCGGAGTCCTTCACGGTCCCGCGGACGACGACGCCGGCCGGGACCACGACGGCCACCTCGGTCTCTCCCCCGGGGGCGGACGGGGTCGGGGCGCTTGCCGCAAGGCGGCCGTCGCGCAGGAGGACCCAGACGCGGAGCCGGCTCGCGGCGAGGACGGCCGCCGCCTCCGGGGCGAGGTCGAGCCGGTAGACGCCCGGGGAGGGCTCCGCGAGACCTCCCCCGCGCGTGTCCACGACGCGCCCGGGAGCGCCGCCTTCCGCTCCCGCCGCGACCGCCTCCACCGCGAACCCCTTGAGCGCGGGAGAACCCTCCGCCCTCTCGTCCCGGACCCGGACGAGGAGCGCCGCGTGGTGGTGGAGCGTGATCGTCTGGTCCCCCCGCCCCGCGCCGAGGGTCCCCTCCCAGTCGGCGTAGCCTTCGGCGGCCACCGAGACCCCGTACTCCTTCGCGAGGAGCCCGGGGATCGAGAACCGGCCGTCCGCCCCGGACGAGGTCGAACGCGCGTCGCCGACCTCCTCGCCCGTGAGCCTCGCGTGGACTCGGGCCCGCGGGATGGGCCGGCCGCCGGGGGCCATCACGTAGCCCGTGAGGTCCGCGCCCGCCGGGAGCCGCAGGGTCACGCCCTCGCGCGCCGCGCCCTCGCGCAGCTCGATCGGCTGGCTGAACGCGGGACCATGGCCGCGCGCGGTCGCCCGGAAGACCCAGAACCCGGGCGTCACGCGGTCCAGGGTGAATCTCCCGTCCGTCCCCGCCGTCACGTGGGGGGGCTCCACCTCGAATTCCTCGGGCTTCTCGCCGGTCCACGTGGGGTTGTCGTCGAAGACGGGCTCGAAATCGGGGTCCCGGTCGCCCACGCCGGAGACCTCGGCCCCGGCGACGGGGACCCCGCCCGCGTCGAGGACGACCCCCGAGACTTTCGCGCCGGCGCGGAGCCGGAGGTCGGGCGCGGTCCGGACGCGTCCCGCGTCGGGGGTCTCGAGAGTCGCCGGATCGCTCGCCGCGAAGTCGGAGTGCCCCGCGAAGAGAGTCAAGTCGGACCGCGGCGGGAGGCCGCCTAGTCCTACTCCGATAAAGTTCCACGGCTGATCTGCCGATCTTCCTCCACGAGAGGGAGGTCGGCATGACGACCGAAGAGATCGTGGCCCT
>JAKEIC010000102.1 GCA_022614695.1 Planctomycetales bacterium | reverse complement strand
GAGACGCAGCCCGTCCTCGAGGGAGAAGGCACCTCCGGCCGCGAGCGCCGTGTACTCGCCGAGGGAGAGCCCCGCCCCCGCCACGGCCTCGACGCGCCGCCCGAGCCTCTCCTCGAGCGCGGCGAGCGCCGCCAGCCCCGCGACGTAGAGGGCCGGCTGGCTCACCTCCGTCCGTGTCAGCTCGGCCTCGGGCCCGTCGAAGCAGAGGCGCGAGATCGCGAACCCGAGCGCGCGGTCCGCGCGTTCGAACACGGCCCGGGCCGCGGGGGACTTCTGCGCGAGGTCGCGCCCCATCCCGACGGCCTGCGCCCCCTGGCCGGGAAACACGAGCGCGAGGCTCACCACCGGATCGCCGCGGAGCCCCAGGTGAGCCCCGCCCCGAAGGCCGCCATGACGCACAGCTCGCCGGGCTGGATCCGGCCCGCCCGCACGGCCTCGTCGAGCGCGATCGGGATCGAGGCGGCCGAGGTGTTCCCGTAGCGGTCTATGTTCACGAAGACCTTCTCGGGGGGGATGTCGAGGTGCTTCAAGGCCGCCTCGATGATCCGCAGGTTCACCTGGTGCGGGATCACGAGGCCGATGTCGTCGAGGGAGTGGCCCGTCTCGAACGCCGCGTCGGCCACGAGGTCGCGGAAAGTCTGGACCGCGAACTTGAAGACCTCGCGGCCCTTGAGCCGCATGAAGTGCTGGCGGGTCTCCACCGACTCGTGCGAGGCCGGCACCCGCGAGCCCCCTCCCGGGACCGACATGACGTCCTCGTGGCCTCCCTCGGCCGCGAGCTTCACCCGGAGGATCTCGCCCTCGCCCAGCCGGCCCGGGCGCAGGACAACCGCCCCGGCTCCGTCCCCGAACAGGATGCACGTCGTCCGGTCGGTCCAGTCGGTGATCGAGGACATCACCTCGCTCCCGACGACGAGGACGCGGTCGTAGATCCCGGAAGAGACGAAGCCCCACCCCGTCGCCAGCGCGTAGATGAAGCCCGTGCACGCGGCCGAGACGTCCATCGCCCCGGCGCGGGTGGCCCCGAGCTTGTGCTGGAGCCAGCACGAGGCCGACGGGAAGATGTTGTCGGGCGTGATCGTCGCGACGATCAGCAGGTCGAGTTCCGAGGGCGAGAGGTCGGCGGCCTCGAGGGCGCGCTTGGCGGCCGCGCAGGCGAGGTCCGAGTTCGTGAGACCGTCCGAGACGACGCGCCGGGCCCGGATCCCGGTGCGCTGGACGATCCAGTCGTCGGAGGTCTCGACCGTCTTCGCGAGGTCCTCGTTCGTGACGACCTTCGGCGGGAGGAACGAACCCGTCCCCGCGATCGTCACCGGCCGGCGGACGGGCCCCGGCGGGGACGCCGCGGGCATGCGTGGACGGCTCGCCGAGCGCTCGGGGTTGCTCATCAGGCCGCGTGCGCGGCGAGCGCCTCCGTGATCCGCGAGTTCACGCCGTGCTCCACGCTCGAGATCGCCACCCGGCAGGCGTTCGCGACCGCCCGCGCGTCGGAACGGCCGTGGGCGATGATGCAGATCCCCTCGCAGCCGAGGAGCGGCGCCCCGCCCGTCTCGGCGTAGTCGGTCTGCTCGCGGAGCCTCCCCATCGCCTCCTTCACCCCCGCCGCCTCGCGGTCGCTCCCGGCCGATTTCAGTCGCGCCGCCTCGCCCGCCACGGCCCGCACCAGGCTCTCGGAGAGCCCCTCGGCCACCTTGAGGATGGCGTTCCCCACGAAGCCCTCGCAGACGACGACGTCGAAGCGGCCCGAGAAGATGTCGCGGCCCTCGGCGTTGCCCTGGAAGTTCACGGCCGCGTTTCCGCCGGGACCCTGGAAGAGCCTCCGCGCCTCCTTGACGAGGGCGTTCCCCTTCGAGTCCTCCTCCCCGACCGAGAGGATCCCGACGCGGGGCTCCTTCCGCCCGAGGACGAGGGTGCTGTAGGTCGAGCCCATGATCCCGTACTGGTAGAGGTTCACCGGGCGGCAGTTCAAGTTCGCCCCGACGTCTATCACGGTACAGGGCCCGGCCACGGTGGGGAGGATCGCCGCGATCCCGGGACGCTTCACGCCCGGGAGCAGCTTCAGGTAGAGCGCGCAGGCCGCGACCGCGGCGCCGGTGTTCCCCGCGGAGACGAACGCCCCCGCCTCGCCCGCCCGCACGGCCTCGAGCCCGAGGGTGATCGGGTTCCGCGGCTTCTTGCGCAGCGCCGCCACGGGCTCCTCGTCCATGGCGACGTTGCCCTCGGAGGGGTGGAGGGTGACGTTCGCCGGGAGCCCGCCCGCCCCGCAGGAGTCCTGGACCTCGCGGCGGAGCGCCGGCTCCTCGCCGAAGAGCAGCATCTCCACGTCGGGCCGGGCGCGGGCGGCGGCGACCGTCCCGCGCACGACCTCGCGCGGAGCGTAGTCCCCCCCCATCGCGTCCACGGCGATCCGCATGCGGTTCTCCTAGAGGGTCTTCGGGTCGGCGACCTTGCGGCCCTGGTAGTGGCCGCAGTTCCAGCAGACCCGGTGGGAGAGCACGAGCTGCCGGCAGCGCGAGCAACGGGAGAAGGTCGGAGCGGCGAGCTTGGGATGGCCGGCCTTCCGGTGGCGCTGCCGCATCTTCGAGGGGCGGTGCTTCGGGACGGGCATGGGTCTCTCCCGTGACGCCGGGGGCGGGGATTCTAGGCGGGGCACTCCCCCGATTCAAGCCGGGGCGCGCCCGGCGTGTGGTAGACTCCCCGCCTCGAGGAGGCCCCGGTGTCCCTCCAACGCATCAAGCTGTTCGTGATGGACGTGGACGGGACGCTCACCGACGGGCGCATCATCGTGAACGACCAGGGGGTCGAGACTAAGGTCTTCAGCGTCCACGACGGGCTCGCGATCCGATACCTGCAGTCGGCCGGGATCCGGGCGGCCTGGGTGAGCGGTCGCTCGAGCAAGCTGGTCGAGATCCGCGCGAAGGAGCTGGGGGTCGAGGAGCTGCTCCAGGGCGTCGAGGTGAAGCTCCAGGCCCTCGAGAAGCTGGTGGCGCGGTACGAGCTCGAGCTGCACGAGGTCGCCTATATCGGCGACGACCTGACGGACCTGCCGGTCATGCGGCAGGTGGGCTACGCCTTCGCGCCGGCCGACGCCCGGGACGAAGTGAAGGAGTTCGCCCACTTCGTGACCGCCGCGCCGGGCGGGGGCGGGGCGGTCTCCGAGGCCGTCGAGAAGGTCCTGAAGGCGCAAGGGAAGTGGGACGAGATCCTCTCCAGGTATCTCTAGCCCGGGCCACTCGCTCGCTCCTTCGCGGGACGGAGCGATGACCTCCGGACTCCTCCGAAGGACCGGGAAGTTCGGCCTGTTCGGCGCCCTGTTCCTCGGGCCCCCCCTGCTGCTCGACTCGCGGCCGCCGCCGCCCCCCGCCCTCCCGGCGGCGGAGCCCGGCGGGAGCGGGCCCCCCGGCCTCGTGGGCTTCCGCCACGACCACCACGACCCGCAGACGGGCCGCCTCCTCGCGGAGGTCGCAGGGCGGGAGGCGCGCCGGATCGCCGGCACCGGCGGGGCGGCCGGGACCTGGGAGATCTCGTCCCTCTCGGTGCGCATCCCCGCCTACACCCCGAACGGGGACCCCGCGGGCGAGACGAGGCTCGTCGCTCCCCGGGGGACCCTCGTGGCCCGGGAGGCGCCCGGCGCCGGCGCGGCGGGCGCCCTCGAGGTGCGCCTCGCGGGGGGCGTCGTGGCGGAGTCCTCGGACGGCTCCATCCTCCGCACGCCGGAGCTGAAGATCCTCGGGGAGGGTCGCGCGGGTCGGGCTCCCCGGGCCGGACGACCCCGCCGGAGGCCTCTGGCGGTCCCCGCGGCTCCCGGCGGGGCCGTCGCGCTGGAGGCGCCGGGCCCCGTGGTCCTCGAGGGTCCAGGCGGGCTGCGACTCGAGGGCGCGGGGGCCCGGGTCGGGCCGAGGCTCCGGACGGCGGACCTGGCCGGGCCGGCGCGGGTCGTCGTCTCCGGAGACATCTCGCGGAGTCCGGCCCTGGCCGCGCTCCCGAGGGCGACCCGCCCGATCGCCCGGCTGGCGGAGGACCGGGTGGTCCTGGCGGCGCCCGGGGGGCTGGGAGTCCGGGAGGGGGACGCGCCCGGCCGCCGGGTGATCTCGACCGAGGGCCCCGCCCTCCTCGTGCACCTCGAGGGGCCGCTGGCCGCCCCCTCGATCCGCGGGGCGGCGGTGGCGGGGGAGTTCGAGGCCGTCCTCGCGGAGGAGGCGACGACGGGGGGCGCCGGCGGGCCCGCCGGATCCGTCACGAAGGGAAAGCAGGCCGTCGTGGAACAGGCGGTGGCGAAGGGAGCGGCCCGCTGGGCCGCGCTCGAGCCAGGAGGCGGCGTCGGCCTCCTCCTCGCAGCCGACGAGATCGCCCTCGGGCGCGGCCCGGCCGGTCCCGAGGCGGGGGCGCGCGGGTCCCCCGCGCTCGCCGCGCGGGCCGGGGCGAGGGTCTCGGCCCCGGGGAGACCCGAGACGGCGCTGCCGGGGGCGGGGGGGAGGGCCCCTGTGTTCGTGCTCGGCTCGGGCGGGGTCCTGCGAATCGCGGAACGGGGGGCCGAGGGGCTCTCGGCCGACCTCGAGGGGCGGGGATGGGCGTGCACGGCGGAGGGGGAACCGGCCCTCGATCCGCTGCCGGGCGAGGAGGAGGCGCTGGCCCGCTCGCTCCGGGAGCGCGCCGTCGCGGCGCCGAGGACCCCCGCGACGCGCGTCGAGGCCGATCGCCTGGCGGTCCGCATCGCCCGCGCGAGCCGGCCCCCGGACGGCGGCCCGGAGGCGACCCCCGCGGCGGGGGTCCCGCTCGGCGCCGGCCGATTCGAGGGCTCCGGCTCGGTGAGGGTCCTCCTCTCCGACCGCGCGGGCGCCCCGGCCCTTCTCGCCCGCGCCGCGCGGGCGACCGGCGGCTTCGCCGCCCCCGAGGCGCCGGAGCGCGCCGACTCGGTCCGGCTCGAGGGCGAGCCCGCCGCCCTCTGGCCGGCCCCGCCCGCGCGCGACGGGCCGGTGGCGTTCCCCGACTGGATCCGCCTCTCGGGCGCGGCGGCCGGGACCGCCGTGACGATCGAGCGGACGGGCCCCGAGGCGGACCCCGCCTGGAAGGCCCGGGCAGAGGCGCGCTCGCG
>JAKEIC010000101.1 GCA_022614695.1 Planctomycetales bacterium | reverse complement strand
GGGCGGCCGCGGGAGCGCGGGGCACCAAGCTCGGCGCGAAGCTCCGCGAGGCCTCCGAGGGGATCCAGGTGCTGCTGAACCTGAAGCCCGGCGAGGGGCTCGTCGTGGCGGAGCTGACGCCCGGCGGCGCGCTCGCCGAGGCCGGGCTCCAGGCGATGGACATCCTGCTCTCCTTCGACGGGAGCACGGTCGGCACGCTCGAGGGGCTCAAGGAGTTCCTCGCGGGCTGCCGGCCCGGGCAGGAGGTCCGGGTCGTCTATTTCCGGCAGGGGAAGAAGGGCGAGGCCACCGTGACGCTCGGGGGCGACGGGGCGGGCGCCGAGGCCGCGCCCGCCCGGCCGGCCCCGTCCGCGCCGCCCGCGCGTGAGGATCGCCGCACGGCGCCGGAGCGCGTCGTGGACTCGGCCCTCGACGCGGCCGGGCGTCTCAAGGCGAAGCTCCGGAAGCTCGGGGGCGACGCCCTCGCCAGGATCGAGGAGGAGGCCGGAAAGCTCCGCGACATGGCGGAGGAGGAGAGGCGTGAGGGCTTCCGGATCATCGAGCGGAAACTCGCCGAGACCCTGGGCCTCAAGGACGAGGACGAGCTGCGCCTCATGCGGCGCGCCCTCCGTCTCGGGGTACGCAAGTACGTGGGCGACCTGGTCGAGTCGGTGAAGGAGGGGGCGAGGGACGGGGCCGCGCAGCTCGAGAGGCTCCTCGAGGAGAGGCTCCGCGGGATGACGGGCGGCGGCGAGCCGGCCCCCGGGGCCAAGAAGGACGTGGATCGGATCCTCGACGAGATCCTCGGCGAGAAGTCCAAGAAGCCCGCGCCGCCCCGCGCCGACTCACCGCCTGGCCAGCCGGAGGGTCCGCCGGAGGGGCCGACGGGCCCCATGGGAATGGACCCCGAACAGCTCCGCCAGCGCTTCAAGGAGATGCGCGAGAGGATCCAGCGCGAGGGGTTCCCCACCGAGAAGGACGAGATCCGCAAGACCGTGGACACGATGCTCGGCTCGATGGGCATGGACCGGAAGGGCGTCCGGGGGCTCCTCGAGAGCATGGGCCTCGACCGGGACACCGCGAAGGGGATGGCGAAGCAGCAGATGGCCATGTCGGGGCTGGAGCTCACCGACGAGCAGGTCGAGGCGGTCCTGGACGTGATCTTCGAGGACGCCGAGCCCGCGAAGCCCAAGGTCCCGGGTTGGCTCGGCGTGAGCCTTGGGGAGGGCGAGGACGGGCCGTTCGTCCAGGCCGTCGTGGAGGGCAGCCCCGCCGAGGCGGCAGGCTTCCGCGAGGGGGACAGGATCGCAAAGGTCTCGGGCCGGGCCACGGGATCGGTGGATGCGGTGCGGGAGATCCTCAAGAAGCGCGGGGCCGGCGACACGCTCGACATCGAGGTCGTCCGGGAAGGGAAGGCCCAGACCCTGCGCCCGACCCTGGGGAAGCGGGAGCAGAAGTAGGCGGTGGGTCGTCTGAGATTCCGGAGTGAACGGACGGAGGACGGACGATGAGTGTGATCCGGTTGTGGACGATCGGTCTGGTCGGGGGCCTGGCCCTCCCGGCGCTCGCGCAGCAGGAAGGGGCTCCAGGGGACAAGCCGGCGCCCCGGGCGCCGGCTGACGACGAGGTCGGGGCGCGGATCCGGGACCTCGGCAGTCCGGACTTCGAGACCCGCGAGAAGGCCGAGGCGAGGCTCGTCGAGTTGGGCGAGAGGGCCGCGAGGGCGCTCGGCGAGGCGGCGAAGGACGAGGACCCCGAAGTGGCACGCCGGGCCGAGCGCGCGCTGCGGAAGATCCGCCGCACGCGCGACCGCGCAGAGGACGCGGAGCCCGGCCGGGCTCGGGACCCGGGCGGGGACCCTTGGCAGGACCTCTTCGGGGGCGACCCCCGCGACCTCGACGCCATCCGGAAGCGCTTCGAGGAGTCCCGGCGGCGCCTGGAGGAGGCCCTCGGCGGCGACTGGGATCCCCTCCGGGACGTGGAGAAGCACCTCCGCCGCGCGTTCGGGGAGGATTGGGAGAAGCAGCAGGAGGGGATGCGGCGCCGTCTCGAGGACCTCGGGCGCGGTCGGGGCGACCTCGGCGAGAAGCTCCGGGAGCAGCTCCGCCGGCTCCTGGGAGAGGGATGGGACGAGGCTTGGCCGGACATCCCCCGGCCGCCCCAGGGCCCCGGATTCCGGCTCGAGTTCGGAGGCCCGGGGACGAAGTCCCAGATGACGGTCATCGAGAACGAGCGGAAGGTCTCGGTCACTCGCGACGGGGAGAAGGTGAAGGTCGAGGTGACCGAGCCCGGGGAGAACGGGAAGCCTCAAACCAAGGTCTACGAGGCGGAGAATGAGGGGGAGTTCCGCGAGAAGTATCCGGAGGTCGCGAAGTACGTCGGGCCGGCCGCCGGCGGGGGCCAGTGGCGCTTCGACCTCGGGCGATGGCGCCGCGGTGGCGCCGCCGGGCGGCCAGACCGTACCGCGGCCCGAGCTCCGCGTGTGTCGCCTGCCTCCGAGATCGGCCTCGTCGCCGAGCCCGCGAGCCGGGAGCTGCGGTTTCACCTCGGACTCGAGGAGGGCCGGGGCCTCTTCGTGCGCGAGGTCGCCGAGGGCTCGTGGGGAGCCCGGGCCGGGCTCCAGCGCTTCGACCTCGTCCTCTCGGCCGCCGGGAAGCCCGTCGGCAAGCTCGCAGATCTCGAGGAGGCCGTGAAGGCCGCCGAGGCCGAGATCCCCCTCGAGATCCACCGCCGCGGTCAGGCGCTGAAGCTCGCGGCGGGGAAGTAGCCGGGCGAGCCCGCCCGGACTTCGCCGTCAGCGAATCGCCGCCTCAGCGGCGATTCGCGTAGACGAACTTCACCAGCTCGAGCTGGTTCTGGAAACCCTTCCGGAACGTGTAGTTGATCTCGTCGAGGATCGCGCGCAGGAGGAATATCCCCATCTCGTACTGGCGCGCCTTCTCGATCTGCGAGCGGAGGTCCTCGTCCGAGACCGCCCCCATGTCGAAGTCGCGGCCCGAGTCGTCTATCAGGATCCGCACGCGCACGTCGTCCACGTCCACCGTCACGTGGCAGGTCCCGTCGCGGCCCGCCGCGTGGGCGTGGTGGATGATGCTCGTGAGCGCCTCGTCCGCCGCAAGGACGACGAGGTCCTTCTCGCGACGGGAGAGGGCCGATTCGTGCACGGCCTCCGCGACGAACGAGCGGACCTCGGAGAGGCTCCGCGTGTGGTTGGGTACCGTGATGTCCTTGGTGAGCGTCGGCATGGGGTCCCCCTGGCGCCTGATCATTCGGGGCAGTTGGGGCGAGCAGTATAGAGCACCCGAGTGCATTGTCAAGTTGTGGGCGCGCAGAATCCGTGCCGAGGCGCGACCCTGTGGGGGGACCTCGCCCCCGGGACGGAACGTTACGCCGCGAGCACGCGATCGAGAGGCGTGTACTCCCGGTTCCACGCCTCCGCGACCGCCTCGTGCGTGATCCGGCCGTCCACGACGTTCACGCCCCGCGCGATCTCGCGGTTCTCGCGCGCCGCGCGCTTCCAGCCCTTGCCCGCGAGCTCGACCGCGTAGGGGAGCGTCGCGTTCGTGAGCGCGTAGGTGGAGGTCCGCCCGACGGCCCCGGGCATGTTCGCGACGCAGTAGTGGACGATCCCGTCCACGATGAAGGTCGGGTTCGAGTGGGTCGTCGGCTTCGTGGTCTCGACGCACCCTCCCTGGTCCACCGCGACGTCCACGATGACGGCGCCGGGCTTCATGAGGGAGAGGTAGCCGCGTGGGACGAGCTTCGGGGCCTTCCCGCCGGAGCGGAGCACCGCACCGATCAGGAGGTCCGCCAGGCGGACCGACTCCTGGATCGCGTAGGGGGTCGAGTAGAGGGTGTGCACGTTCGGGGGCATGATGTCCGAGAGATAGCGGAGCCGGTCGAGGTTCGTATCCAAGATCTGGACCCAGGCCCCGAGCCCCGAGGCGACCTTCGCGGCGTTCGTGCCGACGATCCCGCCGCCGAGGATCACGACCTGGGCGGGCGCGACTCCCGGGACGCCGCCGAGGAGGATCCCGCGGCCCATCATGGGCTTCTCGAGGTACTTCGCCCCCTCCTGGACGGCCATGCGGCCCGCGATCTCGCTCATGGGAGTGAGCAGGGGGAGCGACCGGTCGGCCCGCTCGATCGTCTCGTACGCGATGCAGACGGCCTTCTTCTCGAGCATCGCCTCGGTGAGGGCCTTGTACGCGGCGAAGTGGAAGTAGGTGAAGATCACGAGCCCCGCCCGGACCATCCCGTACTCGGGCGCGAGCGGCTCCTTCACCTTGAGGATTATCTCGGCCTCGCCCCAGATCGAGGCGGCGTCGGAGACGACCTTGGCGCCGGCCTTGGCGTAGTCCTCGTCCGAGATGCCGCTCCCGAGCCCCGCGCCGGCCTGCACGAGTACGGCGTGGCCCCCGCGCACCAGGAGGTCCACCCCCGCGGGGACGATCCCGACCCGGTTCTCGTGGTCCATGATCTCGCGCGGGACGCCGATCCTCATGGGGACCTCCGGGGCGGGGACTATACCCCGGGGTCGAGGAGCCGCAAGGTGGCTCCCGTCCCGTTGACATGTCCGCGACCCCGGCGCGACATTGGAGGCCCGGAGGGCGGACGGTGGACCGACGCGAGTTCCTGAAGGCGGCCGGCGCGGGCGTGATCGGCGCCGAGGCGGCGGCCCTCCTCGGCTGCTCGTCGCGGGAGCCGGAGCCTGCCGCCCGGGGACGGAGGGAGGAACCCGTGTCGAACCCCCGCATGCCCGTCCTCTTCACGGCCCACGGCAGCCCGATGAACGCCGTCGAGAAGAACCGCTTCACCGAGTTCCTCGAGGGCTGGCCGCGGCAGTTCCCGCGCCCGCGGGCGATCCTCTGCGTCTCGGCCCACTGGGAGACCCCCGAGCTCGCCGCGACCACGTCGCCGCGGCCGGAGACGGTCCACGACTTCTGGAACTTCCCGGAGGAGCTGTACCGGATCCGCTACCCCGCGCCCGGAGACCCGGCCCTCGCCGAGAAGGTCGTGGGGCTGCTCCGCGGCGCGGGCCTCTTCGCGCATGAGGACGGGACGCGGGGGCTCGACCACGGCACGTGGTCGCCCCTCCGGCGGGTCTACCCGGAAGCCGACGTCCCCGTGGTCCAACTCTCGCTCTCCACCGGCGTCCCCGGGTCCCGCCACGTGCAGGCGGGCCAGGCGCTCGCCTCGCTCCGCGACGAGGGGATCCTGATCCTCGGGAGCGGGAACCTCGTCCACAACCTCCTCGCGGCGCGCCTCTCGGACCCCTCCGGGGAGCCCGAGGGCTGGGCCGAGACGTTCGACGACTGGGTCCGCGAGCGGACCCTCGCGTGGGACCTCGACGCCCTCGCCGCCGTCGAGAAGGCCCCCTTCGGCCGCGAGTCGCACCCGACGGCCGAGCACTACTGGCCGCTCCTCGTCTGCGCCGGCGCGGCCGCGGGCCCGTCGGGCGCCCGCGCGAAGGTCTCGTTCCCCCACGAGGGCTTCGCTGGCCGGACGATCAGCATGCGGTGCGTAGCCTTCGCCTAGCGGCGAAGGCTAGAGATCAAACTCCGCGATCACCGGCGCGTGATCCGACGGCTTCTCGCCTTTGCGCTCGTCCCGGTCCACGGACGCTGCGCGCGAACGGTCCGCGAGGGGCGCCGTCGCGAGGACGTGGTCTATCCGGAGGCCGTTCCCCTTCGGGAACGCGAGCATCCGGTAGTCCCACCAGGTGTAGAGCCCGCCCTCGGGGTGGTGCTTCCGGACGACGTCGGCGAGGCCCCACGCAGCGACCCGCGCGAGGGCCTTGCGGGCGTCCTCGTGGCAAAGGACCGTGCCGGCCCAGTCCTCCGGCTTCGCGACGTCCTTGTCGTCCGGGGCGACGTTCAGGTCTCCCGCGAGGACGAGAGGCTCGCCCTTCGCGAAGTCCCTCTCGAGCGCCCGCCGGAGTCGCGCGAGCCACTCGAGCTTGTAGGCCCACTTCTCGGACCCGACCTCCTCGCCGTTCGGGACGTAGGCGCAGATCACGCGCGCCCCCGCCACCCGAGCCGAGACGAGCCGCGCCTGCGGGTCGGGGGCGCCGTCCCCGAGCCCGCGCCGGACGTCCTCCGGCGGCTCGCGCGAGAGGATCGCGACGCCGTTCCAGGTCTTCTGCCCGTTCACCGCCGCGTGGTAGCCGGCGGCCTTCACCGCCTCGGCGGGGAACTGCTCCTCCAGGGCCTTGAGTTCCTGGAGGCACGCGACGTCGGGCTTGTGCCGCTCGAGCACGGCGAGCAGCCGCGCCTCGCGGGCGCGGACGGAGTTGACATTCCAGGTCAGCAGCTTCACGTGCAGTAGCGGACCTTGAAGAGCTCCGCCAGCGCGTTGAGGCCGAACCGGCGATTCCGCAGGAACCGGTAGAAGCCGTAGATGCTCTTCCGGGAGCGGAAGTAGAACTCGAGGTTCGCGCGGACGAGGAGCATCCCGAGCTCCGTCCTCGAGAGATGCGGCAGGTTCATGACGGGATGCTGCGCGTCGTAGTGGGACCAGTTCCGGTCCACGATCCGGTCCTGCACCTGCTCCCAGAGGGCCGTCCCGGGGAACGGGCACAGGATCGAGAACTGCGCCACGTCCGAGTCGAGGAGGCGCGCGTACTTGATCGTGCGCAGGACGTCCCGCCTCGTCTCACGGATGTCGCCGAGGATGTAGGAGCAGAGCGACTCGATGCCGTACTTCCGGCACATCTCGACGGCGAGGGGGGGCATCTCGGTCGTGGACTTCTTGTTGTAGTCCTTGAGGACCTCGTCCGAGGCGCTCTCGACACCGATGAAGACCTGCCGGCAGCCCGAGCGGGCCATGAGCCGGACCATCTCCTCGTTCTTCACCAGCGTGTCGGCCCGCGTGAAGCACCACCAGTGGATGTCCAAGTCCCGGCGGAGCAGCTCCTCGCAGACCGCGATCACGCGGCGCGAGTCCATCGTGAAGAGGTCGTCCATGAAGGCGATCGCGCGGAAGCCGTAGCGCGTGACGAGCTGCTCCACCTCGTCCCCGATGCTCTCGGGGCTGCGCGTGCGCCACTTCACGCCGTCGAACCACGAGGAGGAGCAGAACGAGCACTTGAAGGGGCACCCGCGGCTCGTGTGGACGTTCGTGATCGGGCGCCCCCCGAGCTTCGTCCGGAGGTAGCGGTCCATCGGGACCTTCTCGCGGCACGGCGTGGGGAGCGTGTCCAGGTCGGTGATCGCCCACTCGGGGGGCGTCCGCACGATCCGGCCCCCCTCCCGGTAGGTGATCCCGCGCACCTTCGAGACCGGCGTCCCGTCGCGCAGCGCCTGCAGGAGGTTCCCGAAGATCACCTCCCCCTCGCCCCGGACGATGTAGTCCACGACCCCGGTCCCGAGCACCTCCTCCTCGACGTAGCACGGGTGGGGGCCCCCCATCACGACGACCGCGCCGGTGGCCTTCGCGCGCGCGGCGATCTCGAGCGCCCTCCAGTAGCGCGTCGTGTCCGAGTGGATCCCGATCACGTCGTAGCCCTCGAGGCGGAGGGGCTCGCGCCACCCCGCGACGCAGCGGTCCACCACGTCCACGGGGAAGCCGAGCCTCTCGGCGTAGGAGGCGACGCACAGGATCCCGAGCGGCGGCATCTGGAGGCTGAGCGTCCGGAAGACGCCGCCGGCCGACGGGTTCACGAGGAGCGTGCGCGGCGTCCTCGCCCGGGTGCGAGTCGCCGAGTCGGCCAGCCCGGGGGGGGCGAGGGTGGCGAGGGTCACGGGCGCCGGTCGTCCTTCTTCTCGGGCTTCTCGGGCGGCTTCGTCGGCGTCCCCCCCGCGATCGGCCGGACGGGCACGCCGGGCGGCGCGAGGACGAACAGCTCGGGGGCGAGCCCGGAGTTCCGCTTCGCGGCCGCGAGGTCGAACCGGAACGTCTGGGAGTCGCCCCGCGGCTCGCGGGCGGTCACCTCGCGCGGGAGGCCCGACTCGGGGTCCACGAGCACGTCCACGGAGGCCACGTGCTTCCGCACGGTCTCGTCCCTCGGGACGAGCCGCAAGCCGGCCCGCGGCGGCGCGGCCTCGGGCGTCCCCGCGCCTCCGGCGGGCGAGGGCAAGGACGACACCTCGTACGCCTTCCGGATCGCCTCGGCCGATTGGCCCAGCACCTCGAGGGTCTCGGGCCGGACGCCGTGGGCCGCGAGGTCGAGCACCTCCACGACCCGCTTCTCGGGGGGCAGGTCCGGCTCGTAGCTCCGCCACTCGCCCGGGCGGAGCACCTCGATGCGGACGTAGGGCTTCTCGTAGTCCCAGCGGAGGAAGCGGCGGCCCTCGTCGTCGCGACGGTAGCGGAACCGGCCGGTCGAGACCTCCTTGCGGCCGCGACGGATCCGGAGGGTCCGCTCCTGCGTGAAGGGCGCGTCGAGGTCTCGCAGCTCCCGGGCGGTCCTGTCCCAGAGGGCGAGGAGTTTCTCGGTCTCGGGCCCCGGGGCCGGCGCGGCGGCCGGCGGGGTCGCGGGGGCCGACGGCGAGGGCTCCTGACCCCCGGCGGCCGTGGCGAACGCCACGATCCCCAGAGCGGCGGCCACTCGCCCCGTCCTCATGCCCCGTTCCCCTCCGCCCATGCCGGGAAGAAGTTGTACCACTGGTCCGGGTAGCGCGCGACCATGCCCTCGAAGACCCGGGCGATCTCCTGGGTCACCTCGAGAACCGCGCGCTCCCGCTCGTGCGGGTCGGCCGCCGGGACCCGGACGGGCGCCTCGATCACGGCCCGGTACCGCGAGCCGCCGTCGCGGACCACGTAGGCGGGCAGCAGCGCGGCCCCGGTCCTGAGCGCCACCTGCGCGGGACCGGTCGGGAAGAGCGCGCGCGTCCCGCAGAACTCGACCTCGGCGGGCGCGGCGGCGGTGTCGCGGTCCGGGACCATCGCGACGATCTCGTTCGCCCGGAGCGCCGAGAGGATCCCGACGATCGCCTGGGCGGAGGCGGGGCCGTCCCGGAGGAAGAGCGAGCGGATCCCCAGGCGGCGGCGGACGACCTCCTTGATCCAGCGGGCGCCGTGGTCGGGGACGACGACGGTCACGACGTTGATCGGGTAGCCCTCGCTCGCCAGCACCGCGCCCCCGAGCTCCCAGTGGCCGAGGTGGGGCGTGATCAGGATCGCCCCCCGTCCGGCGGCGAGCGCCCGATCCAGGTGGTCGCCCCCCTCGAGCCCCGAGAAGAAGCGGCGCACGTGGCCGGCCCGCGCGCGCGCGAGGTACATGTCGTCCACGAGGCAGCGGCCGAAGTTCCGGAGGGTCCTGTCCACGAGCCCCTCGATCTCGGCGTCCCCGTAGCGCCCGCGCCCGAGCCGGCGGAGGTTCCCCGCGAGGATCCCGCGCGTCTTGCGCATCGTGTGCGCCAGCAGGGTCGCGAGCCCGTCGGCCACCCTGAGGCACGCGGCGCGCGGGAGGCAGAACGTCGCCGCGTAGATCGGGAAGAGGTAGCCGGCGTGGTGGGTGGTGTTCTGGTCCCAGCGCCAGTCGGCGACGGTCCC
>JAKEIC010000100.1 GCA_022614695.1 Planctomycetales bacterium | reverse complement strand
GGGGTCCCCGCCTACCAACCCCTCGACCTCGACGCGCCGCTCGCACCCTCGGCCGACATCGCCGGCTCGTTCGCGCCCCAGCGGGAGTCGGAGCAGATCCACAAGGACAAGGCCGCGTCCGACACGGCCCTCGAGCTGGTGATGGGGAAGCCGAAGGGGGCGGCGGGGGCCGCCTCGGCGATGGCTGCGGCGACCGTGACCGCCGACGTCTCCGAGGTCAAGGCCGCGGCCGGGAAGGCCGTCGGCGCCGTTCTGCGAGCCATCCAGCCCGGGCGCCTGGTCCTTTCCATCGCGACGATCGCCGCGGGATGGACCCTGTTCGCGCTCGTCCCGGCCATCCTCTCGATCATCTCCGACTCTCTCGCGAGCTGGGCCGAGTGGGTTTCGAAGTACGGGATGGTCGCGATCGTGTTGCTTGGGGCCGCGGCGCTCGCGCGCTGCGACCTCAAGGCCCTCCGAGGCGAGAGCGTGCCGGGCCCCATCGCGGCGTTCTTCGCGGCGCTCCCCGGGGCCGTGCCCTCGCTCCTCGTCCCCGGGCTATTCGTCGTCGCGGCGGACCTGATCCCGCGGTTCGAGAGCAAGTTGGCCTTCTTCTCCGGGATCCCCTACGTCGGGGCGCTCTTCATCCTCGTGGTGGGACTCCTGCTCTATGCGGTGAACATCGCGCTCTACGCATCGGTGAGCCTGGGCCTGTGGATCCTGGTCCCGCAGGCGACGACCGCGGGCATGAATCCGGTCCCCTCGTGGCTCGGGCTGCTCGGGCGGGTCCGGAGGCAGGGTGCCGGGCTCGTCCTGCGGTTCCTGGTCTTCATCGCGGTCGCCGGGGTCCTCCTCGCGCCGCTCTGCTTCCTGCTCTTCTCCGCTGCCGACTCCGCCAAGGGCGCCGTGATCGGTGGCTTCGCGGCCAAGGAGTGGGCGATGACGAAGGTAGGGATGTGGCTCATCCAGATCTTCTCGGCGCTCACGGACGGTGTCATCAACGGGATCACCTTCGGCGCCATCCTCTCCGCCTTCGTCTGCGGCGGGTGCCAGGAGGTCGTGGAGGGCGAGAAGGGCGCGTAGACTCGGCGCGTGCCGTTCGAGCCTCGAGCATTCCTCGCCGACTTCGGCCTTGCCAAGTCCGTCGCCACGGGCTCGAGCCTCACCCGCACGGGCGTGGCCCTCGGGACCCCGGCCTACATGTCCCCCGAGCAGGCCCGGGGCGAGACGGGGAGCCACTCGCCCGCGACGGACGTCTGGAGCCTCGGCTGCGTCCTCTACGAGGCGCTCGCCGGGCGTAGGCCGTTCGAGGGCGAAAGTCACGCGGCGGTCGTGGCCGCGGTCCTGATGCAGGACCCGCCCCGGCTCGGGAGCGCCCGCCCGGACGTCCCCCGCGGCCTCGAGGAGCTGGTTGGCGCGTGCCTCGCGAAGCGGCCGGGCGACCGGCCGCGCGACGGGGCGGCGCTCGGGGACGATCTCGACCGCGTGCTCCGGGGGGAGCCGCCGGCGGCGCGCCGTCCTCGACGGGCGGGAACCGCGGCGCTCGCGGCCCTGGCGGCGGCCGCGGCCCTCGCGGGCCTCCTCGCTGTGGCCCTTCCCGACCGGGCCGATCGGGAAGTTGCCGCAACGCAAGTCCTCGCCGGGCCCGGCGCGCCTGGACCGACCGCGGCCGAGTCCCAGGCGGCCCGCGCCCGGGCCCTGCGGCAGACCGATCCCGTCGCGGCCGCCCGGCATCTCGGCGACGCGCTCGCGGCCGAGCCCGGACGGGACGAGTGGCGGCTCGAGCGCGGGCTCCTGCTCTGGTGCGCGGGAGACGCGGCGGGAGCCCGCGGGGAGTGGGACCGGATCCCTCCCGGCTCGCCGTCGCGGGCCGAGGCCAGGCTCTACCGGGGCTTCGAGGGGATGTTCGAGATCGAGGGCGGCGGCCTCGGCCGGAAGGGGATTCTCCGCTCGGACTTCGAGGAGGCCGAGCGCGCGGGCGGACGCCTCGCCCGGCTCGCGCGCGCGGCCATGGCCCTGGTGGAGAGAGACTGGTCGCGGGTCGCCCCGGCGCTCGAGGGCGAGCCGGGCTGGGAGGCGTCACTCCTGCGGGCGTGCGCCGAGGGAGAGAGGCCGGGAGGCGATCCCATGGCGGAGATCCGCGAGTACGACGCCGCCCTCGCGGAGGGCCCGGCCTTCGCGTGGGGCTTCTGCAATCGCGGCGCCTGCCGGGCCGACATGGGGGACCACGCCGCGGCGCTCCGGGACCACGAGGCGGCCCTGCGCATCCGGCCCGACCTGGCCCAGTCGCTCCTGAACCGGGGCCACGCGCGGGAGAAGCTCGGGGACCTCCGGGGGGCCTTCGAGGACTACACGGCGGCCCTCCGCTCGCGTCCCGACTACGCCAAGGCCTATCACCACCGGGCATGCGTCCGCGAGGAACGCGGGGACGCCGCGGGCGCGCTCGCCGACTACGGCGAGGCCCTCCGGCTCCGGCCCGCCTACGTGGAGGTGCTCGTGAACCGCGGCGGTCTCCGGCGGGCCTGCGGCGACTCGCAGGGGGCCCTCGAGGACCTCGACGGCGCCCTGCGGATCAACCCGAAGCTCCCTGAGGCCCTCTCGAACCGCGGGAACGCGAAGCAATCGCTCGGCGACCTCCCGGGGGCGCTCGCCGACTACGAGGCCGCGCTGCGCCTCCGGCCGGACTCGCCCGTCCTCCTGGGCAACCGCGGGTCCGCCCTCGCCCTCCTGGGGCAGACCGGCGCGGCTCTCGAGGACCTCGACCGCGCGATCGCGCTCAAGCCGGACTACCGGGACGCCTGGCGGAACCGCGCGATCCTCCGGCAGCAGGGGGGGGATCACCAGGGCGCCGTCGCCGACTTCACCGAGGCGCTCCGGCTCGGTCCCGGAGACCCCGAGGCCCGCGCCGCGCGGGCGACGTCCCGGATGGCGCTCGGGGACACCGAGGCCGCCGTGGAGGATCTCCGCGAGTTCCTGCGCGCGGCGCCGGGGCACCCACACGCCGCCATCGCACGGGAGAACCTCGCCCGATGCGAGGAGCGGCTAAGTGCCCGGCCCGGGGGACGCTAGTCCCCCTCGCCTGCCGGCTTACGCTTCCCCCCCTGCGCGAAGACGGCCCACCAGACGACCTTCCAGGCCCCGTCCTTCTTCTCGAGGTGCATGGGGTCCGGGGCGCCTGGCATCGCGACGGTGGCCTTGGTCCCCTCGACCTTCACGTCGAAGAACCCGGTCACCATTTCCATCTGTGCGTTCGCCGTCGCCTCGTCCATCAGCCCGGCGCGCGCCTTCACCTGGTCCGAGAGGATCTTCGCCACCGCCTCCGTGGTGAGGAACCCGACCTCCTCCTGGTGCTCGGCCCAGCGGGTCTTGAGCGCCTCGAGGTCGAGGTTGCGGGTGACGAGGTCGGGTTTCCCGAGCATGAACCCCTTCATGAACTCGGCTGCGGCCTTGCGGACCGCGGCGTCCTCCGGCGAGGTCGCCGCTCCCCCGAGGTCCGCCTTCGCCTCCTCGGCCGTCCCGACGACGAGCAGGATCGGGGCGCCCTCGGGCCCTCCCCGCACCGCCACCTTGTCGGCCATCCAGAGGACTGTGGTCTCCTCGTCGCCGTCCTCGTCGGTCTTCACGGCCTTGAGGACCGCCGTGGCCTGGGACTTCCCCCGCACATCCACCGTCTCCATCCCGGTCATCGTCGCCACGACCCTCTCCCGCTTCCCCGTCTTCCCGATGAAGGAGAGGCTCCGCGGCTCCCCGAGCTTCCAGTCGAGTCGCGGCAGCAGGAGGAAGGCCGCGACGTCGGGGATTGCGCCCGCGGGGAGGTCGCACGGCCCGGTCTCCCGCTCCGGCGCCGGGGCCGGCTCTCCCTCGGCGGGCTTCGCCCGGGGCCGCGACTCGCTCGTCCGGACGAGCTTCCCGTCGGTACCGCGCCGGATCTCGAGCTTCCGGATCTCGTCCGGCTCCTCGGCGTCCTCTGTGAACGCCCGGATCGCGAGGTCCGGTCCGGCCTCGTAGCTCGCCTTGTAGTTCAGCTTCATCGGGCCGAGGTCCATGAGGGCCTCGATGGCAATCTTGATCCCGCCCTTCTCGGCCGCCGTGGCCGCGAGGCGGGTCCAGCCGATGTTCTTCTTCCCCTGGAAATACACCCCGTACCAGCGCTCGGTCGGCGCAAGCCCCGGGAGCGCCTTCGCGAGATCCGCCGGCGCGGGTTCCGGAGCGGGAGCGGCGTCCTGCGCCGCCGAGGGGACGGTGAGAGCGAGGACGGAAGCGAACAAGAGTGTCTTCATCAGCCACCTCCAGGCCGAGGCACCTTCCCCGGGAGCCCCGGTGCCCTCGGGGGCGGGGACTCTACCCGCCCCGCAGCCGGTTGCGCCACCGGGGAGGGCCCTCGTCGGCCTTCTAGCCGCTCTCGGGCACGGGCTCGCACTGCCGGGCAAAGCTCCCCCACCAGACGAGCTTCCAGGCGCCGCTCCTCGCTCGCGCGGATCCCGCCCGGCGCCTACCGCCAGCCTCCCATGACCTCCCACCAGACCACCTTCCAGGCCCCGTCCCGTTTCTCCAGATGGATCCCCTGACCGCCCGGTCCGCCATTGGCGACGGCACGTGCGCCATTCACTTCGAGGGGCAGAGTCGCGGCCAGGCCCTCGAGGAGCTTCCGCTGATCGGCGAGGTACGCCTCGCCCCGGCTCCGCAGCTGTACCAGCCACCTGTCGAGACAATCGCGGAACTCGGCCGGGCCGAATGCCGCGACCCTGCCGTTGACCCTTCCCCATCGGTCCTGCAGGGCGGCAAGGTCCGACACCTCGAAGAGGAGCGCGGCCTCGCCCAAGGCGGTTGCCCGCATGAACTGACACGCGACCCTCCGGGCGGCCTGCTCGTCCGGCGTTTCGGGTGAAAGGTCGCACCGGGCCTCTTCGGCCGTGCCCAGAACCATCGAGAAGGCACCGCTCTCGGCCTTGACGGTCCAAGCCTTCCCTTCCGCGATCCAGAGGACCGAGGGGTCTCCCTTGTCCTCCTGCGCTCTCTTCATCTCGGTCACTTCGAGGACTCCGACGGACCTCGGGACGTCCCGGATCCGCACGCTCGCGGTGCCCTTCCAAGCCACCGTCAGAGGCATCGACCTCCCATCCTCCGCGAACATCGAGACCCTCCTCGCGACGGCCGCCTCCCATGGGATCCGCGCCAGCAGGATCGGGAGGATCCCGTCGGGCACGATCCCGTGTGTCGCCTCGATCTCATCCGCCTTCCGGACGGGCTCCGGCACCTTCCCGGTCTCGGGATCCTCCTGGCGAGCGATCTTCTCGTAGCTCCGCCGAAGCCGTCCGCCCTTGTCGCGCACGAGGGTGAGTGTCAGCCGGAAGCCCGGGTTGTCCGCCTCCACCCCCAGTCGCAATGTGGAGCCGTCCGCCGCGACATCCCACTCCACCCGAGCCTTGCCCAGGTCGGCCGATGCGCTGCCCTCGCCCTCCAGGACGCACCGGGTGGCGCCGCCGTCCATCGCTCTGGCCTCGAAGTGGATCCATCCGACGTTCCTCTTCCCCACGTGCATCCCGTACCACAGATCTGCTGGGGCGAGCCCCTGGAGAGCTTTCGCAAGGTCGGCGGGGCGCGGGGCAGCGTTCGGGGCGGGGGGGGCCTGCGCAGTCGCGGGACCGGGCCACCACGAGGCCAGCCCCGTGAGGAGGATCAGCGCGGGGCCGGAGCGTGTTGAGGCGGGGCGCATGGGTCCTATCCTCCGCGTGCGCGATCGCGGGGGCGGGGTGGGGACGGGGGAGACTGCGGGGCGGTCGGGACATCCTCCTCGGGCTCTGGCTCGAGTGCCTCGAACCGGATGACCGTCCATCCTCCCGCACGCCTCTCGAGGTGGATCCGCGGACCCTCGAACGGGTCCGAGCACCACGCGACGCCGTCCCGGCCTCGGACGTCGAGGTTCGCGCAGAGGCGCTCGATGTGTCGTGCGAACTCGTCGCGGCTCATTGAGGCGTACCGGACTCGGTATCCCTTCCCGACTTCGCAGAGGAGGTTCCGGAAGGTCGCCGTCGAGAGGACGTCAATGCCGGGGGCGACTCGGGCGAAGCGCTGCTGGATCCCCGCCATGTCGGCCGCAGAGGAGAGGAGATCGGGCTCTCCGAGCATCAGGCCCTTGAGGAAGTCCGTGACCTTCGAGCGGATGGCCGCGAGGTCGGGCTCGTTGACGGCCACCCCCGGGTCGGGTGACCCCGCCTCGACCGCGCGGCCTCCCGGCGCGGAGCACCCGAGCGCGACCGCGACCGCCAGGGAAGCATACGCTCGCCGCAGACTGCGGGGGATCAGAAGTCCTCGCCCGCCTTCTTCGTCGGGGCCGGGGTCGCGGGCGGGGCCGGCGGGCCCGGGTCCGCGACGCCCGCGGCGGCGAGGATCGTCCGGCGCAGGACGGCGCAGGCGAGGGGGACCTTGTAGCGGTTGTTCTTGAGCGGCTTCGCGGGAGCGAGCGCGGCCGTGGCCGCGGCGGCGGCGGACTCCGCCGTGACGGGCTTCGCCCCGAGCGCGGCCTCGGCCTCGCGCGAGCGCCACGGGACCGGGGCGACGCCTCCGAGCGCGACGCGCGGGCCCTTCGGGCCGAGCGCCACGGCGGCGGCGACGACCGCGAAGTCCAAGGAGAGCTTCTCGCGGAACTTCCGGAACGCGCTCCGCGCGCCGGCGGGGACCGATACCTCGGCCACGATTTCGTCCGGGGCGAGAGTCGTCTCGCGGGAGGCGTCCACTGCCGGGAGGGCATAGAGGTCGGCGATCGGGATCGTACGGCGGCCCTTGGCCCCCACCACCTCCACCGACGCGTCGAGCGCGACGAGCGCCACGGCCAGGTCCGAGGGATGCACGATGTGGCAGGGGCCGCCCCCGAGGATCGCGTGGTAGCGGGAATCCCCCTCCACCGCGAAGCAGGTGCCGCCGCCCTTCTTCAGGCAGGGGAAGTCCGCGAGCCTGTAGTACCAGCAGCGCGGCCTCTGACAGAGGTTCCCCCCGACGGTCCCGAGGGCGCGGATCTGCGGGGTCCCGACCGAGGTGGCCGCCTCGGCGAGGGCGGGGGCCTTCTCGCGCACCAGGGGCGATTCGGCGACCTCCTGGACCGTCGCCAGCGCGCCGATCCGGAGCGAGCCGGACTCCTCCCGGATCCCGCGCAGCCCCGGGACGGCCTTGAGGCTCACGACCCGCCCCGGCGTCGCGATCCTCTCCTTCAGCTCCCCGAGGAGGTCCTGGCCCCCGGCGATGATCCGCGCGCCTTCCGGGGCGGTCCGGACCGCCGCCGAGGCGGCCTCGAGGGTCTTCGGCGAGAGGTACTCGAAGGCCCTCATGCCTGCCCCAGCGCCTCGAGGACGCGCGCCGGCGTGATCGGCAGCTCCCGCACCCGGGCCCCGATCGCGTTCGCGACGGCGTTCGCGACGGCTCCGGCCGTCGGGACGACGGGCGGCTCGCCGAGCCCCATCACCCCGGTCGCGTTGCCGGCGTTCCAGACCTCGAGCATCACCGGCTCGATCTCGGGACACTCGAGACAGCCGAGGACCTTGTAGTTCTCGAGGTCGGGGTTCACCCAGAGACCGGTCCGGTGGTCCATGATCCTCTCCTCCATGAGGGCGTAGGAGAGGCCCATGACCACCCCGCCGATCACCTGGCTCTCGGCCGCGAGCCGGTTCACGATCCGGCCGCAGTCGTGGACGGCCACGACCTTCACGACCCGGACGTAGCCGGTCTCGGTGTCCACCTCCACCTCGGCGAACTGGACCCCGGCGGTTCGGCCGGAGAAGCTCCGGTAGTTCCCCGACCTCTCGGCGCGGCCCGTGACGACGCCTCCCGGGTGGCGGCCGGCGGCCTCGAAGAGGCCCACGGACTTGTCCGTGCCCTTCACGACGACGCGCCCGCCCGAGACCTCGAGGGATCCGAGGGGGGCCTCGAGGATCTT
>JAKEIC010000099.1 GCA_022614695.1 Planctomycetales bacterium | reverse complement strand
GGACGGTGGGCCGCTGGTGGCCGCCTCGCGCAGCGAGGTGCGCGAGGCCGTGAGGCGCGTGGTCGGCAGGCTCCCCGAGCCCTACCGGAGCGCGCTGGTGCTTCGGGACCTCCAGGGCCTCTCGTACGAACAGACCGCCGAGGTGCTCGGCTGCCCGGTCGGCACGGCGAAGTCGCGGGTGAACCGCGCGAGGCTCTGCTTCGCCGAGTTCTACGCGCGCGAGGCGGCGGGGGTGGGGGCGGGGCGCGAGCCCGCCGCCGCCGGGTCCGCCGGGTCCGCAGGGTCCCTGGGGGGGCCCGCCGGTCCCTGGGGAACGCGATGAGACGATGAGGCGGCGACGGCCATGACCGCGTGCGCGCTCTACCGGGACCACCTCTCCGGCTACGCGGAGGGCGACCTCCGCGGGGCGCGCCGCGACCTCCTGGCCGCGCACCTCGCGCGCTGCCCGGGCTGCGGCTGGGAGATGGCCCGGCTCGCGCGAGCCCTCGACGTGCTTGCCGTCGAGCGTGGGGCGAGGGAGGAGCCGGCGCTCGACCTCGCGCCGATCGTGCTCGCGCGGCTCGGGCTCCCGGCGCCTCGGCGGTCCTCGCGGCTCGCCGCGCGGGCGGCTCGGCTCCCGCGGGCGCTCCGATACGCGGCCGCCGCGGCGCTCCTCCTCGCGGCGGCGGCGGGGTCCCCCAGCGGGGAGCCCCTCGGCGCGGGCCCGCTCCCGCCCCCGGCCTCCGCTAGGGACGCGACCCTCGCCGGGGCTCCGCTCGACGCGGCTCCGGGAGGGCCGGAGGCTGCCCGCCGGCTCGCGGAGGAGTGGCCCGAGGTCGTGGCGGAGGTCCCGGCGGTCCGGGAGCGGGTTCTCTCGGGAGCACTCTCGTCGCCGACGCGGCCGGCCGTCGCCGAGGCGGTGATCGAGCTCCCGCCGCCGGTCGAGATCCCGGTTCCCGCGCGGACGGAGGCGTCTGTGGAGTCGGCCGGGGGCGAGTCGGCCGGGGCCGCGGCCGCCGCGGGATCGGTCGGCGCCCGGCTGCCCCCGAGTCCGGGCCCGCCGGAGATCCTCGTGTCGGTCCCGCCCTCCGCCACGACGGCGCTCGCGACGCTCTGCGAGGGGCTGCGGGTCCTTCCGGGCGTTCCGGCCGGCGACGCGGTCCTCGTGCCGCTCGCGCGCCCGGGCCCGGTCGCGGTGAGGGGACCCGTCGCCCCTCTGGGTCCCGCCCTCGCGGCCGGCGCGGCGCTCGTGCGCGAGACGGACCGCGGCGTGCGCGTCGAGAACCGCTCCGACCGGGCGCTCCTCCTCGTGGCCGGCGAGGTCGTGACGGGGGGCAACCAGGACCGGCTCGTCGCGCGCGACCTCGTCGTCGAGCCCGGGGGAGTCGCGATCGCCGAGGTCTTCTGTTGCGAGGAGGGCCGCTCGACCCCGCACGCGCCGGGGGAGACGGCGTTCCGGCGGCTCCCCGCGCTCGCGCTCCCGAGGATCCGGTCCCTCCTGCTCCACGGTCGAGCGCAGGACGAGGTCTGGGCGTGCATCGCGGACCACCAGACGAGGGCCCGCGTGACGGCCCCGACCCGCGCCCTCCAGACGACCTACCTCTCGGCCGAGGCCCGCTCGCGCGCGGGGGACGCGGGGTCGCGGCTCGCGGCGGCGGGCGCGGCGGCGAACCTCTCCGTCGCGGGCTACGCGTGCGTCCGGGGGGGGACGGTGGAGGTGCTCGACCTGTTCGCGGGCGGGGACTTCGGGCGCCTCGCGGCCCAGGATTGGGTCGCCGGGGCCGTGGTGGAAACCGGGGCGGGCGGGGGAGCTGGGGCCGGGGACCCCGACCCCGAGGCGGCCCGCCGGGCCGTCGCCTCGGCCCTCAAGTCGGCCCTCTCCGGTGCGACGGAGGATCGGGGCGGGCGGGAGCTTCTCTTGCGCGGGCGGGACGGGGCGCTCCTCGGCGCGGCGACGCTTCGCGCCGGCGAGGCCGTGCACCTCTGCCTGGCCTCGCCTCCCGCAGCCGCCCCGGCCCCCGGAGCGGCCCCAGGCGGCACCTCGCGCCGCGTGGACCCGACGCCCCCCGCGGGGCCGGTCCCGGTCCCGAGCGCGGGGACCGACCCGAGCTACGGGGAACTCGAGCGCAAGGCCGAGCGCGACGGCCGCCTCACGGACGAGCAGCAGCGCCTGCAGGACCGCCGCGCCGACCGCCGGCGGAGCCGATAGGGCTCCGGGCCTCCTGCCCGGGCTCCTTGCGTAGCCTGGCCCGGCCCCGACGGGGCCGGGCTACAACTTGTAGCCGACCGAGAAGTGGTAGGTGAGCTCGGCGATGAAGCTCAGCTCCACGCGCGCGTAGACCCCCTTCGGGCCCTGGATCTCGCCGCCGATGTGCAACTCGAAGAAGAAGTAGTTCGAGTTGTCGTAGTTGGCCTCCCAGCCGAACCCCGGGGCCCCCGTGATCTTCACGTCGGCCGTCGCGTCGTAGAAGTAGAAGCCGATCCCCGCCAGCGCCCGGGCGTAGTCAGTCGGGTAGTAGACGGTGAACCGGAGCCGCTGGCCGAGCATGTCGAAGTCCCCGTCGGTGGCGCCGGCGGCGAGGAAGGCGTCGTTGTCGAAGTCCGGCCAGGCGGCTGTCAGCTCGTACTTCCCCTCGATGTCCATCTTGCCCATCTTGTAAGTGCCCCAGAACCCGAACCGGAACGCGAAGCCGGTCTCGAGGTTGGTCGAGAGCCCTACCTTGGGCGCCCCGCCGCCGCCGCCCCACGCCGAGGTGTCGCCGTCCACGGTCAGGATCGTCTCGACGGCGCCGAGGAAGAAGTAGGCGCCCGCCGACATCATCTTGTTCAGGGTGTAGTCCGCCCCGAATCGCACGCCGATGAAGTCGTGGCGGTTGTAGTACTCGCAGCCTCCGCGCTCGGCGTCGCTGTGGTTGAACGGCGCGACGCCTCCGGGCGCCCCGGGCTTGCTGTCCAGGGAGCCGATCTCGGTGTCGAGCGCTTCGGTCGCGTGCTCGAGCTGCGCCCAGAACTGGAGCTTCTTCTTGGCCGGGCCGGCCTCCGGAGCCGGACCCTCGTCCTTGAACTCCTGCGCGACGGCGCTCCCCGCGAGAGCGAGGACGACGGCGCCGGCGAAACCGAGGAACGAGATCTTCCCCATCGTTGAAACCTCCCCCCGCGCGAGGCGGGGCCCCTACGGACCGCGAGATTCTAGGGCGGCCCGCCTTTCTGTCAACGCAGGCCCGAGCCGGGCGGGAGCGCATGTGGCCCTTTCTTGCCCGCTTCGAACCCCTTATGATCCTCGCGCGGCCCGCTCCGCCGGTCGCCGCGCGGGGATCATGGGGCGATTAGCTCAGTTGGTTCAGAGCGCTAGCTCGACAAGCTAGAGGTCACAGGTTCGAGCCCTGTATCGCCCATCAGGCACCGTGGCGCGAGCCCGCGCGCAGCGCGGCTCTCGCCCCTCTGGTGCCTGGCTCGGCCGCAAGGAGGAACGCATGAGAGGACTCACGACCCTGGTGCCCGCCCTCGCGCTCGTGCTCGCGACCGCCGCAACCGCGGCGGCGCAGGAGTTCCGTGAGGATGCGGCGCCCGCCACGGGGCCCCGGAAGGCCCAGGGGTTCGTCGAGCTGGAGCTCGCCGTCGAGGCCCTCGACATCGAGATGCGCACGGCCGACACCGATCCCGAGGCGGGACCCGGGACGGGGTTCCAGAGGCCCACGAACCACAGCGACGGGAACAACGGGGTGGACTACTGGGTCCGCCACGAGATGATCGGAGTCCGGTTCGGCGGCCTCTACCCGTTCCCGGGCGGGCTCACGTTGGGGGCGTCGCTCCTGCTCGGGGCGATGGAGACGATCCTCACCGAGGACGCGGACGCCGGCTCCTACGCGGGGCGCGGGCGCCTCTCGGCGAACCTCGAGACCGGCTTTGGGCTCCGGTTCGCGCTGACCGGGCGGATCGAGCCCTCCGGGCAGAAGGCGTTCGGCGCGTTCACCTACCAGCTCTCGGCCGCCTGGTGCGACTTCAAGGACGATTTCTTCTACAGCGACACACTCGAGGGAACCTACTCGATGCTTGCGCACCGCCTCCTCTTCACGGGCGGCTACGACCTCGGGTTCGTCAGGCCCTTCGGCGGCATCGGGCTCCTCTTCTACAACGGGAACGCCGACGTCGAGGAGTCAGACTTCGCGGTGGGCGCCACGAAGAACAAGTGGGACATCGAGATGCAGGAGAAGCTCTTCTTCCGGATCCAGCTCGGCGCGGAGATCCCGGGCTCGAAGGGGGTCTACGCGCGGGTCGAGATCGCCTTGGCGGGCGAGCTGGCCTACATCTTCTCCGCGGGGGTGAAGGTCTAGCGAGGAGGTTCGGACACGGGGACGCCCTTCGGCAGGCTCAGGGCGAGGCGGCGCGGGGGCGACGCGGCGAAGGGACGAGCGGCGCTCGGCGCTCTCGCGTCATTCGCCGTCGTGGCCGCCGTCGCGGGCGCCCAGGATCCCGATCCCGTCCCCCGGGCGCCCGGAGAGGACGCACGGATCGCCGCCGCGATCCGGGACCTGACGGCCCCCGACCCCGCGCGCCGGGAAGCGGCCGAGGCGGCGCTCCGGGCGGCCGGGACGGCGGCGGCGCCCGCACTGGCCGGGGCCCTGCGGGACTCGCGCCTCCCGCCCGAGGCGCTCCGGGACGAGTGCGAGGCCTTCGCGCGCGGGGACCCCGACGCCGCGCGGCGGCTCGCCGCGCACGGGACCCGCGCGGTGCCCGCCCTCCAGACGCTCGCCGACTCCGACGACCCGGCCGTGGCCGTGCGCGCCCGGGCGCTCTTGCGCGCCGCGGCGGGTCCGACGCCCGAGGCGCTGGACGCCGGCGCGCGGGCGCAGGCCGCGGCCGCCCGGCTCCTGGGGGAGGTCTCGGCGCCCCGGGGATCGGCAGGGGGTCCGGCGAACGCCGAGGCCGCCGCGGCGCTGCGCGAGGCGCTCCGGGTCGCGCCGGCGGCACGGGTGCGGAGGGCGGCCGTCGCGGGGCTCGCGCGCGCCGGCCCCGGGGAT
>JAKEIC010000098.1 GCA_022614695.1 Planctomycetales bacterium | reverse complement strand
GGCCGGAGGCGCGGGGGGGGCGGGAGCGGGGTCCCGGGCGGCGGGTCGGCCGGCGTGGCGTCGAAGGGGACCCAGGCGACCGAGCCGTCGGGCAGCCGGAAGGCCGCCTCGACCCACGCGTGGGCGTGGCTGTGGCGCACGACGTAGGCCCCGGCCTCGGCCGGGTCCCCTTCGGGCGAGCGGAAGCCCGAGACCAGGCGCGACGGGATCCCGGTCGCGCGGAGCACGAGCGCGAGCGCCGAGGCGAAGTACTCGCAGTGGCCGGGCTGGCCCTCGAGGAAGGCGTCCACCGGGTCCCGGCCGCGGGGCGGGCGGCGGACCCGGAGCGTGTAGGGCGCGGCTCCGCGGACCGCCCTCTCCAGCGACTCGGCCCGGGCGTAGGGCTCCGCCGGCAGCGGGCCGCCCGCCAGCGCCCTCGCGCGCGCGGCAAGGGCGGCCTTCCGGGCCTCGCCGCCCGGCACCTCCAGGAACGCCGGGAGCGAGGCGGGGACCCCGAGACCCCGCCACTCCGGGCCGCGCGCGACCGGGTCGGACCAGACCGTGTACCCGGTCCCGATCGCGCCCTCGGGGACGGCGGCGTCGTTCCCGTCCGCGACCGCGGCGGGCGCGCGGACGCTCAGCAGGCGCGCGACGTGGAAGTAGTAGGCGAGGCCCAGGCTCACCGACTCGACCTGCTGCTCTAGGATCCGCGCCGAGGACCCGGGGGACGCCCGGGCCACGGAGACGCGCCCGTCCTCCTCCCCGTCGTCCCGGTCGGCGATCCGCTTCGTGCCGACCCCGGCGGCGGTCCAGGTCCCGTTCGCGTAGCGGTTCAAGGCCGTGCCGCGGAGCAGCAGGACCCCTCCCGGCGCCGCCGCCGGACGCCCTCCGCGCCGGAGGCGCACGTGCAGCGCCACGCGGTGGTCCATCTTGATCGGCCCGATGTCGGCGAAGTCCACCCGGTCGCGGAATCCCGTCCGCCCGCCGCCGGCGCCGGTGAGGACCGCCGCGCCGCCCCGCGGGGATCCCCCGCGCCCCGGCTCGCGCCCTCCGGAGGCCCCGGCCGGCCCGCCGCCGGCGCCTCCCGGGTCGGACCGCGGCGCCAGGAGGAAGCCGAGAGTCCCGAGGGTCGCCGCGAAGACCGCGAGGTTCGCGGCGATCGCGAGGGGCCGGAGCGCCCCGAACCGGGAGCGGAGCCGGGCCGCCGCTCCTCCCGAGCCGGCGGCGTCCCAGGCCGACGCGGTGCGCGTGGCGTGCGCCACGCCCAGGGCGTAGGAGGCCGAGGGGAGAATCCAGGCGAGGGCGATGAGGAACATCCCCGTGCTCGGGAGGAGGGCGGTCCAGAGGAGGAGCGTCCCGGCGGCGGCGGCGACGGTCCACGCCATGAACGGCATGCCGGCCCACGGGGCGAAGAGCCCCAGCATCAGGACGAGCATGTGCGGGGCGGCCTCGCGCACGTCCCCCGTCGCGCCGGCGTCCACGAGGAACCATCCGCCGAGGGCCGCGACGACGATCCCCTGGTGCAGGAGCCCGGGGGACGGCCACCGGACGGAGGCGATCGTCGAGAGCCCGCCGGCCGCGAGGAAGACCCCCAGCCAGGGGATCCGGTCCGGCCCGCCCGCGACGTAGGAGAAGACCGATGCGAAGGCGGTGAGCCAGAGGGCGCGACGCAGCGGCGGGTTCGGGAGATGGTCCGCCGAGGGGAGTTTCATTGCCCCCCCCCCGCCCCGAGCACGGCGACCCCTCCCGGGACCTCGGGTGGAGGCCCCGGCCGGAGCCGGACCCAGAGGACCGGGGCGTCCCGGGGCACGCCGATCTCGAGGGATCCGGCGAGCGCCTCGGCGGTCCCCTCCGGCGAGCCCGCCACCTCGGCGAGCCTCTCCAGGAGGGCGCGGAGGTGGGCCGGACCGCGGCCGAAGCGCGTGAGCGACGCCGAGGGGGGCGGCAGCGCGAGCCGGTAACTGTGGCCTTCCCGCTCGCAGGCGGCGAGCGCCGAGGCGGCGCGCGAGACGGCCCGCTCGACGAGCGCGACGCGGCGGCGCCCGGCCCTCTCGGGCGGCGCCAGCTCGACGGCCAACGTGACGCGCCTCTCGGCGAGCACTTCGTACTCGCGCACGAGGAGCCTCCCCACGCGCGCGGAGGTGCGCCAGTGGATGCGGCGCGGGTTCTCCCCGGGGCGGAAGTCGTGGAGCCCGCGGAACTCCTCCTCGTCCCCCTGGAAGAGGGGACGCGGGTCGGCGCGGGCGAGGGGGTGCGGCTCCGGTGCGGGCAGGTCCGGGAGGCGGATCCGGCGAATCGCGGGGAGGACGAGCACGTCGAGGGGCGCGGTCCCGGCGCGCCGCGCGCGGGCAAACCCGAACGGCGAGGAGGTCTCGAGCCGGAACGCGCCGAGGCGGTACCGGCCGCGGCGGCGGAAGCGGGCGAGGTAGCTCCCGCCGGCCGCGCGGCCCGGGACGAGCCCCGCGACCCGCGCGACCCCGCCCCCGCCCGCCCCGCGCAGCGGCGCGTCCGCGACGGTGAGCGCGGCGGGGGCGAAGGCCCACGGCGGGGCGTGCACGAGCACCCGCACGGGCGAGGGCTCTCCGGCGACCACCCGGTCGGGGGTCTCCCGGGAGACCCGGAGCCCCGCGAGCGCGACGGCGGGCCCGGCGAGCCCCACGAACGCGACCGCGGCGGCAAGCGACGCGAGGAGGAGCAGCAGGTTGCTCTCCCTCTGCGCCGCGAGCAGGGCGAGCCCCCCCGCCAAGGCGACCGCGATCCCGCCGGGGAGGGTGGGGCGGGGGATCCGCAGGAGCGCCCCGGCCGCGGCGCCGACGATCCGTCCCCGGAAGAAAGGAGGCACGAGGAGGGGATTATCGGGGATCGGGGGGCGGCGAGACAGGCGGGAAGAGGCGAGGGCGAGGACGAGCACGAGTACGGCCCGAGGACGTCGGCGAGTGATATGTACACAATTGTTGACACATACGCGAGACGAGGCTAGAATTCCACGGTCGGTAGCGGAGGTGAACCGTGCGCGTGGCGGGAGTCCGGGAGTTCCGGAACCGGGTCCCCGAGATCGTGAGGAGCGACGAGATCGTCTTCGTGACTCGGCACGGGAAGCTCTCCGGGATCCTTGTGCCCCTCGGCTCCCCGCGGGACCTCCCCGTGGACCTGCGTCGCGAGATCCTCGACCGGCTCGGGAGCGCGATCGCGGCGCACCTCCGGAAACGCGGCGTGGGCGAAGGAGTCCTCCAGCGTGACTTCGAAGCCTGGCGGAAGTCCCGTCACGCGCGTCGCCGCGGACGCTAACGTCCTGCTCTCCGCGATCCTGGGTCACGC
>JAKEIC010000097.1 GCA_022614695.1 Planctomycetales bacterium | reverse complement strand
GAGTCCGAGCGCTCGCCCTTCCTGCGCGGCGTGGCCGCCCTCAACGCCCGGCTCGGGGCGCCGATCGTCCTCCTCGCGGCGGCCGTCCTCGGCGTCTCGGTCTGGGGGATGACGAAGATCGAGGTCGAGACCAAGTTCATCAGCTACTTCAAGAGCGGGACCGACCTCTACCGGGGGCTCGACTTCATAGACAACCGGCTGGGGGGGACCACGACCGTCGAGGTCGTCTACCAGGCGCCGAGGGAGGCGCCCGAGGGCCACTTCCTCTCGCGGGAGGGGTTCGCAGACCTCCGGAGGATGCAGGAGCGCCTCGACTCGATCCGCGAGATCGGGAAGGTGATGAGCGTCGTCAACTGGGCCGAGGAGTTCGAGAAGCTCGCCGACTCGCTTCCCCGGACCCTGCTCGACTTCCTCCTCGGGAAGGACGTGCCGCGCGAGGAGCGGGGGTTGCGGGCCCTGCGCCTCCTCCTCGGCCGCGCCGCGCCCGGCGAGGGGAACCCGATGCTCCGGGCGATGACCGAGCAGGCCGGCATGAAGGGCCGGCTCGAGACGCTCCTCAGGAACTTCGCGACGGCCGACTTCCGCAAGGCCCGGATCTTCACGCGGGCCCGCGAGACGGCCGAGACCCTCCGGCGGAACGACGTGATCACCGGCCTCCGGCGCTTCCTCGAGGAGCACCCGCCCGCCGCGAAGGCGAGAGCCGACGTGACGGGGATCTTCGTCCTCTACACCAACATGCTGAACTCCCTCATGGTCTCGCAGGTCTCGACGTTCGGGCTGGTCTTCGTCTCGATCTTCCTCATGCTCGCGCTGCTCTTCCGCTCGTGGGGAATCGCGCTGCTCGGGATGGTCCCGAACGTGCTCCCGATCGCGTTCGTCCTCGGGCTCCTCGGCTGGACGGGGATCCCCCTCGACATGGCGACCGTCATGATCGCGAGCGTGGCGATCGGGATCGGGGTGGACGCCACGATCCATTACCTCTTCCGCTATCAGCGCGAGTGGGCCGCGGACCGGGACTACGTCGCCGCGATGCGCCGCTCCCACGAGAGCGTCGGCCAGGCGACGCTCTACACGACCATCGCCGTCGTGGGCGGCTTCTGGATCCTCGTCCTCTCGAACTTCAAGCCGATGATCTACTTCGGGGTGCTCACGGGGGCCGCGATGCTCGCCGCCCTCGCGGCGTCTCTCACGGTGCTCCCCGTGCTCGTGATGTGGACGAAGCCGTTCGGCAAGACGCCGCCCGCGCCGCCGCCGGCGTAAGGCTCAGCCCCCCCCGAGTCGTCCCTCGCAGTCGGCAAGCCAGCGGCGGATCGCCCCCGCCGTCGAGTGGCCGGGGTGGAGGCGCAGGAACTCCCGGTAGGCCTCGGCGGCGCCGGACCACTCGCCGAGGTTCTGGCGCGCGATCCCGAGGTTCCGGAGGGCCTCGAGGTGCCCGGGACGTAGCCGGAGGGCCTCGAGGAAGTCCGAAATGGCCCCCGAGTGGTCGCGGAGGCGCTTCGAGCGCAGGACCCCGCGGAGGACCCGCGTGTCGGGAAGGCCGGGATCCACACGCAGGGCGGCGTCCAGATCCTCGAGCGCGCCGGGCTCGTCGCCGAGCTCCATGCGGGCTTGGCCCCGGTTCGCGAGCGCGAGCGCGTGGTCTGGCCGCGCCCGGAGGGCCTCGGTGTAGCCCGTCACGGCGCCGCGGAGGTCGCCGAGCTGGCTGCGCGCCCGGGCGCGTTCGAAGAGGGCCCGGGCGTACCGCGGGTCCCGCTCCGAGAGCGACCCGAGCAGCTCGTCCAGGTCCCGGAGGCCCCCGGTCGGGTCGCCGGCGAGGATACTGTCCACGCCCCGGTTGAAGAGCGCGGCCGGGAACCCCGGCTGGATCCGGAGGGCCTCCGTGAAGTCCCCGAGGGCGCGGGAGACGTCGCCCAGCCGGTAACGCGCCGCACCCCGGTTGTTGTGGACCCAGGCGAACGGGATCCCCTCCTCGAGGGCCCGCCCGTACTCGGCCACGGCGGCCGCCCGATCCCCCGAGGGATCCTCGCCCTCCACGTAGCCGCGGAGCAGGGCCGCCTCCCAGCCCGGGAGATCGCTCAAGCCGGCGCGCGCCTCGGCCCAGTTCCGATCGTCGGCCGCGATGGCGGCGCGCGCGAGGTTCGCCTCAAGCCCGGTGGCCGCAGCGGCCTCCTCGAGGTCCGGGCGGCCTCGGTGCGCCAGGAGACCTCCCGGCGCGAGCGAGCAGAACGCCTCCAGCCCCCGGTAGAGCCGCGCCCGGGAGCGCTCGGGGGCGGCTTCCGGCACGCGCCCCCACTCCTCGCGCGCCTCGGGTCCCCGCCCGAGGGCCCAGAAGAGGAGGCCTCGCTCGAGGCGCCACGCCGCGGCCGCGGGGTGGCCAGGCTCCTCTGCGAGGGCCCGTTCGAGCAGGGCCGCGGCCTCCGGAGGATCGGAGGAGCGGAGGCCGCGGGCTTTTGCCGCGAGCGACTCCGCCGCGGACCGTCGGGAGGACGCACCCTCCGGCGCGGACGCCGTCCCGACCGGGCGCGCGAGCCACGCCGCCCACGCCGCCAAGGCCGCCACGGCGAGCCCGGCGAGGAGCCGCCGGCGTCCCGTCCCCGGGACCCGGGCCCGGGGACGTTCGCCCCGGAGCAGCCGGTCCAGGTCGTCGCGGAGGACGCCCGCGTCGGGATACCGGTCGCGCGACCTCTTCGCGAGACACTGACGGACGAGCCGCTCGACCGGCTTGGGGAGGTCCCCCCGGACCGTCCGGAGCCGCGGGGGGTCGTAGAGGAGGACCCGCCCGACGACGGCCGCGGTCGTCTCTCCTTCGAAGGCGCGCCGGCCCGCGAGCAGCTCGTAGAGGACGCACCCGATCCCCCAGACGTCCGCCGCGGGCCCCACTCCCGAGACCCCGTCCCGAGCCGAGTCGAGCGGATCGCCGCGCGCCTGCTCGGGGGACATGTAGGAGGGCGTGCCGAGGGCCACGCCGGTGCTCGTGAGCCTCGAGCCGGTGGCGACCCTCCAAGCCAGCCCGAAGTCGGCGAGGAACGCGCGGGGCCCCATGACCGCGAGTCTATCCGGCCTCGGCCCGTGGCACGGCGGTCGCGTCCGTGCACGCCGACGGCGGGGTGGACGGAGCGGAACCCCGACGGGGTGCTAGATTCGTATCCGCCCCGTCCCCGCCCCGGACCTCCGGAGGACCATGGCCGAACCCCTCATCCTGCTGGTCGAGGACGACGAGGACACGGTGGAGCTCGCGCGGCGGGCCCTGCGCGGCTGCGGACTCCCCCTGCGACTCGCCGTCGCCCGGGACGGGGCGGAGGCGCTGGCGCTCCTCCTCGACGCGGCGCCGGGCGCCGAGCGGCCGCGGGTCGTCGTGTTGGACCTCCGGCTTCCGAAGCTCGACGGCTTCGAGGTGTTGCGCCGGCTCCGCGGCGAGCCGAGCTCCCGGCTCCTCCCGGTGGTCGTCCTCACGTCCTCGCGAGACGAGGGCGACATCGCGCGGGCCTACGCGCTCGGCGCGAACAGCTACGTGAGGAAGCCGGTCGAGGCGGAGCGGTTCCGCGAGGCGATGACGCTCATCGCGCGCTACTGGGGCTCTCAGAATGAGACGCCGCCTCCGCCGGGCGAACGCGCCGTTCCTCGCGCGTCTCCCTAGAGGAACGTCCCGTCGCAGGGGTCCCGGGAGCGGAGGAACGGCGCTCCAGGCTCCCGGGTAAGGCCGTCCGGGCGCGAGGGGCGCGGGCTCTCCCGCGGCACGCGCCCTGCGGGCTTTCTCGGAACGGGAAGGAACCCCGATGCCGGACCCGCTCCTCATGCCCTCCGCGGACACGTCCCCGCTCCGCGTGCTCTTCATCGAGGACTCCGAGGAGGACGCCCTCCTCGTCGCGCGGCACCTCCAGCGCCAGCTCCGGCAGGTCTCCTACGAGCGGGTCTCCGACCTCGACTCGTTCCAGGAGGCCCTCGGGCGCGGCCCGTGGGACCTCGTCGTCTCGGACCACGCGATGCCGAGGCTCTCGGCCGCCGACGCGCTGGCGACGCTCCGCCGCGCGGGGGAAGGGGCCCCGTTCGTGGTCGTCTCGGGGCACGTGACGGAGGCCGAGGCCACCGAGGCCCTCCGAGCCGGGGCCGCCGGCTGCGTCCAGAAGGACGACCTCGCCCCTCTCGCGCCGCTCGTGGAGCGGGCCCTGATCGAGACGGCGCGCCGGCGCGCGCGCGCCCGGGCCACGGACGAGCCGCCGGCCGGGGAGGTGCTCGCCGCGGTCCTCGACGGAGTGCCCGACCCGGTGCTCGCCGTCGCGCCCGAGGGTGCCGTCGGGCGGGCGAACCGCGCCGCCGCGCGCGTGCTC
>JAKEIC010000096.1 GCA_022614695.1 Planctomycetales bacterium | reverse complement strand
GCGGTGCGGGGCTCGGCGGCGGCCGCGGCCGGAGTCCGGGGCGGCCTGGCCCCCTGGGCCGGCCTCGCCACCGCCCCGGCCCTCCCGCTCCTCGCGCTGCTCGCCCTCGCCTGGATGGCGTTGGCGACGTCGCGGAGGCGCCGGCCCCAGTAGTTCGCGGAGCGAACTACTCCTCGCCGTACTCGGCGCGGAGCCTCTCGAGGACGGCCACGTCCTCGAGGGTCGTCATGTCCCCGAGCTGTTTTGCGCCGCTCGCGATGTCGCGCAACAGGCGGCGCATGATCTTCCCAGAGCGTGTCTTCGGCAGCAGCTCCGTGAACTGGACCTGGGCGGGCCGGGCCACGGGGCCGATCGTCCTCGCCACATGGGCTTTGATCTCGTCCTCGAGCGCGTTGTCGCCCTTCCCCCCGCCGCGCAACACCACGAAGGCCACGATCGCGGAGCCCGTGAGCTCGTCGGGCCGCGCGACGACCGCCGACTCGGCCACACGCGGGTGCGAGACGATCGCGCTCTCGACCTCGGCGGTCCCCAGCCGGTGGCCCGCCACCTTGATGACGTCGTCAATCCGCCCCATGATCCAGAAGTAGCCGTCCTTGTCCCGGTGGGCGCCGTCGCCCGTGAAGTAGGATCCAGGGACGGACGACCAGTACTGCGAGACGTATCGGTCCGGGTCCCCGTGGATCGTCCGGAGCATCGAGGGCCAGGGCTTCCGGAGCACGAGCCGCCCGCCCTTCCCCTTGGGGACCGGCTTCCCGTCGTCTCCGACGACCTCGGGGACGACGCCGGGAAGCGGGAGGGTCGCGCTCCCGGGCTTCGTCGGCGTCGCTCCCGGCAGCGGCGAGATGAGGATGCAGCCCGTCTCGGTCTGCCACCACGTGTCCACGATCGGGCAGCGCCCGCCTCCGATCGTCTCGTGATACCACATCCACGCCTCGGGGTTGATCGGCTCGCCGACGGTGCCGAGGAGGCGCAGCGACGACAGGTCGTGCCGCGCCGGGTAGTCCTTCCCCCACTTCACGAAGGTGCGGATCGCCGTCGGCGCGGTGTAGAAGATGTTCACGCGGTGCCGCTCGACGATGTCCCAGAACCGGTCCTTCTCGGGCGCGTCGGGCGCGCCCTCGTACATCACGACCGTCGCCCCGACCGAGAGCGGCCCGTACACGACGTAGGTGTGGCCGGTCACCCAGCCGATGTCGGCCGTGCACCAGAAGACGTCCTCGTCCCGGATGTCGAAGACCCACTCCATCGTCTTCGTCGCGCCGAGGAGGTATCCGGCGGTCGTGTGGACGATCCCCTTCGGCTTTCCGGTGGTCCCCGACGTGTAGAGGATGTACAGGGGGTGTTCCGCGTCGAGCGCCTCGGGCTCGCAACGGGTCGGGACCCCCCGGGCCGCCTCCTCGTATGCGACGTCTCGCCCGGCTGTCATCGGGACGTCGCGCCCCGTCCGGCGAACGACGAGCACCTTCTCGACGCACGTGGCCCCGGCGCAGGCGGCGTCCGCCGCGGCCTTGAGCTCCACGATCTTGCCGCGCCGCCATCCCCCGTCGGCCGTGACGAGGACCTTGGCCTGCGCGTCGTTCATCCGGTCCCGGAGAGACTCGGCGCTGAAGCCGCCGAAGACGACGGAATGCACCGCCCCGATCCTCGCGCAGGCGAGCATGGCGATGGGGAGCTCCGGGATCATCGGGAGGTAGATCCCGACCCGGTCGCCCGCCCGCACCCCGAGCCCGCGCAGGACGTTGGCGAACCGGCACGTCTCCCGCAACAGGTCCTCGTAGGTCAGGTTCCTCTGGTCCCCCGGCTCCCCCTCCCACCGGATCGCCACCTTGTTCCGCCTCGCGGTCGCGACATGGCGGTCGAGGCAGTTCTCGCTGGCATTGAGCTTCCCGCCGACGAACCACTTCGCGAACGGGGGATCCCATGTGAGGGCCTTCTTCCACCGCCCCCTCCAAAGGAGGGCCCCGGCCTGCTTCGCCCAGAAGGCCCCCGGGTTCCGGACGGAGGCCGCGTACAGCTTCCGGTAGCTGGCGAGGTCCGGGACGCGCGCGCGGCTCGCAAAGGCCTTGGGAGGCCGGAAGAGCCTCGTCTCGGACAGGACGGACTCGATGGCGGTCGGGGGTGCGGTCCGCCCGGCCACGGATCTAGCCTCCGGCCGCGGCCAGGGAGAGTTCCTTGGCCAGAGCCTCGGGGATCTGCGCGGGCTCCCGGCCGGGGCGCAGCGCCCGCTCGACGGCCTTCCCCACGCTGTCCGGGGAATACGTGGCGAAGGCCCGGAGGGTCGCCTCGACCATGGGGTCGAGAGTCTCCGGAGGGACCCGCGCATCGCGGAGCGCCCCGAGGGCCTTCTGGAGGCTCTCGCCGGGTGTTCCCGCCGCGAGGGCCGCGACCACTCCACGGAACAGTTCGAGACGCCGCTCGGCAGGGAGGGGCAAGGCCTCGAGAGCGTCGAAGTTGTCCGCGAGCGTGTAGAGGTCCACCTTGGAGCCTCCCGCCTTGGCCAGGTGGCCGATGTACGCGAGGATCTCCTTCTCCGGGAGCTTCACGTCGTTCAGGATCTTCGCGAAGTCGAGTGTGACTCCCACCGCGACCCCTCGGCCGCGGGCGTCGAGCGCGGCCCGGTAGAGGCGTCCCCGGGTCTCGGGGGCGAGCCGGAATTTCTTCGCGAGACGGACGAAGAGCCCTGAGGCCTCCTCCTCCGCCTTGGCCGCCTTCGCGATCGGGAGGCCCTCGAGGAACACGGCGGCGTCGGCCGGCGGGATCGCGAGGGCCCGGAACTCGGCGAGGCACCGGAGGACCAGCTCCTCGGGGACCTTCGCGAGGGCGATCTCCTTCCGGCGCCGGAGCGCTTCGCGGATCTTGGTCGGCCCGGGCCTCGAGGGGGCCGCGAGGTCGAGGTAGCGGATCGTGCCCGGGGCCGTCGCGGTCCCGTCGAGTGCCTCGGCCGCCAGAACGAATGCGTCGGCGAGTTCCTCACCCTTGAACCCCTCCGCCTGGAGCCGCTGGAGCCAGACGCCCGTCGAGCGCGGGTCGAGCTTCTTCTTGTGGTCCAGCGCCGCCTGGACCACCTTCTGCGCGACGGAGGTCGAGACCCCCGCGCGGCTGACGGCGTGGTTGAGCTGCTCCGCGGTCGTGGCGCCCGAGCCCGACTCGCAGCCGACCGACGCGGTGCCGAGGAGGGTGCAGACGACGGCCGGGAGAGTGAGGCGCACGCCGGCATGTTAGTAGGCGCAGGCGGGCCAGGCAAACGGGGCCGGGCCACGCGCGCTACATGTAAAGCGGGCTTTACAGGGCCGGGGGAATGTCCGGGGATCGGAATCTCCATCCCGGCAGGAACTTGTGGCCATCGCTCCCCCTTCCAGGGCGCGCGAGCTGCAAAGCCTGCTGACTCCCACCCCAGGTACCGTCCGGGGCCGCGTGTAACCCGTTGTTCAGGATAGTGTTCCGCGTACAATTCCGCGAGCCTCTTCGGCACCGGGATTGCGTTCCGGAGTCACTGCAGGTCCCGCCCGACCGGAGAGAGTGCGCGTAGGACCGGGAGACACACACCGATGCCGATCCTATTCAGGGTCCTGGATGAAGGCCGGGAGCGATCCGTGCGCATCCCCGACGGTCAGGAGAAGATCCGGATCGGCCGCGGCGAGGACTGCGACGTCCGCCTCGACGAGCTGCGGGCCTCCCGGGAACACTGCGAGATCGTGAAGGGTGCCGCCGGGTGGAAGCTCGTGGATCTCGAGAGCCGCAACGGCACCAAGGTGAACGGGCTCGGGGTGAACACCCATCTCCTCCGTCCCGGCGACAGGGTGGAGATCGGCCGGGCGCAGATCACGTTCCTCGGGCCCGAAGGGGCCGCCCCCCCGGCGCCGAGGCCGGCGCCGCGCATCCCGGCACCCGCGCCGCCTCCCCCCGCGCGCGTGGACGTCCCGGAGCCGGTCGGGGGCACGGTCTTCATGAGCCGGCCGGCGCCGGCGCCCGAGAGGGTCCGCGGCGGGATCGGGAGGATCCTCGGGCTCGGGGCCGTCGCGGCGGTCCTCCTCGCCGCGGTCGGCATCGGCGCTTCGGTCTGGTCGGGCTGGCAGCAGCGCCAGGAGGAAGACGGGACCTGGCGCCGCGCGTCCGAGGCCGAGGAGGCTGCGGGTGCGCCCGGGACCCCCGGGCGCCTGGCATCGCTCAAGGCGGCGCGGGACCTCTATCGCAAGCTCGCCAGGGGCTCCCCCTCCTCCCCCCACCGGGCGGCCGCGGAGGCGGCGGCGGAAAGGCTCGAGAAGGAGGTCGCCGCGGGCGACACGGTCGAGAAGAGGATCGCCTCCATCGAGGCCGACCGGAAGGCACTCTCCCCCACCCGCACCCGGATCACAGACTGGCGCGGCCGGGTGCAGGCGCTGCTCGCCGAGACCAAGGAGCCCGAGCCGGTCGCCCGGCTTCGCGACATGCTCCTCGTCCTCGACGCGCAGTCGGGGAAGCTCGACGAGGAAGACGTCGGGACCGCGGAGGGGCTGGTCGCGGCCGACGAGTCGCGGAAGGAGTTCGGCGCCGCCCTCGCGCGGCTCGCGCCCCTCTCCGCGCGCGATCCGCCTCTCCCGGCGGCCCTCGCGGCGCGCGTCGTTGCGGCCCGCAAGCGCGTCACGGCCGCGGCGGAGGCCTCGTTCCAGACGGAGGTGCTCGCCGAGGCCGACCTCCTCATCGAGCAGGAGAAGTACGCCGACGCGCGAACCCTCCTCGAGCGGTCGGCCCCGCGCTTCCGAGGGGTGGACGCGTGCGAGCTCGCGGCGGCGATCAAGATCCAGGTCGTGAACATCTGCCTCTCCGGAACGATGAACCGGAAGGAGGCCGAGAGCTACTTCAAGGTGAGGGAAGACGTCCTCAAGACGGCGGTCGAGGCCGAGCAGGCGACGCGGGAACGTCGGTTCGCGGAGGCGATCGGGATCTACCGGAAGATCGTCGAGGCCTCGGACCTCCGCGACGTGAGGGTCGAGTTCGAGAGGAAGATCGAGGACCTGCGCGTCCAGGACGCGCTCTGGACTCGGCTCCGGAGGGACGCGGCCTCCGGGGCGCTGGCGGCGAAGACGGTGGGGATCGGCTCCGGCCCCGGGGCCGCGCGGGCGACGGTCTCGGGGGCGACGGACGACGCAGTGGTCCTCTCGGTCTCGGGCGGGACGGTCCGCAAGAAGTGGGCGAGCCTCTCGGACGACGAGCTGCTCGCGTTGCTCGCCGTGGTCGCCGGCCCCGGGGACGACCAGGTGGCGCTGGCGCTCTTCGCACACGTGGCCGGCCGGGCCGAGGAGGCCGAGAGGATCCTCGGCGCGCTCCTCGAGCGGGAGCCCGTCCGCGCGCCGGACCTGCACCTCCTCGTCTCGCGCCTCCGCAAGGAGCCGATGCCGGCGGGGGGCTACGTCCTCCACGCGGGGCGGTTCGTGTCGGCGGCCGAGAAGCGCCGGCTCGAGGCCTCCGAGGCTCTGGAAGCGCTTGTCGAGCGCGTCCGCAAGGCCAAGCGCGGGGACCTCCGCGAGGCCGTCAAGGCTCTCAAGGGTCAGCCCG
>JAKEIC010000095.1 GCA_022614695.1 Planctomycetales bacterium | reverse complement strand
GCGCCTCCGCGAGGAGCCCGGCGGCGCGGGTCGGGTCGGAGGCGCGGAGCGCCCGGGCGCGCGCCGCGGCGGCGGGGCCCGCCCTCTCGGCGGACGGCGGGGGGCGGGATGCGGGCCCGGCGCCGCGCCTCGCGCGGACCGCGGTCGCTCCCAGCGCGGCCCCGCCCGCGAGGAGCGCCGCGCCCGCGAGGACGAGCCGGCGGCTCCGCGACGCCGGCGGGCGGACGAGCGGCCTCTCGCCCCGCGCCACCCGCTCGAGGTCCTCCCGGAGCGCCGCGCCGTCCCGGTAGCGTCCGGCCGCGTCCTTCGCGAGGCACGAGCCCACGACCGCTTCCACGTCCGGCGGGACCTCGAGGCGGAGGCGTCGGAGAGCCGGAGGATCGCGCTCCATCACCGAGACGAGGGTCGCCGCGGGCGTGCTCGCCCGGAAGGCGCCCTCGCCGGAGAGCATCTCGTAGAGGACGCAGCCGACGCTCCAGACGTCCGTCGCGGGCCCGAGGGAGGAGACCTCGCCGCGGCCCTGCTCGGGGCTCATGTACTCGGGTGTCCCGAGCGCCTGTCCCGTGACCGTGAGTCGCGTGCCTGTCGCGATGGACTTGGCGAGGCCGAAGTCGGTGAGGAACGCCCGCGCGCCCCCGCCGGGTCCCGCGGCTCGGGACTCGGGACCGGGAACTCTCCCCATCTACCCCGGCCCCAGCACGCGGTCCAGCGCCTCGGGCGGGATCCCGATGTCGGCGACGATCACGAGACCGGTGTGGGCCGGGCCCACGCCGCGCGTGAACCCCCGCTTCTCCACGGCCATGGTGACGGTGGCCGCGGCGCGCACGCAGATCCCCAGGATCTCCCCGCTCGTCGCGTCGAGCCCCGAGGGGATGTCCACGGCGAGCACCGGCCGCCCGCAGCGATTCACCGCCTCGATGGCGGCTCGGATCCCGCCCCGCACCTCGCCGGCCGCTCCGGTGCCGAGGAGGGCGTCCACGACGAGCGCCGCCCCCGCGAGCCTCTCCGCGAGGTCGGCCCCGGCGGGCGCCACCCGGACGTCGAGCCGTCGCAGCACGGCGAGGTTCTGGGCGGCGTCGCCTGAGGGCTCTCCGGCCGCGAGCCAGACCTCGACGGCCGCGCCCCGCCCGCGCAGGTGGCGCGCGGCCACGAACCCGTCGCCGGCGTTCTGGCCCTTCCCGGCCACGACCGCGACGGCGCCGCCCTCCGTGGGGAGCCTCCGGAACGCCTCCTCGGCCACGGCCCGGCCCGCGTTCTCCATCAGCGCGATGGAGGCGATGCCGAGGTCCTCGATCGCGACCCGGTCCACCTCGCGCATCTCTTCGCGAGTGGCGGGGCGCCGGGGCAAGACTACGCGACGACCGGGCCGCCCTTGGTCTTCTGGCTCGGCGGGATCCCGAAGTAGAACTCGAACTCCCAACGGCCGACCTTGAAGACGTCGCCGTTGTTGAGCCGCTCGTCGTCCACGATCTTCCACCGCTTGTCGTTCTGGCCGCGGAGCTGCGTGGGCGCCCGCGGCGCGAAGTTCATGAGCCGGAAGCCGTTGTTGTCCCGGATGATCAGGGCGTGCTTCGGGTAGACCCAGAAGCCACCCACCGCGAAGTCGCACGCGCGGGCCTTCCCCACGATGGTCGTGGTCTTCTGGATGGCCTGGTTTTCCTTGCGGCCGGAAGGGGCGACGTAGGTGATGTAGGCCTTGAGCCGGCTCGCCCGCTCCCGCTGCATCTGCTCCATTTCCTTCGCGTCCACCGCGAGGGTGAGCTCGGGATTGGCGAGGTCCTTCGGCGCCTCGACCTTCTTGGCGGCCGCGACGGCGGCCTTGCCCAGGTCCACCTCGATCACGAACTTGCCGATGTTGAACTCGTCGCCGTGGTTCAGGTTGTAGGTGACGATCCGGTCCCCGCGGACGAAGGTGCCGTTGTTGCTCGCGAGGTCCGTGAGGACGAAGACCGCCCCCTGGTGCTCGATCTGGGCGTGCTTTCGCGAGACGCCCAGGTTGTCGATGTGGACCTCGCAGTCGGGGTCGCGGCCGATCGTGATGAGAGCCTGCTCGAGCTCGTACTTCTTGACGAGCTCGCCCCCGAATCGGACGGTCAGCTTGATCATGGAAGCCCGGGATTATGCCATGGGACCCTCTCCGTGCAAGGGTGGCGGAAACCCCCGCGGCGAGCCTCGGAACGGGCCCGGCGCGAGTTGCTTGACGCTCGCTCTCGCGCCTTCCTAGAATCCCGTCCGATGTCCTCCTCGGGCGATCGGCGGCGAGAGGCGGCCCTGGCCGCGGAGATCCGGGGCACCTACGGGCCCGCGCTGGCGGCCTCCGGTGACCGGGCCGGGCTCGCGGCGGCGCTCGAGGACCTCGAGTACCTGAACTGCGAGCGGGACCTCGCGGCCGAGACGAAGCTCTTCGTCGTGGACGCGGTGACGCGCGACTTCCACCTGCGGGGGATCCCCGAGCGGCGCGCGATCGCCCGCTTCCTCGACGCCTTCTGCGAGACCGAGGTCTCCGTCCCGCTCACTCGGCGGATCGCCGCGATCCGCATGGAGGAGGTGGACCTCGAGACGCGGGAGTCGCTCCTGCCTCCGCTCCACGCGTTGCGCGCGACGGACGAGCTGCTCGCCGAGCTCGCCGATCCCCCGCGGGAAATGCTGAAGGACGGCTACGCGCTCCTGGTGCTGGTGGACGCGCTGGAGACGCGCGTCCGGCGGCGCCTCCTCGGAGGGCCCGAGCTGGACCGGCTGATCGAGGCGCTGCGGCGCGCCCGCGCCCTGCGCGCCTCCCACATCGCGAAGCCGTTCCTCTGGAAGGTCGAGACCCTCCTCGAGGCCGCCTGCGCGCGGCGCGGGGTCCCCGTTCCCGGCGGCTGCGTGTCGTAGGCGCTCGCGGGGGGGCCCGGCCGGTCCCGCCTCGGCGCCCCACAGCGCGGGGTGGGCCGGGGGCCCTTGACCTCGCGGCTCCTCCGGGCTAGGTACGGGTCCTATGCCACGGTCGGTCCGTCGGTGCTCCTTCCGCAACGGCGGCCGGGAGTCGTCCTGCGACCTCCCGGCCGCGCCGCGCCGCACCACCTGCGTCCTCCACACGCCGGGAGACCCCAAGCCTCTCCCGCGGAACGTGCGGCGCCTCCTCGAGGAGCGGGCCCGGGCGGGCCGCTCCCTCGCCGGGGCCGTGCTCCGGGAGGCGAGCCTGTCGGGGGCGGACCTGCGACAGGCCGACCTGCGCGGCGCCGCCCTCTCCGGCGCCGACCTCTCGAACGCCGACCTCCGGGGCGCGCGGCTCGCCGGGGCCGACCTCGAGGGGGCGACGCTCCGGGACGCGAGCGCCGAGGGGGCGGACCTCCGCGACGCGACGCTCGACCGCGCGGTGCTCGCGCGGGCCGCGCTCGAGGGGGCCTCGCTCCGCGGCGCGAGCCTCGAGGAGGCGGACCTGACCGAGGCTTGCCTCGACGGGGCCGATCTCCGGGGCGCCTGCCTGGACGGGGCCGAGCTCACCGGCGCCTCGCTCGAGACGAGCGACCTGCGCAAGGCGAGCCTGGTCGGGGCCCGGCTCCACCGGGCGAAGCTCACCCGGGCCGCCATCGAGGACGAGAGCCTCGAGGACGCCGACCTCGGTGAGGACGGCGACCTGGAGCAGGACGAGGAGGACTGATACCATGGGGCCCATGCGCCGGTGGGCCTTCCTGTTCGGGGCGGCGCTCGTCATCCCCGGGTTCGCCGAGAGCGGCGGGCCCGCGCTCGCCGACGACGGCGCCGGGGTCGCGGCCCGGGACCTCCTTGCCTGGAAGCGAGCGGGCGTCGCGGAGGCCGAGATCCTCGCCCGCGTGCGGTCCGCTCCGGGCGTCTCCCGCCCGCGCGTGGCCGAGGTGGAGGAGCTGGCCGCGGAGGGGGTGCCGCCCGAGGCCGTGCTCCTGCTCCTGCGCCGCGCCCTAGCCGAGGAGCCCCGGGCGGCGGCGCCGGCCGCTAGTGCCGCCATGGACGCCAAGGCCTCCATGGCCCCCATGGGCGAGGGCCCGCGCGGGAGCCTGCGCGTCCGCAGCCGGGGACCGGCCCTCGCGGTGACGGTCGCCGGGGACGTCCTCACGGTCGTCCCGGCCGAGGGAGGGGCGGCCGACGTGCCGGCGGGCGGGTCCCGGCGGTTCGACGTCCCGGCGTTGCTCTACCAGGCCCGCCTGGCGGGCACACCCGACACGCTCCCCCTCCGGATCGTGGCCGGCGGGACCTCGTGCGTCGTGGTGGAGGCCCCGCACCGGCTCTCCGCCGCCGAGGACGTGGCGAGCGGCCGCGCGGACGAGGATCCCCCGCGCGGGTCGCCCGCCGACACCGTGCAGCGGCGGTCCCACGAGTCCTACGCGGCCCGCTGGTTCCTCGTGGACGGGACCGCGATCGAGGAGCACGAAGGGACGACGGTCTCCTTCCGTCGCCGCGGGGCCGTGGCTCGGGTCCACTGCGAGGACCCGCGGTTCCTCTGCGGCTCGCTCGGCCTCGTCAGCACGACGACCACGACGACGGTGCGCGCCACGGCCGTGGCCTCCGGCGGAGGCTGCTGCGAGCCGTGCCTGGCTCCCGGCGCCCTCGCGGGATCGTGCGTCTGCCCCGAGGAACGGTGCGCGGCCGCCGCCGACCCGTGTCCCGTGCGCGACGGGGCCGTCGTGCGCGTCCGGTACACGGACCCGGAGCCGTGCCCGTCCGGGTCCCGCGGCGTGGTCGTCCGCGCCGGTTGGGTCTGGCGCCGGCACCGGTAAGACGGAGCTCGGAAGCGACATCATGGGGGACGCCACCGCCGCCGGCGCCGTCGTCCCCGCCCGCCTCGGGCCGTTCGAGATCCTGGGCGTCGTCGCCCGTGGCGGGATGGGGGTCGTCTACAGGGCCCGACGCGAGCCGCCGGCCCGCGTCGTGGCCCTGAAGGTCCTCCGCGAGGGTCCTCCCGGGGACCCGGAGACGGCGCGCCTCGAGAGGCGGTTCCAGCGCGAGGCCGAGGCGGTGGCGCGGCTCCGCCACCCCGCGATCGTCCCCGTCCACGAGGTCGGGGAGGTGGACGGACGACCCTACTTCACGATGGACCTGATCGAGGGGGAGAGCCTCGACCGCATGGCGCGGGCCGAGGCGGGGCTCGCCCCCCGCCGCGCGGCCGAGATCCTCGCCGACGTCGCCGAGGCGATCCAGTGCGCCCACGACCACGGGGTCCTCCACCGCGACCTGAAGCCCGGCAACGTCCTGGTGGACCGGGCGGGGCGCCCGTACCTCACTGACTTCGGGCTCGCGCGGCCCGTGGAGTTCGACACGCAGGTGACGGCGACCGGCAGCACCGTCGGGACCCCCGCCTACATGGCGCCCGAGCAGGCGCGCGGGCTCGCCGAGGACGTGGGGCGCTGGACCGACGTCTACGGCCTCGGGGCGACCCTCTACGAGGCGTTGGCCGGGCGGCCGCCGTTCGAGGGCGACTCCGGGGTCCAGGTGCTCCTGCGCGTGATCCAGGAGAGCCCGGTCCCGCCGAGGCGGGTCCGGAAGTCGGTCCCGCGCGCCCTCGAAGTCATCTGCCTGAAGGCCCTCTCGAAGGAGGCGGGCGACCGGTACGCCTCGGCGGGCGAGATGGCCGACGACCTCCGCCGGTTCCTCCGAGGCGAGCCGGTGCGGGCGCGGCCGCTCGGGCCGATCGAGCGGGCGTGGCGCGGGTTCCTGAGCCACACGTCGGCGTTCCTCCTGGGCGGCGTGGCCTGCCTGGTCTTCTTCCTCGCGGGCGGTTACGGGGTCGAGCGCTACCGCGAGTCGGCGGAGCAGGAGGCCCGACGGCCTCCTCCCGTCACGCTGCTCGACGAGGGGTTCGGGGAACCCGCCGCTCGTCCGGCGGACGGCCCCCCCGACGGCTGGGTCTCCCACGGCAACGGCACGGTCCGCCGGCGCGAGGGGGCGCTCTGCCTCCGCTCCGCGGACCGGCGGGCGCTCGCCGGCGCCTCGGTCGCGTCTCCGAGGCGCGCGGTCGGAGGGCTCCGGCTCGAGGTGGACCTCCTCCTCCCCGGCGACGAGGGGCGCGGCGGCGCTTTCGGCTGCGCGATCCACGCGGACCCGGCCGACCCGTTCCGGACCGGCTACCACCTGCGCTTCGGCGAGGCGGGGGGACGCTCCGCGGTCCTCCTGCGGGCCGGCGTCCCGGTGCGGTCGGTGGGGCCGAGGCCCCTCGTTCGCCGGGCGCGCGTCCACCGGATCACCCTCGAGCGGCGGTTCGACGAGGTGACGGCGACGCTCGACGGCGTCCGCCTCCTGGTCTTCTCGGACGAGCGGCCGCTCCGGGAAAGGGACGAGGCGGGCACCGTCCTCGTCTACGCGATCGGGGACCACGTCCACGTGGACGGGGTCCACCTGGGGGTGCCCGGGATCCCCGAGATCGAGAGCCCGCTCGCCTCCGGCGACGCCTTCTACGGCTCGGGGCTCGTCGTCGAGGCGCGGCGGCTCTACCGGCTGGCGTGGGAGGGGCTGCAGAGGACGGAGTGGGGCCCGCCCGCCTGGCTGCGCGTCGCCCGCTGCGACGCGGTGCCGGCGCTGGAGGGGGGCGGCAAGGGAGACGTCGCCCTCGCCCCCGTTGCCGACTGGGATGCCTTCGAGCGGGACCTGCGCGAGCGGGTCCTCTCGGCCCCGACGGGGGACCCGGCCCGGGGTGCGGGACTGCTCCTGCTCGCCCGGGTTGAGGCCGAGGCCCGCGGGCGCCCCGGGCGCGCGAGGCAAGCCCTCGTCGAGGCCCTCGGGCCCTCGGAGGACCCGGAGGCCCGCGGGCGCGCGGCCCTTGCGCTCCTGCGGACCGGCGAGGCGCGCCTCGCCGCGGGCGGCGGCGCCACCCCCGCCGGCCTGGCGCTCCTCGCGGACGCCCTCGCCCGGCTCGCCGCGGTCGCCCGGGACCCGGAGCCCTCGGACGCGGCGGTCTCCGCGCGCGCGGCCCTCGGGCTCGCCCGAGCGCGGGCCGAGGCCGATCCGGCGTCATGGGAGTCATGGGCGTCAGAGGCGTCACCGGCGGCGCGGGCGGCGCGGGAGGAGGCGCTCCGCGCGGTGGCCGATGCGCGCTCCGCGATCGGGGCCCCGGACGGGCCGGCCGCCGGGCCCGTCGGGCATCCCCACGAGGACGGCCGGTGACGGCCTACGACCCGACCCTCTCCGAGACCTACCGGGCCATCGGGGTCACGTTCGAGGACCTCTGGACCCGCGACCGGGCGATGCGCGACGTCCTCGCGCGCGCCCGGCGGGCGGCCGGCTCCGACGTCACCCTGCTCCTCCTCGGAGAGAACGGGACCGGGAAGAACCTCCTCGCGCAGGCGATCCACAACGCCTCGCCGCGCGCCGAGGGGCCCTTCGTCCCGGTGAACTGCTCGGCGATCCCGCCCGGGCTCCTCGAGTCGGAGCTGTTCGGCCACGAGCGGGGGGCGTTCACGGGAGCCGAGAAGGCCCGGCGCGGCAAGTTCGAGCTGGCCGACCGCGGGACCCTGCTCCTCGACGAAGTCGCCGACCTCTCCCGCGAGGCCCAGGCGAAGATCCTGCGCGCCGTCGAGTACCGGGAGTTCGAGCGCGTGGGCGGGGAGGAGACACTCCGGACGGACGTGCGGATCGTCGCGGCGACGAATACCGACATCCGCGCGCGCGTCGAGCGCGGCGAGTTCCGGGCCGACCTCTTCTACCGGCTCCACGAGGTCACGATCGAGGTGCCGCCGCTCCGCCACCGGCGCGGCGACGTCGCCCTCCTCGCCGGGAGGTTCCTCGCGGAGGCGGCGCGCAAGGCGGGGCGGAAGGCCCCGGCGCTCGCGCCGGCGGCGCTCCGGGCGCTCGAGCGCCACGACTGGCCGGGGAACGTCCGCGAACTCCGGAGCGTGCTCCGTCGGGCCGTGACGGCGTGCGCCGGGGACCGCGTCGAGGTGGCGGACCTCGGGCTCCCCGGCTCGCGGCTCGAACCGGCGCTCGTGGAGCCGGGCGACTGGTCCCTCGCCGCGGCCGAGCGGAGGCAGATCGAGAATGTCCTCGAGCTCACCCGGGGGAGGAAGAAGGAAGCGTGCCGGCTGCTCGGGATCTCGCGGCCGACCCTCGACCGCAAGATCGAGGAGCATCGGATCGAGTGGCGGGAGGACGGGGCGGGGGAGAGCTAGAGCGGCAACGCTTGATGTGGGTCTAGACCCACTCCAGGTCCTTTACGCGGGCGGAGCGCTGGCGAGGAGGGTCCGCCGCCAGGCGCCGGTCGCCCGCCTCCGGCATGGGCGTCGGAACTGCCTGAGCGCCAGCCAGTTGAAGCGGGTAGGTCGCTCGCTCGCCCTCAGAGACACTCGTACTGCCGTCGGGAACGCCGATTGCCTCTTCCGGCATCACGAGCCCCGGGATAGTCCCGGCGGCCAAGTCGGTGTCCCTCTCATAAGGAGGCTCTCATGAAGCGGTTCGGTCTCTCGGCGATGGCCCTGGTGGCCGTGGTGGCCCTCAGCCTCGGCGGCTGCGGCGACAAGAAGGCGGAGCCTGCGAAGGCGGCCGGCGCGGCCGCGACGGCGGCGGCGGACGGCAAGTACAAGTGCGGGAAGTGCAACGGGACGAAGGACCTGAAGAAGGGCGATGCAGTCCCGTCTTGTTGCGGCGAGCCGATGAAGACGGCGTAGCCGGGGATCCTAGGAAGGCGGGGGCGGGGCGGGCGTGGAGACGCGCTCGCCCCGCTCCTTTACACCCCGGCCGCGCGGCGGTAATTTCCTCCACCCCGATGCGCTCCGCGTCCCGCGTCCCCACAGGGCTCCTGCTCGCCGGCCTCGCGGGCTGCGGGGGGAGCGGGGATCCTCCCGCCGTCGCGGACTTCCGCGCCGCCGTCAAGATCGTGGAGACGGGCGCGGAGAGGGGGCTCGCCGAGGCGCGGAGGATCCTGTCGTCCGACTCGGGCTGGGAGTCCGTGAAGGCGGAGAACCAGCGCCGGGAGGCTGCCGAGCAGGGGCTCCGGGGGATCCTCCAGCAGGCCCACGAGCACCTGAAGAGGGCGGACCTCGACGCCCTGGCCCGGCATCCGAGCGGGCGGGCCCTCTGGGACTCCCTGCTCGGCCGGTGCGACGAGCTGGCGCGGGCCTACGACCAGTTCGCGGTGGACGCGCTCTTCAGCTTCCTCGACGACGTGCGGGGCGATGCCGAGTCCGCCCAGGAGCTCGGCCTCGGCCGGGACGAGGCTTCGATCGGCAAGGCCGTGGAGTCCCGGACCGGCGCCATCGAGGGCCGGCTCGACGTGGCCCGCCGGACCTACCTCGAGGACCGGCTCCAGCAGGCGCGGGTGCTCAAGCAGGCAGGCCAGGAAGCGGCGAGCGCCGCCGCGGCCCAGCTGGCCCAGCGCTTCCTGCGGGACCTGGATCTCGAGGGGCTCGAGAACTACCGGCCTCACCTCGACCAGATCAACGCGCTCCTGAAGTAGAGAACTGGGGGGGAGCCCCGGTCGTCGGGCTAATCGCTGGCCCGCTCCGAACTGCGCAACGAGGGTCCGTGACGCCGCCAGGCGTCCGCGTTGAAGAGCCCGACGGCGAGCAGGATCACGGGGACCCCGGCCCAGAGTGCGGCTACCAGCAACACCTGGGGCTCAAGGAGACCGGGCGTCCCGGCGAAATACGCGGAGGCCCAGGCTTGCAGGAGCCAGGCCGCGATGCCGAGCCCCATTACGGCGGTCACGAGACCGCCGCCGGCCGCCAGCGCGAGCGCGACGGGGATCCGCGACGGATCCTCCCGGACCGCGCGGCGCGCACGGAGACCGGAGAGCAGCAGGACCACGGCCCCGGTGAGGGCCATGCCCAGCAGGACGATGAACGCCGCCTGACCGATCGGCGATCCCACGACGAATGGCTTCGTGCTGTACGCGACGTGGGACATCCAGACAAACGCGGCGCCGGCCGCGAGAGGGTTCAGCCAGGCCGCCCTCCTGGCAGCTCGGAGGGCGCGTGTGCCGTCGGCGCCGAAGGCGTCGGAATTGGGGGGCGCATCCTCGCGGCTCCGCCGCCAGGCCCAGAGTGTCCAGGCGAGGGCCGCTGCCAACCCGGCCAGGAGGATCCACAAGATCCCGGGCGTCTCGCGACGGGGCGCGGGGGCGATCGCGAATCGGCGGGGGTCCGCGGGCTCGTTCACACCCACGCTCTCGGGGAGGACGTCCACGACCATGGGCTCCGGATCACCGGCCGCCGGCCAGTCCTGGATGCCGGAGGTGGGGATCCACAGCCCCGGCGCCGGTTCGAGCACGGCCGTGACCTCGTGGCGGAGGAGGGGGACGTACTCGCGGCCCCAGATCCTGAGGCGGTGGCTTGGGTCCTGGTCGAGCTTCACGCCAGCGGCCGCCCAGCTCGCCGCAGCCTCGGGCAGCACATGGCCGATGGTCCGGAGGGCGAGGAACGTATCCCGGTCGTCGAACCAAGCCAACACCGGCGCAACGGGGGATCCGCTCGCGTCGGCGCCCTCACGCGCGATCGCCACCTTCAAGCACTCCCGTCCGAGAACCTCCTCGCGACCGAGGACCTCTACGCGCGACACCCGATCGAGGACCTCGGACCACGGGACGAAGTCGAGTCGGAGACCGAACTCGGTCGGGACCCACGTCCCGAGGAGCCCCGACGAGCCGGGAGTGGGCACGCCGTCCACGTAGAACGACTTCCCGTCCCACAGGCCGCGGCCCTCTCTCCGGGTCCCGTTCGCGGATCGCTCATTCAATCCCGCGGCGATCCATGCGCCGTCGACGGCGAACCAGCCCTCGATCGTGCACCCCAGGGCATCGGCGCCGGGCTTCTGCTCCGCCCGGAACTGGAAGGAGAGAGTCTGAAGGGTTCTGTCGCGCACCCGGAGGCGTTCCACGAGCCGAGCGAGGTCGTCCCCTGGGCGGTCGCCCGCCTGCGCTCTCGCGGATCCGCCGAGTGTCCACCATGCTGCGAGCGAACCCAAGGCGATGATTGCCCGACCGAGCGCCATCCCTCTACGAATTCTACTTCGTCGAGTCCCGCCGCCGCGCCGCCGCGGCCAGAGCCCCGGCGAGCGCGAGCCCCGTCCCCGCGAGGGCGGCGAGGACGGCGAAGGGATGGTTGCCGAGGAGGGCGAAGAGGGCCCACTCGACCACGAGCCCCGGGGCGAGGACCGCGGCGACGGGACGGCCCACCGCAAGGCCGTAGTGGGCCAGGATGAGCACGGCCGCGTAGGGGGCCGTCGCGAGGGGGAGGAGCCGCACGAGCGGCGCCGCCCCCGGGAGCGTCGGGAAGAGGAGCGCCGTGAGGGGGTCCGCCGTGGCCGCGATGGCCAGGGAGGTCGCCAGCACGGGGCCGGTCGCGACGAGCAAGACCCGGCGGACGAGAGGGGCGGGGTCCTCCCCTCGTGCGAGCGTGGCGGCCGCCGCGGGGAAGAGCGCCGCGGCGAACGGCATCGCGAGGAGGGCCGACGCCCGGCCGAGGAAGGCCGCCCCCCCGTAGGCCGCGCCCCCCGCGGACCCCGGCAGGGCCCTCTGCACCGCGAGGACGTCCCCGAGCCCGAGCGCCACCACCGCCACGCCCGTCGGAAGGAGCGCGCGGGCGGCCGCGGCCAGGGCCTCCCGGGGGAACCCTCCCGCCCCCCCGCGGGTCGCCGAGGCCGCGAGAGGCAGGAGGAGGGCGTACCCCGCCAACAGCCCGGCGATCGGCGCGGCCGCGCCGGGAACGCCCAGGGCCCGCGCCGCCACGGAGAGGGCGAGGCGCAGGGCCGCCTCCAGGACGACGAGCCCTCCGAAGAGCGGCACGCGCCTCTCTCCCTGGATCGCCCCGAGGAGGACCGGGAACGGGGCGTAGAGGGCGAGCAAGGGCCCCGCGAGGGCGACCGGGAGCGCCGAGGGGAGCCGGAGCGCGGCGGCGATCGGGCCCGCGGTGACGAGCACGACGGCGCCGAGGAGCGCTCCCCCCGCCGCCGCGCGGCCGGCGAGGGCGCGGGCGAGGGCTCGTGCAGAGCCGGGGACCCCGCTCCCTCCCGCCCACAGCCCCGCGGCCGCGCGCGCCGCCACGAGCTGGAGCGCCGTCCCGGCGGCGCCGAGCACCGGTAGGATGCAGGCCAGAGCGGCGAAGGAGCCCGGGTCGAGCGCCCGCGACTCCTCGGCGATGAACACCGCCTGCAGGACGGCCGCCGCCGTCAGCAGGGGGATGAGGACCAGGACGTGGTGCCGGAGCGCCGGGATGCCCCCCGCGCCCCCGGCGGCCGGCGCTACGTCACCAGGCACACGTAGCACTTCAAGTACCGACTCTCGGGGCAGGCGGGGACGACCGGGTGGTCCCCCGGCTGCGAGCGGCGCTCGACCACCTGGATCTCGCGCCCCGCCTCGATCGCGGCGCCCATGAGGGTCCGCTCGAAGGTCTCCTCGTCCACGAGACCCGAGCAGGAGCACGTGACGAGGAGACCCCCCTCGGTGAGGAGGGCGATCCCGAGCGTGTTCAGGACCTTGTAGCCCTGGACCCCCTTCTCGAGGGTGTCGCGGTCCCTCACGAACTTCGGGGGGTCGAGCACGAGGAGGTCGAACCGCTCGCCGCGGTTCACGAGGTTCTGCAGCTCCCAGAACACCTCGCCCTGGAGGATGGTGATGTTCGGGGTGCCGTTCAGCTCGCGGTTGCGGCCCGCGAGCTTGAGCGCCTCCGGCGAGGACTCGAACGCGAACACCTCGCGCGCGCCTCCTCGTGCGGCGTGGAGGGCGAAGGCCCCCGTGTAGGCGAAACAGTCCATCACCCGGCGCTTCGCGGCCAGTTCCCCCACCCGGGCGCGGTTCTCCCGCTGGTCGCAGAAGAACCCGGTCTTCTGGCCGGCCACGACGTCCACGGCGAACTTGAGCCCGTGCTCCTCGACGAGCACCTCCTCCGGGGGGGGCTTCCCCCGCAGGACTCCCGCGCGGCCCGGGATCCCCTCCAGTTCGCAGGCGTGGGCGTCGGGGCGGCCGTAGATCCCGGCCGGGGAGAAGACCTCCTCGAGGGCGTCGAGGATCGCGTCGGCCTGCCGGTCCATGCCGAGCGCCGAGAGCTGGACCACGAGGTGGTCGGCGTAGCGGTCCACGACGAGGCCGGGGAGCCCGTCCCCCTCGCTGTGGACGAGCCGGAAGGCGGAGGTCCCCTTCGGGATCGAGAGCGACTGCCGGAGCGCGGAGGCCTGCGCGATCCGGCGGCGGAAGAACCGCGAGTCCACCTCCTCCTCGGGCTGCCACGTGAGAAGGCGCACGGCGATCGTGGAGCGGGGGTTGTAGTACCCGCGGCCGATGAACTCGCCGTTCGGGTCCTCGACCTCGACCAGGTCCCCGGGCTTCGGGTCCCCGCGGATCTTCGCGACGCTCGCCGCGTAGACCCAGGGGTGGCGGAGCCACGCGGGCTTCACCTTCCCCTTGCGCAGGACGACCGTGGCCACGGGCGAGGGGCCGCATCGTAGCGGCGCTCCGAGCGGGGGGGAAGGGAGCGACGCGGCCGGTGTAGACTGGACGTCCGGAGCGGCCCCTGGCGCGCGACCTCCTCGTACCGGCGCTCGCGGCCGCCGCGCTCGCGGCGACGCCGGGCGCCGGGGCCGCCCAGGATCCCCCGCCGGACCCCGCCCTCTCCTCGATCACCGCCGACGATCTGCGCCGGCACGTCACGGCGCTCGCCGCGGACGAGATGAAGGGGCGCGACGAACGTTCGGGGGGTCTGGAGCTAGCGGCCGCCTACGTGCAGGAGGCGATGAAGAAGATCGCTCTCGCCCCGGGAGCGGGCGAGGGTTACCGCCACGAGATGGCGTTCGGCCGACTGCGGATGGACCCGGACCGCACGAGGCTGCGGCGAGGGGAGGTCGCCCTCGCGATCCGGGACGGCTGGGTCCCTCTGGCCTGGCCGGACGGCACTTGGAAGGCCCCCGCCCTGTGGCTCGGGGAGATCGAGACGTTCGGCGAGAACGAGCTCCCCGAGGGCGTCCAGGTGCGAGGCGCCCTCCTGGTGGCGAAGGTCGCGTTCCGGTTCTCGGACCGGTTGTGGGGACGCGCCGCGGGGCGCCTCGCGGACAAGGCCCGCAGGGCGGGTGCCCTCGGCCTCGTCACCGTGGGAGGGGAGGACGAACCGGCCGATTCCTGGTCGAGGATCGAGTCGAACGTGTCTAAGGGCGGGGAGGGCCCCGACGAGGGGTGGGTGAGGGCCCCCGCCTTCGTGGGCGCGTGGGTCGAGCCTCGGGCCTTCCGGGCGCTCCTCGGGGAGGTGGCCGCGAAGGCGGTCTCCCCCGGCGAGGGGGGAGCGGTCGCGGCGCCCGGCCAGGGCCTCGGCGAGATCGAGATCGGCGCCGTGTCCACCTTCGAGGCCACGCGCCGCTCCGCGAACCTCTGCGGGCTCGTTCGCGGGAGCGACCCCGCGCGGCAGGGCGAGGTCGTTGTGCTCTCGGCCCACTACGACCACCTCGGGATTGGCCGGGGCGAGGGAGCGGAGGACCGCATCTTCAACGGCGCCGACGACGACGCGAGCGGGGTCGCGGCGATCCTCGAGATGGGGGAAGCGTTCGTGAAGGCGCCCCCGCCGCGGTCGGTGCTGGTCATCGCGTTCACGCTCGAGGAGCAGCGCCTCCAGGGCTCTCGCGCCTTCGCGGCGCGGCCGCCGATCCCCCTTGAGCGGATCGTGGCGGCGGTGAACGTCGAGATGGTCGGCCGGCCGGCGGCCGCGGGGCCCGGGAACTTCTGGATCACGGGGTATGCCTACTCGTCACTCGGCCCGGCACTGGCCGAGGCGGCGCGGGCGCACGGGGTCAAGGCCGTCGCCGACCCCTATCCGATGATGGGTTTCTTCCAGCGGAGCGACAACTTCCCCCTCGCCCTGGCGGGGATACCTGCCCACTCCGTCTCGACGTTCGACCCGGGCAAGCACAAGGACTACCACGGCGTGGATGACGAGGTGGACCGCCTCGACCTCGCGAACATGGAGCGCGTCGTCCGCGCGGTCTTCGCCGGTGCGCGGGCCGTGGCCTCGGGGGCGGAGGCTCCCGCATGGACCGAGGAGGCGCCGGAGGGGATCCGGAACGCCCGGGCGGCCGGTAAGAAGTAGACAGGCCCCGCCAGCGTCGGTCGGGCCTAGCCCGGCCGGGCCGAGACGGACCCGGCCCTGTATCCCTCGAGGTCGAGCGCCACGAACCGGTAGCCCGCCGCCCGGACGCCGGCCGCCACGGCGTCCCGCGTGCCCGGGGCGGCCAGGCGGGCGAGGTCCTCGAGCGGCACCTCGATCCGCGCGACGTCGCCATGGTGGCGGACGCGGCAAGCGCGGAACCCGAGCGCGTGGAGCGCGGCCTCGGCCCGCTCGACCTTCGCCAGCACCTCGGGGGTGACCGGGGTCCCGTGCGGGACCCGGGACGAGAGGCAGGCCATGGCGGGCTTGTCCCAGGTGGGGAGCTCCAGCCGCCGGGAGAGCTGCCGGATCTCGGCCTTCGAGAGCCCGACCTCCTGGAGCGGCGCACGGGCGCCCGCCTCCCCGGCGGCTCGGGCCCCGGGGCGGTAGTCGAGGAGGTCGTCGGCGATGCCGCCGAACAGCAGGACCGCCCCTCCCTCCGCGGCCGCGATCGGCGCGAGCTTCTCGAAGAGCTCCCTCTTGCAGAAGTAGCACCGCTCGGTCGTGTTGGCGGCGTAGAGGGGGTCCGAGACCTCGTCCGTGCCGATGATGCGGTGGCGGGCGCCGAGCCGCGCGGCGAGGTCGCGCGCCTCGCGCTCCTCCTCGGAGGGGAGGCTCTCGGAGCGGGCGGTCACGGCGAGCACGCGGTCCCCGAGCTCCCGCACGGCGACGGCCAGGAGGAACGTCGAGTCCACGCCCCCCGAGAAGGCGACGACGGCGCGGGGGAGGGCCCGGAGCGACTCCCGGAGCCTCGAGAGCTTCTCCTCGGCGGTCACGCGCGGAGTCTACGCGGCCGCCCCCGCGCGCCTCAAGCGCCCCGCGGTACACTGGTCCCGTCGCCGTGCCGTGCTTCCTGACCGACTTCGGGCTCGCGAAGTCCGTCGTGACCGGATCGAAGCTCACGCGCACCGGGGAGGCTCTCGGGACCCCGGCCTACATGTCCCCCGAGCAGGCGCGCGGGGATGTCGCCTCTCTCACGCCGGCCACGGACGTCTGGGGTCTCGGCTGCCTCCTCTTTCAGGCCATCGCCGGCCGGCCGCCGTTCCAGGGGCCGACCCCGGCCGCGATCGTGGGGCAAGTCCTCCTGGCGGACCCCCCGCGCCTCGGGACGATCCGTCCCGAGCTGCCGGCCGGTCTCGGGATCGTGGTTGGCGTGGCGCTCGCGAAGGACCCGGCCGCGCGATACGCGAGCGCGGATCGCCTGCGCGAAGACCTGGATCGCGTGGCGCGCGGGGAGGCGCCCCGGGCGCGGATCCGCCGGAGCGGACGGCGGCGCCTCGCGGTCGCGGGAGCGGGACTGCTCGCCGCGGGCCTCGCGGTCGCCGCCCTCGGGCGGGATCGGCCGCCCCCCTCGTTGCCGGCGCGGGCGGACACCCGCACCGAGGCGGAGGTGCTCGTCGAGGAGGCGCGGGCGCTCCCTCCCTCGGGGCGGGCCCGGGCGGCCGAGCTGCTGGGACGGGCGCTGGGGGAGGCGCCCGGCCGGGACGACTGGCGCTTCGAGCGCGGGCTGACGTTGTGGCTCCTCTGGCGACCGGCCGAGGCGCGCGGGCAGTGGCGGGCGATCCCGAGCGGCTCGGAGTGGGAGCCGAAGGCCAGGCTCTACCTGGGTCTCGAGAGCCTCTTCCGGCGCGACGGGCCGGAGGCGCTCCCCGACCTGGAGGCGGCCGAGGGGCTCGGGGGCCCCGGGGCGCCCCTCGCGCGGACCGGGCTCGCCGTGATCCGGAAGGACTGGCCCGGCGCGCGGCGCGCTTTCGAGGGAGCGGCCGGGTGGGAGGCCGCCCTCCTGCGCGGCGTCGTCGAGGAGTCGGACCCTGCCGGCGACCCGGCCGCCGCCGTGCGGGCCTACGGGGAGGCGCTCGAGAAGGGGATCCCCTTCGCCTGGATCTTCACGAGCCGGAGCACTCTCCGCCGCCGGCTCGGGGACCTCCCCGGGTCGCTCGCGGACGCGACGACGGCGGTCGTGGGGGCCCCGGCGTTCCCGGACGCGTGGCTGAACCGCGGGGCCGCGCGGTCGGAGGCCGGCGACCTGAACGGGGCGATCGCCGACTACTCGGAGGCGATCCGTCTGGACCCGCGCCTGGGACGGGCCTGGAGCAACCGGAGCCACGCCCGCTCCAACGTGGGGGACGTGGCCGGGGCAATCGCCGACGCGACCGAGGCGATCCGCCTCGACGCCCGGCACGCGATGGCCTGGTCGCACCTCGGCGACGCCCGGCGCCAGGGGGGGGACCCGGCCGGGGCGATCGCCGACTACGATCGGGCGCTGGAGCTCGACCCCCGGCTGGCCCGCGCCTGGATCGGGCGGGGAGCTGCCCGCCAGCGGTCGGGGGACCTCGACGGCTCGGTGGCCGACTGCACCGAGGCGATCCGACTCATGCCGGACTACGCCGTCGGCTGGAGCAACCGGGCGGCGGCGCACGCGCTCCGGGCGGACCTCGGCGCGGCCCGGGCCGACTACGACGAGGCGCTGCGCCACGACCCCCGCATGCCCGAGGCGCTCGCCGGCCGCGCCTTCGTCCGGCAGCGGGCCGGGGACCTCTCCGGCGCCTGCGAGGATCTCGAGCGCGCGCTGGAGTACGCGCCGGCCGCCTGGCCGCACCGGGCGGAGTACGGGGCCCACCTGGCGCGGTTGCGGCGCGCGACGAGCGCCCGGTAGGGAGAATCCGTGCGGCCCGGTGAGGCGAGGACCGAGAGACTGGGAGCGGGTCCCCCGCTCCTCGCCGTCGGGCTGGGGCTCGTGGCGGGGGTGATCCACGCGGTCCGCGCCGGGGCCGGCGTCGCGGCTGCGGTCGCGCTCCCCGTCGCCTACGGGGCGGTTCTCTTAGGGCTCCACCGCGCCTCGGTCCGGTGGCTCCGGCGGCTCGGCCACCCGGCGCTCGGTCGGGCGGCGGCGCTCGACGCCATTCTCCTGGCCGGGCTCCTGCCGCTCCCCGCCCTGTTCCTGGCGGCGGCGGGGGACCGTCGGCCGCACGGGCTCCACGGCCTGGCCGCGGTGGTCCTCCTCGCGCTCGCCGCGCGCGCCTGGCCGGTCGCGCGCCTCGCGGCGGCGGCGCCGGCCGGCCACGCCGGGTGGGCCGCGCGCGTCGCCGCGCCGGTCCTCGCCGTCGCGGCGCTCGCCCGCCTCGCTCACGGGCTCGCCGGGGACGAGCCCCACTACCTGCTGATCGCCCGGAGCCTCGCCACCGACGCCGACCTGGACGTCGGCGACGACGCCACCGGGCCGGAGTCGGCCGGTCTCTTCCCCCGGGGTTACACGCCTCACGGGGTCGTCCGCGAGGACGCGAACGGGCACGCGAGGATCCGCGAGCAGCACCTTCCCGGGCTCCCGGCACTCCTGGCGCCGGGGGATGCCGTGCTGGGGCGCGCGGGAGCCGTCGCGATGCTCGCGGCGCTCGGGGTGTTCCTGGCGGCCGGCAGCACGGCGCTCGCGCGGCGCCTCGGGGCCTCCGGGGGAGCCGCACTGGCGGCCGGCCTCGTCGCGGCCCTCGCGCCGCCGGCGGGCCCCTGCTCCGTGAGGCTCTTCCCCGAGATCCCGGCGGCCGCGCTCCTCCTGGCCGCGGGGCTCTCGATCGCGCGGCTCCCGGAGGGGGGAGTGCGGCCGGCCCTCGCCGCGGCGGCGGCGCTCTCGGCGCTCCCGTGGCTGAACGTCCGCTACGGCTTCCCCGCGCTCGCCCTCGGGCTCTTCGGACTCTGGCGGGCCCGCCGCCGGCCGCTCGCGGCGGCGGCGGCGCTCGCGGTGGTCGGCGCGTCGGCAGTCGCGTTCGTCGCCTTCCTCCAGCGTGCCTTCGGCGCCTTCGATCCCCGGGCGATCTACGCCGTCCCACTCGGCTACCTCGACTACACGAGCCCCGGCGTGGCCGGCTCGATCGCCGTCGGTCTCGCGCTCGACCGGCGCGTGGGTCTCCTGGTCCTCGCCCCGATCTGGATCGCGGCCGTCGCGGGAGCCGTGGCTCGCCCGCGGATGGCGGCCTGGGCCGTGCCCCTGAGCGCGGTCGCGGGAGCGACCGCGCTGAACATCATGTCCTGGGACGGCTCGTCGGGACCGGCCGGGAGGTTCCTCGCCGTCGCCCTCCCGACCGCCGCCCCCGTCCTCGCCTTCGGCATCGCGCGGCTCTGGCAGGGAGGCCCGGCGTCCCGCGCCCTGCTCGCCCTCCTCCTCGTCGCCACGGCCCTCCAGGCTCTCGCCGGCCTCTCGAACCCGACTCTCGCCTGGATCGAGGAGGGGGAGCGCTCGGCCCCTCTCCTCGCGCGCCTCGCGGACCCGGGGCCGCTCCTGCCCGACTGGGACTACCGCTCCGGCGGCCCGCGGCTGCTGGGGACGGTGCTGATCGGGGCGCTCGTTCTCGCGGCGGCGGCGCTGGGACGGAGGGGCCTCAAACCCGATCCAATCTTGGTGGAGAGCCCCTCCCAGAGAGTGGAGTAGCGAAGGATGGGCCTGCTCGACTCCCTCCTGCGCTGGCTGACCGGCACCCGGATGCCTGTGGGGCCGGCCGAGAAGGCGTGGATCGAGCGCCGGTTCCTGTGGCTTCGAGAGGAATTCGGGACCGATCCCCTGCGGACGCCCACCCTTGTCCCCGGGTCCGCTGTGCTCCCTCGACGCTGGTCCGGAACCAGGGGCGAGTGCGAGGACCTGGTCGGCAGGCTCTGCCTCTTCATGGGGACCGACAGGTCGAAGCTCGAGCTCGAGTTCCTCGCCGACGAAGCCGGAGGCATGAAAGCCCTGGGAACTCTCCTGCCCGCCTACGAGATGGAACACTCGGGGCCTGCGGGGCTCTACCAGAGGTCTGAAGTGCCAGGGCAGTTCGTGCTGACCATTGCCGAAGCCGGCCTGGGGGACCCGGTGGGCCTCGTCGCCACGATCTGTCACGAGCTCGGCCATGTCCACCTCCTCGGGAACGAACGGATGTCTCCCGACGAGGCCGACCAGGAGCCCCTGACCGACCTCCTCACGGTCTACTTCGGGGCCGGCCTTTTCACCGCGAATTCCGCCTTCCGGTTCCGTCAGTGGCACGACTTCCAGAAGGAAGGCTGGAGCGCCCGACGGCTCGGCTACCTCTCGGAGCCGCTCCTCGGGTATGCGCTGGCCGGCTACGCGTGGATGCGGGGAGAGACTCGACCGGAGTGGCAGCGCGAAATCGCGACCAATATCGGACCGTACTTCGCCGATGCTCTCTACCTCCTCGAGAGGAATCGGGAGACTACGCTGCCTTTCGCCGCCGTGCGGGAGATTGACCCCTCGGCGGACGGGCCGTAGGCTCCGCCGCGGAGGTCCCCATGATCCAGGACGTCCACGCGATGTTCTACAGCTCGAAGGCGGAGGAGTTGCGCGCCTTCATCCGGGAGAAGCTCCGCTTCCCGTACACCGACGTCGGAGACGGGTGGCTGATCTTCGACGTCCCGGAGGGGGACGTCGGCTGCCACCCGACAGAGGGCGACCCCCCCTCGGGCACGCACGACATCTCGTTCTACTGCGACGACATCTCGAAGACGGTCGCGGACCTTCAGTCCCGGGGCGTCGTCTTCGACCAACCTGTCGCCGACCACGGGTACGGGTTCGTGACCCACTTCACGATGCCCGGCGGCGTCCGGGTGCAGCTCTACCAGCCGAAGTACGTGAAGAGGGCGAGAAAGCCGGCCGCGCGGGCATCCAAGTCGGCGGCCAAGGGGAAGCGGAAGTAAGCTGGCGAGTCCTCCCGTGGCGACCGGCACCGACCCCCTCACCTTGTAAGGAGTGAGACTCGACGCCGAGGGAGTCGCCATGCTCGACGGGGCGAGAGTCATCCGGCGCGTGCTCCGGGGCGATATCGAGAAGCTGGAGCTCCGCTACGGATTCCGGTCGCGGCATCCGGCGCTACAGGCCGTCCTCGGCGGCGCCGTGTCGTGCCTCGGGATTCCAGCGGTCAAAGTACTGCTCGACTGGTTCCGGTTCGGGGGCGTCATGGTGGACAGGATTGCGCTCCTGGCGCTTCTGGTCCCGGCTGGGCTCTGGCTCGTCTACGATGCCCTTCAGCGCGGGTTTGTCCTGGTCGTGCAAGGAAACACGAGTCGTCTCCGGATCCCCCTGGAGGGACGGCCGGCGGGGGCGGATGTCGCGAGAGTTGTGGAAGAGTCGAGGTCCAAGCTCGGATACGAGATCGTGGACGTGACCTGAGCGCGGTCGCGCGGGACTACCCCCCCTCCTGCCTCTCGATCTTCGCCCAGGTGTCCCGGAGCGTCACCGTCCGGTTGAAGACCGGGGCGCCCGGTCGCGAGTCCTTCTCGTCGGCACAGAAGTAGCCGATCCGCTCGAACTGCCAGCGGCTCCCGGGCGCGGCCGGCGCGAGGGACGGCTCGATCTTGCAGCCGCGGAGCCCCTCGAGCGATCGGGGGTTCAGGTGGTGCGTGAAGTCCTTCCCCGGAGGGACGTCCCCGGGGTCGGGGACCGCGAAGAGGGTCTCGTAGAGCCGGACCTCGGCCTCGGCGGCGTGCGCGGCCGAGACCCAGTGGATCGTCCCCTTCACCTTCCGGCCGTCGGGGGTGCTCCCGCCGCGGGAGGCCGGGTCGTGCGTGCAGAGGAGCCGCGTCGGCTCGCCGGTCCGTGAGTCCGTCTCCACCGAGCGACATCGGACGTAGTAGCCGCCGCGGAGCCGCACCTCGGCCCCGGGGGCCAGGCGGAACCACTTCTTCGGGGCCTCCGCACGGAAGTCGTCCCGCTCGATCCAGAGCTCCCGTCCGAACGGGACTTTCCGCGAGCCGGCCGCGGGATCCTCGGGGTTGTTCCCGATCTCGAGGAGATCCTCCCGCCCCTCCGGCCAATCCTCGATGACGAGCCGGAGGGGCCGGAGGACCGCCATCCGCCTCTCCGCCGTCCGGTTCAGCTCCTCCCGGATGCAGGCCTCGAGGAGCGCCAGCTCCACCGTGCTCTCGACCTTCGCCACCCCGATCCGGCGTGCGAACTCGCGGATCGCCTCGGGGGGGACGCCGCGGCGCCGGAGCCCCGCGATCGTCGGGAGCCGCGGGTCGTCCCAGCCCGAGACGAGCTTCTCGGTCACGAGCCGCAGCAGGAGCCTCTTGCTCATGACCGTGTGGGTGAGGTTCAGGCGCGCGAACTCGACCTGGCGCGGGTGCCCGTGGAGCGGGACGCCGAGCGAGTCCAGGAGCCAGTCGTAGAGCGGCCGGTGCACCTCGAACTCGAGGGTGCAGATCGAGTGGGTGATCCCCTCGATCGAGTCGCTCTGCCCGTGCGCGAAGTCGTAGGTGGGGTAGAGGCACCACGCGTCCCCGGTCCGGTGGTGGCGCGCGTGGAGGATACGGTAGAGCACCGGGTCCCGGAGGTGCATGTTGGGCGAGGCCATGTCTATCTTTGCCCGCAACGTCCGCGAGCCGTCCGGGAACTCGCCCTTCCGCATCCGCCCGAGCAGGTCGAGGTTCTCGGCGACGGACCGGTCGCGCCAGGGGCTCGGCTTCCCCGGCGTCGTGAGCGTCCCCCGGTGCGCCTCGACCTGGTCGGCCGTGAGGTCGCACACGTAGGCCTTCCCTGCGCGGACGAGCTCGACCGCCCAGGCGTAGAGCGGCTCGAAGTAGTCCGAGGCGTACCGGACGGGCCCGTCCCACTGGAACCCGAGCCATCGGACGTCCCGCTGGATCGCCTCGACGTATTCGGCCTCCTCGGTGGTCGGGTTCGTGTCGTCCATCCGGAGGTTGCATGTCCCCCCGTACTGCGCGGCGAGCCCGAAGTTCAGGCAGATGGACTTCGCGTGGCCGATGTGGAGATAGCCGTTCGGCTCGGGCGGGAACCGCGTCCGGATCGGGCCGGGGAACCGGGCCGATTCGCGGTCGGCCTCGACGATCTCCTCGAGGAAGCTCTTGCCGCGTGGGGGCGCGGAGCCGCCCGTCCCTTCCGTCGGTCCGGCCATCATGGGAAGTCTACCGCGGGAGGATCTCCCGCTCGCGGTCGCTCCTCCCGCGTCCTCCCGCCCTCGCCGCGCCTCTCCCCTCGGGAGGCGCGCCGGTACGGGGCTTGCTCCACACCCCCCGGCCTCACCCGAAGGAGGGAAAAATGGCCGGGAGCGGGACGGCGGGGCGGATCGGGCTGATCGCGGTGAGCGGGGTGCGGATCTACAACGACCGGCTCGTCCGGCACGGGATCACGCTACCGGGGTTCGTCGAGCGGGCCCGCGTGATCGCCTCGATGCCCTCGCTCGGGCTCCTCACGCTCGCCGCAGTCACCCCGGAACGTTTCTCGATCACCTACCTCGAGAGGCCCGAGTTCGACGCGGGGAACCTCCCCGACTTCGACATCGTGGCGGTTTCGTCCTTCACGGCGAAGTCCAGCGTCATGTACCGGATCGCCGACGCCTACCGGGCCCGCGGGACCCCGGTGGTCCTCGGGGGGCTCCACGCGACGCTCCTGCCCGAGGAGGCGGCCCTCCACGCCGACGCCGTCGTCGCCGGCGAGGGGGAGGCGCTCTGGCCGCGGGTGCTCGCGGACTGGGAGGCGGGCCGCCTCGGGGGGATCTACCGCAACTCGAGCGTCCGCGACGTCGTCCTCGGGGCGAACCCGCCGCCGCGCTACGACCTCCTCGATCCGTCCGCCTACAACCGGCTCCCGGTGCAGACGGCGCGCGGCTGCCCCCTCCACTGCGAGTTCTGCGCGGCTTCCCGGATCTACGGCCGCTACAAGGTGAAGCCCGTCGAGGCGGTCGTGCGCGAGATCCGCGAGATCAAGAAGGTCTGGCGGCACCCGTTCGTCGAGCTGGCCGACGACAACACGTTCGTGGACAAGCGCTGGTCGCGGGACCTCGTCCGCGCGATCGCCGACGAGGAGGTCCACTGGTTCACCGAGACGGACGTCTCGGTCGCCGACGACCCGGAACTGCTGGACCTCCTCGCCCGGAGCGGCTGCCGGCAGCTCCTCATCGGGTTCGAGTCGCCGCGGGCGGAGTCCCTCAACGGGCTCGAGGCGGGGAACTGGAAGCTCCGGCGGCTCGACCAGTACCGGCGGGCCATCGAGGAGATCCAGTCCCGCGGCATCACGGTGAACGGCTGCTTCATCGTCGGCCTCGACGAGGACACGCCGGGGAGCTTCGAGGAGATCGAGAGGTTCGTGAAGTCCACGTCGCTCCTCGAGGTGCAGGTCACGGTCCTCACGCCCTTCCCGGGCACGGCGCTCTACCGGCGCCTCAAGGCCGAGGGGCGGCTCTTGCGGGACGGCGACTGGGACCATTGCACGCTCTTCGACGTGAACTTCGTCCCGAAGCGGATGAGCGTCGAGGAGCTGGAGCAGGGGCTCGAGTGGCTCATGGGCACCCTCTACTCGGCCGAGGAGACGCGCGCGCGCCGCCGGCGGTTCCTCGACTTGTGGCGCGGCGCGCGGAAGGAGGCGGCGGCATGAACGCGGCGGCGTTTCTCGCGAGGCTGAAGCACCTGGTCCTCGGGCACCCGGTCCTCACCCACCCGGTCTGGGCCGACCTGGAGCTCGGCTACTACGGGCTCCCGGCGCTCCGGACCTTCTCGACCTACTACTACCACCACGTGCTCCGGACCCGGCTTTACGACGCGGCCGCGCTCGCCTGCTGCCCGGACGAGACGATCCAGGCCGCGCTGGCCTCGATCCTCTGGGACGAGTACGGGTGCGGGGACGGGCGGCGGACACACCCGGAGCAGTTCCGCAGGATCCTCCGCGCCCTCTCGATCCCCGTCGCGGAGGCCGACGCGACG